>CAYJDG010000006.1:61976-71350 GCA_964368875.1 uncultured Pseudobdellovibrionaceae bacterium
GTCAAAGCTTTGCAAGGATTGTTCAAGCGCCGTTAATCGTCGACTGAATGATTCAGTATAAACAGGACATATAAACGAAGAGCGCTCGACAGATTGGTTGAGCGCTCTTTGTCTATGAGGTTGATCAAGGCGGAGAGCGACAGCCCATCCTGTTTTGCAAGACGGTTAAGCTCATCCCAGAACGGTTGTTCTAGAGAAACGCTGGTCAGATGCCCGGAAATCGAGACTGACCGCTTGACCACTTTGGAGCTCAGGAAATCCTTTAGCTCCGTGGTTTTACCATGTCCTCTGGTTTGATCCATTGATCGAATTGCTCCGCCGTGAGAAGGCCAAGCGCCATCCCGGCTTCTTTCAGGGTTGTACCTTCGGCATGGGCTTTTTTGGCAATCTTGGCAGCATTGTCATACCCGATATGCGGATTGAGAGCCGTCACCAGCATCAGGCTGTCATGTACCAGTTTATGGATGCGTTTCTCATCCGCTTCGATCCCTGCAATGCAGTTATCAGTGAGTGAACGGCATGCATCAGAGAGCAGGCGGATCGACTGCAAGACGTTGAAAATAATGACTGGTTTATAGACGTTCAGTTCGAAATGACCCTGACTGCCAGCAATCGTGACGGTCATATGGTTGCCCATGACTTGTGTACACACCATGGTCATCGCTTCACACTGGGTCGGGTTAACCTTGCCCGGCATGATCGATGAGCCTGGCTCGTTTTCCGGCAGGATGATTTCGCCTATTCCACAGCGCGGACCAGAGCCGAGCAGGCGGATATCGTTGGCAATTTTCATCAGTGATGTCGCCAGAACGTTGAGAGCCCCTGAAAGTTCAACCATCGCGTCATGCGACGCTAGCGCTTCAAATTTATTCTCAGCCGTTATGAACGGAATGCTGGTGATTTGGGCAACATGTTCAGCGAATTTCTCTGCGAAGCCAACTTTGCAATTGATGCCGGTACCTACAGCAGTGCCGCCCTGAGCCAGAGGCAGGACGCGCGGCAAGGTCGCCTTCACGCGCTCGACGCCGAGCTCAATCTGGCGGGCATAGCCGGAAAATTCCTGGCCCAGTGTCAGGGGTGTAGCATCCATCAGGTGGGTGCGGCCAATTTTGACGATCGAGCCGAAATCGCAGGCCTTCTGATGCAGGGCGGCATGAAGATATTCAAGCGCCGGGATCAGTTCGTGGATGATTTCTTCCCCGGCGGCAATGTGCATGGCCGTCGGGAAGGTATCATTGGATGATTGCCCCATATTGACGTGGTCATTCGGGTGAACAGGCCTTTTACTGCCCATTTCGCCGCCGAGCATTTCGATCGCACGGTTGGAAATGACTTCGTTGGCATTCATATTGGTCTGTGTGCCGGATCCGGTTTGCCAGACGACGAGCGGAAATTCGTCTGCAAGTTTGCCATCCATCACTTCGTCAGCTGCGCTGATAATGGATTGGGCCAATTTGTTATCTAAAATACCCAGTTCCGTATTGGCCTGAGCTGCCGCACGTTTGATGATACCTAAAGCGCGCACGAGAGGGCGGGGCATTTTCTCGCCGCCAATTTTGAAATTACCGAGCGAACGCTGGGTTTGTGCTCCCCAATATTTATCGGCAGGCACTTCTATTTCACCAAAGGAGTCGGTTTCAATACGGATGGCGGACGCTGGCGCTGCGACTGATGCGGGTTTCATTTTTTATCCTCGCTGGACTTCGGTGAAGATGGGGGTGGGTTGGCCGGCGACTTTTTAGCCTCCGGCAGGAAGAAAAAGCTCTCAGACGTGCACTCTGATTTATCAACTTTGACTGCCACGATCGGGTCGCTGATCAGATGGTCTTCACATTTGATTTGGGTGCTGACATCGACTTTAACCGAACCTTTGGCGGTGGGAAGGCCGACAACCGTTGTAATAAAAGTCATATTTCTCAAAATGGCGTAGGTGCCGTCAGCGGCCACTTCGGTATCGATCAGTTTATGTTGCACCTTGGCGCCCTGGCTGAATTTATAACTATCAGGCAGGCTTTCCATGAGCTTCTGTTTATTCATCACGACAGTCTGTTTCCTATCCTCACCGTTCGGGAGATGATGGATCATATGGACTGTGAATTCGGCATGTTCATCCGTGTGATCATATGTAAAGGCCTTGTAGCTTTCGTAAGATTTGCGATGAAGCTTCTTTAGTTGGACATAATAATCATCGACTGCTTCATCGGTTACAGCCCCGAATTCCTTAAATTTCACTCTTTCTGCTTGGGCAGACGAGGATAGTAATGCCATGAGGCAAAGTGCAGGAACTAGATATCTGGTTAAGCCCATAAAGGGGAGCTCCGTAAAAGACTTGAACATCGCCATCGTTACTCTGCCACAGCTTTCAGCAGGGTAATATGGCCCATTTTGCGTCCTGCCCGAACCTCGTCTTTTCCATACAAATGAATGCAGGCATTGGGCTTGGCGAGATAGGTACGGACCATTTCAACATCATTGCCAACCAAGTTCAGCATGGTTGCATCAGAATGACGCCGTGCTGACCCGGCAGGCAGACCGCAAACGGTACGGACGTGCTGTTCAAACTGTGATACGGCACACGCGTCGATTGTCCAGTGACCTGAGTTATGGGTTCTGGGGGCGATCTCGTTAGCCAGAAGTTTGCCGTCTTTGGTGACAAATAGTTCGAGCGCCAAAACGCCGACCAGATCAATTTCGCGTGCAAGGTCGGCCACATATTTTTTGGCTTTGCGCAAAAGGGCTGGCTTTAGCTCTGCGGGGGCGATGGTTTTGGAGAGAATATGGTCTTTGTGCTCGTTGTGAACAGGATCATAGATCTCGATCTTGCCTGCCACATCTCGCCCAACGATGCATGATATTTCACATTTGAAATCAATTAGTTCTTCAATAATGATCTCATCAGACATGAGGCTGGCCCAGACTTTCTTGAGATCGTCAGTGCGCTTAAACTTGGCTTGACCTTTTCCGTCATAGCCAAATCTGGTTGTCTTTAATATACAGGCACTTACACCCCAATCTTGAAGTGTATTGAGAACGTCATCTGGATGAGACGCGCTGGTCCAGCGTGCTGTCGGGATGCCGATGTCATTCAGGAATTGTTTTTCACTCGGGCGGTGTTGGGCAATTTCCAGGAGGCGATCATCCGGAAAAACTGGCTTTAACTTTTGTAGAAAGCGGACTGTCTCGACCGGGATATTCTCAAACTCGTAGGAAATCACATCGACGCTTTTGGCGAACTCACGAAGCGCCTTTTTGTCAGAATACTCAGCCTGAAAGGTGCGGGCGGCGACCTGACCTGCAGGTGGATCAGTCTCGGGGCAAAAAATATGGGTTTTAATCCCAAGGCGGGCTGCGGCCAACGCTGACATACGTCCGAGCTGGCCCCCGCCAAGAATGCCAAGGGTTTTATATGGAATTATGGGGGCTTTGCGCGTCATTGGGGAGCGGCGGCGACGCTGTCTGTTTGTTTTTGGCGGTAAGCTGCAACTGCGTCGGCGATAGTTGCATCTGAAAGTCCGATGATCGAGGCGGCGAGCAGGGCGGCATTGGCTGCTCCTGCCTTACCGATGGCCAGTGTTCCAACAGGCACTCCTGCTGGCATCTGGACAATAGAGAGAAGGCTATCCATGCCTTTCAAGGCTTGGCTTTCTACCGGTACGCCGAGCACCGGGAGGGTTGTCATGCTGGCAGTCATACCTGGCAGGTGCGCTGCACCGCCGGCGCCGGCAATAATTACTTTGAGACCGCGGCTTTTGGCTGTTTTTGCATATTCCGTCATCCGGTCCGGTGTCCTGTGAGCGGATACGATTCGAACTTCGTGCGGGACATTCAGGCTGTGGAGGAGATCGTGAGCATACACCATCGTTTCCCAGTCCGACTGAGACCCCATGATAATGCCGACAACCGGGTTCGGGTCTGCGTGGGTCATGCGATAATGTCCGGAATCAGCATACTTTCAAGGCGCTGGATCGCATCCTTAAGGCGAAGCTTTTCCTTCTTAACTTTGGTTATGGTGAGGAAATCGATAGGCTGGGCCCGGCTCAACTGTTCAAGTTGTCCTTCAAGCGCCTTGTGTTCAGCTTTAACCTGCTCAAGCTGTTCGCGGATGGAATCGTCGTCAACCATGGGGCGCTAAGAATATCTCAAATATGGGCAAAAGGGCAATCTTGAGGGTTTGGATATCAGAAAAAAATCATTTTGATAAGCATGATTTATCTTTCACTTGAGGCATTTACGTTTTTTTCCTGAACAAGTATCCTCTGGAGCACCAAAGCATTTAAATATCGAACTTCGACGTAAGGGTTAACTGATGACTAAAAGAATAGGAATTCTGACAAGCGGTGGCGATTGTGCCGGTCTGAACGCAGCTATCCGCGCTGCCGTGCACCGGGCTGATCTGCTGGGCTGGGAGATTTTCGGGATTCTCGACGGAACGGCCGGGTTGCTGGTTGATCCACCTCAATATCGTCAGTTGAAGCCCAACGACTTCGACAACAATGTCATGCGCATGGGCGGGACCATTCTGGGTACCACCAACCGTGGCAATCCATTTGCGTATCCGATGCCGGATGGCAGCCTTAAGGATCGCACTGGTGAAATCATCGACGGCTTTAAAAAGCTGAAGCTTGATGCCGTCATCGGGATCGGCGGCGATGGCAGCTTTGCCATTCTGCGCAAACTGGCCCAGCAGGGCGGGATCCGCATGGTCGGCATTCCCAAGACGATTGATAATGACATAGGTGAAACTGAATCTTCGATTGGGTTTGATACGGCAGTTGCTGTTGCGACTGAAGCGCTCGATCGTCTGCAGCCGACTGCCGCGTCGCATGACCGCGTAATGGTGCTCGAAGTCATGGGCCGCGATGCGGGTCATATTGCTGTGTCTGCAGGGATTGCTGGCGGGGCGGACGTCATTCTTATTCCTGAAATTCCTTACCGCATCGATAGCATTGCCCGTAAGATCAAGCGCGTCAAAGAAAGCGGCCGTAACTTTGCGCTGGTGGTTGTGTCTGAAGCGATCAAAACCCTCGCGGGTGAAGCGGCCCAGCTTGAATTTACGGACGGTCAGAAACGCTATGGCGGCATTGGCCATTATATTGGCGATGAAATCTTCAAGGCGACGGGTTCTGAGACACGCGTGACAGTACTTGGTCACGTGCAGCGTGGTTGTACGCCAACCTATAACGATCGCCTGCTGGCCTCGGCCTTTGGTGTGCGCGCCGTTGACCTGATTGCTGAAGGTAAATTTGATCGCATGGTTGCGTGGAAAAACCGCCAGATCGTCGATGTGCCGATCGAGGCGGCGATTGCTGCGTATCAAGCGGTCGATGTGAACAGCTCGCTTGTGCATACCGCGCGGGCGCTGGGCATTTCACTGGGGGATGATTAATGCTTTATATCCAACAATCGCTCGCGCCGGATGAAGAGTTGATCCACATCGGGCGGTTCCATTGGTTTTATGATGTTATCGCCATCATGAATATTTTCTGGGGGCTGTTCTTCTCGATCTCGCTTCTCGTCGCGTGCGTCTATCTACAGAAATATATCCCGTTCGAAATTACAACGTCGAAGATAGATGCCACCGATACGATGCTGTCGGTCATTCAGAAGCTGCATCCTGGTATAAAGCTTTTTTCGCTGATTATCTTTTTGCTTGGGGTTTTGAAATTTGCCCAGATGCTGGTGATCAAGGCGACAACCGAAATCGCCATTACCACAACGCGGCTTGTATATAAACGCGGCCTCGTTGCCCGGTATGTTGGGGAAATGAACATTGATCGTATCGAAGGTGTTTCGGTGCTGCAATCTGTACTTGGCCGGATCTTTAACTTCGGTCAGGTGGTTGTGCGCGGGATGGGGGTTGGCGAGCTGATCTTGCCTGTCATCTCCGATCCCGTGAAGTTTCGTCGGGCCATAGAAAAAGCAAGGACAGGTTGAACATGGATGCCAGATCAGTAATGAGAGACAAGCAGGGCAAGGATTTGCCGGTTCAGCTCCGTCCTGACGAAACCATGTTGGTGCGTGGGCGTATCTCTGGCGGTATTTACTGGAAGACGATTGCTTTCGCTATAATTGCGATCGCCATTACCTTGCTGGTTGCTTGGCAACTAGGGGTGTTATTTGCACTCGTAACTGGTGTGGCTGCGCTTTACGCATTCATGATGTCTCGGGCGCTTCTGCTGATCGTGACCGATCAGCGGATTTTCATTCGCTCCGGGATCATCAAAATCGATACGATTCAATTGCGCTATGACCGGATTGAAAGTGTTGAAATTCAACGTACCATTCCCGGCCAGCTACTAGGCTATGCAACCGTGATGATCACTGGGGTCGGGGCGAAGCTTGGCTTCATTCCGTATCTTGATAATGCTGTAAAAATTCGCGATGTCATCAATGAAATTCTCTACAAGCGCGAAGAGAAACCGACGCACGTCATCGTCGATGCGGTCGATCCTGCAGCCAAGCTGTAATTTCAGGAAGAGCTTTCCTCGTCAGCATAATTTGTGCTAACTCTGTGGCTTGTAACCAAGCTTGCACCAGAGGTTTTTGCTATGTCATGGGATAAATCAAAGCTCCCGAGCCGCCACGTTTCCATCGGTCCGAAAAGCGCGCCGCACCGTTCTTATTATTATGCGATGGGCATGACGGAAGAGCAGATTAATCAGCCCTTTGTCGGCGTAGCAACCTGCTGGAACGAAGCCGCTCCATGTAACATCGCGCTCTCGCGTCAGGCGCAGGCCGTTAAAAAAGGCGTCGCCTCTGCCGGAGCAACGCCCCGGGAGTTTACGACCATCACTGTGACGGATGGCATTGCCATGGGTCATGAAGGCATGCGCTCCTCGCTGCCATCGCGCGATGCGATTGCCGATACGGTTGAACTGACGATGCGCGGGCATTGCTATGATGCGCTGGTAGGCCTTGCCGGCTGCGATAAATCTTTGCCGGGTATGATGATGGCAATGCTGCGCCTCAACGTACCGTCCGTCTTCATGTATGGCGGCTCGATCCTGCCCGGAAAATTCCGCGGCAAAGATGTGACCGTGATCGATGTCTTCGAAGGCGTCGGCAAACATGCGACCGGAGAATTCTCCGACAAAGATCTCAAAGAAATGGAATGCTGCGCCTGTCCGTCTGCTGGTGCGTGTGGCGGCCAGTTCACGGCCAACACGATGGCCTGCGTGTCCGAAGCCATCGGCCTTGCTTTGCCGAATTCGGCAGGGGCTCCGGCACCGTATGAAAGTCGTGATGAGTATGCGCAGGCGTCTGGGGTTGCCGTCGTCGATTTGATCCGCAGCAATCTGCGTCCGCGAGATTTCGTTACGCTTAAATCTTTTGAAAATGCCGCGATGGTTGTTGCTGCAACGGGCGGTTCAACGAATGCCGCGCTCCATCTGCCAGCCATGGCGCATGAATGTGGCATAGATTTCGATATAGATGCCGTTACCAAAATCATGCGCAACACGCCATATATCGCCAGCCTGAAACCGGGTGGAAAATACGTAGCTAAGGATCTCTATGATATTGGCGGCGTATCCGTTGTCCTGAAGGAGCTGCTAAAGGGTGGTTACTTGCATGGCGACTGCATGACGGTGACAGGAAAAACGCTTGAGGCCAACCTGACCGACATCAAATTCCCTGAAAATCAGGATGTCGTCTCCCGCATCGAAACGCCGATCTCGACGACAGGCGGCGTGGTTGGTCTGAAGGGCAATCTTGCCCCTGATAGCGCCATCGTCAAAATCGCTGGTATGACCGACCTTGTTTTTGAGGGGCCAGCGCGGTGTTTCGACAGCGAAGATGCCTGTCTACAGGCTGTTCTCGATCGCAAATATAAAGAAGGCGAAGTGCTGGTAATCCGCTATGAGGGTCCAAAAGGCGGGCCGGGGATGAAGGAAATGCTTTCAACCACCGCGGCTTTGTACGGGCAGGGGATGGGTAACAAGGTCGCCCTGATCACGGACGGACGCTTCTCAGGTGGTACGCGTGGCTTCTGTATTGGCCATGTTGGGCCTGAGGCTGCCGTAGGTGGTCCGATTGGCTTGCTGAAAGACGGCGACATTATTCGCATCGATGCTGATAAAGGGACGCTGGATGTTAAACTGACGGACGCGGAGCTTGCCGAGCGTCGCGCCGCATGGAAACCGCGCGAGCATCAGTATCAGTCAGGAGCCATCTGGAAGTTTGTTCAACTGGTTGGTCCCGCAAGCAAAGGCGCTGTGACTCATCCGGGCGGCAAGGCTGAAAAACATTGCTATGCGGATATTTAATCAGATCCTTCGCTTTATAGGCGGATCCGTTCGCCGTCTGGCGATTTTAGGCGCAGTTGTGCTCTTCTTTGGCGGGCAGCTGATGGGCTGGTGGCAGTCGCCCAATCTGGTCAATGTCAATCTGACCACGCCCCCTGAGCTAACTGAAATATTAACCCACCCTGCAGTGCAGGAGGGCGGTGCTGTCTGGTCGGGCGGCAAGCGGTCTGCTGAGAATGCCAAACAGCATTTTCACAAGCATGGGGACGAGTTCCCCTTTAAAACCGAAGCAGAATATGTTGAGGCCGCGCTGAATTTTGTGCAGGATCCTCCTGCGGGAACGCAAATAGCTGTGCAGGATGACGGCGATCAGGTTTATTATAATTCGCAGCTCAATTACTTCGCAGTGACCAGTCCGGAGCAGAAAATACGTACTTTCTTCCGGCCTGACCCCAAAATTCACGGCTATAAAACCAATCAGGATTATTTTCAGGCGCAGGTAGCGAAGAAATATTGAATGAAGAAAATTTTAAAAAAATTGAATCCAAAATATTGTCGTGTCTGCGGGCTTGAGCAATTGACGTACCCCTGGGGTGCCGATGGCACCAAGCCAAGCTTTGAAATCTGCGCCTGCTGCGGGGTTGAGTTTGGCAATGATGATTCGACGCCGACCGCCGTGCGCCGTGCGCGCGAGAAGTGGATGACTGCTAAGTATGTCTGGGCCGACCCGACCCGCAAGCCGCATGACTGGAAACCAGAGGCACAACTCTCTTGTTTGAAAGAAACCCAATGGGATCCTTGGGCTTAGTCAAAAGTTATGGTATACTAATCTGAGTAACCAGAGTTTTCGTTCCCGCCCCATGAAGCGCCTTCTTCTCTCCACAGTTTCACTCTTGATGCTGACCGGCAGTGTTGTTCTGCCGGTGAAGGCGGCTGACACCGAAGTCGTCGCGGCTTTAGAGCTATCGCCAGCGCAGAAGGCCTTGGCCGATCTGCTCAAGCGCGGCAGTGCACAAGGTGTTCCGCTGATGTATCCGCAAGGTGTCAAAGAGGCCTACGCCAAGCGTGACTATACGCAGTTCTGGACCGACAAAGACAACATCACTAAAAAATCAGTGGCTGCTATCAATG
>CAYJDG010000007.1:0-34374 GCA_964368875.1 uncultured Pseudobdellovibrionaceae bacterium
CAATATTGAAAAATATGGAGAATTTCGCCTTTACCTGCTTTACGACCATTTTCAGGGATGGGATGCAGAAGCCGCTAACATGGACATTTCATTTTATGTTGAGTATGGCAAATATCTAAAGAAATTCTGCCTAGTTAACCCTCCTGAAAAGGAGATCATGTCAAAAATGTTAACTAAACCAATGATCAGTGGGGAATTAAAAATATTCTCTAAAGAGCGCCAAGAAGAAGCCCTAGCTTGGGTTAAGAGCTAGAACATTTAGTGCGGAATAGGAAATTGCCTGCGAACGGCTTCAATATCTTTAATGGTTTCACTCGATAACCGCAGATCGATAGCAGCTATGTTTGATTCAAGTTGCCCTAACTTCGTAGCCCCGATAATCGCAGATGAAACGAAAGGTTTGTTTAGTACAAACGCCAAGGCCATCTGACAGACATCAAGATGATGTTTTTTAGCAACATTCAGATAGGCGGCAATCGCCATATCAGCGATTGGATTGGCACGATGTGTGTTTCTCTGCGGTAACGATCGGCGCGTCCCTTGTGGAATTTGCCCGTTAAGATACTTCCCGCTTATTGCTCCTGTAGTTAGGGGAGAGTAGGCAAGAAGTCCCACATCCTCATGTATAGCTATCTCGGCCAGGTCTGGCTCGAAAATCCTGCAAGTCAGAGAATATTCGTTTTGTATTGAAGCTATTCGAGGAAGATTTTTCTCCTCAGAAATACGGAGAAAATTCATCAGACCCCACGCACTTTCATTTGAAAGGCCGATATGACGAATCTTTCCCAGTTGAATAAGGTCGTGAAGGGTTTCCAAAACTTCGTGGAAGTTATTTAATTCAGCATCAGCATCAATCACTGCCGGATTATAAGACCAATACTGACCAAAATGGTAACTGCCGCGGTTAGGCCAGTGAAGTTGGTACAAATCTATATATGTTGTTTTTAGTCGCTTAAGGCTCGCCTCTACCGCAGCAATGATTTGTCCGCGGTTAATCCGCCCCTCACCCTCTCTAATCCATGGTAGTGCCGGACCAGCTATTTTTGTAGCAAGGATTATTTTCTCTCTCGCTTTTCGCTCATGGAGCCATGAGCCAACCATTTCTTCTGTGCGCCCATAAGTTTCGGCAGAAGGTGGGACTGGGTAAAGCTCTGCAGTATCGAAAAAATTTATGCCTTTTTCAAAGGCATAATCCATTTGCTCATATGCTTCACTCTGGGTGTTCTGAGAACCCCAGGTCATTGTACCTAAACAAAAAGCACTGACGTTAAGGCCAGTTCGGCCCAAAGGACGGAATTGCATATAAGGACATTTCTTTAGCGAAAATCTTTTATATCGGCAGGCCATTCACTTGGCAGAACCAAGCTTGGAGGATATGCAAACAACCCTATGAGGCCTTCATTAAATCTTTTAATAACATCGGGATCTTCCTGCGGGTATTTACGCTTCTTGCCATTAATGTCTACAGATTCAAGGGTAATATTCTGCTTCTCATCAACATGAATCGTACATGTAATCTCGTTACTGGATTGCAGCCCGAAGGGATCAACCCGCTTATAGCCTATCCCAACATTGCCAGCACTATCATCCCAGGCCCAAAGCCAGGTAATTGAAGATGGGTATGGTTCTTGAAGCTCGACAAAAGTTTTGCATATACCAAAATTAATGGTCCCATATCTTGGAAACATAAACATAATGGCAATCAGGATTCCGAAGAGTGCAACTCCACCAAATCCTAATTTCTTAAGCCTCGCAGAGTTTTTCTCTTTTTTACCAGCAGCCGCAGTCTTATTAAAATCCTGCTTCTTATCTTCTTTAGGGGCGGCCATTTAAGCTGCCACCCCTGCTGCCTGCTGTCTCAGTTTAAGGCTAAGATCATTCAGCTCATCGACAATTTCCTCAATGACAGCGCTCGCTGCCGCACCACGCGTCTCTCCGCTGCTTGCGCGAGCGAGCACCCTGCGTTTGATTTCGCTTCGTGCAGATCCACCTGGGAAAGTCTGCGCAAGCATCTGTCGCGCGCGACTTGCGCCAAGTTTGATATAGAGGCGATTTCGAATTGCAACGTCTTCTGAAGAGGTCGAGAACGCCCATAGTTCAACTGGGCCCAGAGTGTTAATCAAATGCTGCTCGTAACGTCCCTCGTTGGTTCCGAGAATGAAAAGAGCCGGAGCACCTCCGGCGCGGGGGCCAGTCAAACGATAACGAATGACGTTTCGGGCAGACTCGGACAAGCCGAAACGGTCACGAACGGCGTCCACGGCTTTATCAGATACGGCAGCACCAAGAACCCACACACCTGTCGCCAGATCAACCATATCATTATCAAAGTCATCTAGGAGCTGGGAAGCGAGTACAATTTGCACTCCACGTTTACGACCTTCACGAACGTCCCGCACAATCTGCGCCCGGACAGAGGCTGATTTACTGGTACGGTGAAATTCATCAAGACACAGGCGTTTAGGAGTTTCGGCCAGATCCTGCAGTTTAACCTCATGATAATGACGATATTTCTCCGGAATACTTGGGAGACTTTCAGGACCAACCCACCAACTTCTGATCATCGCATGGCGCGCTAGCATGTACATGATAGAGGTCTGTCTGTCAGCCGTATCGTCCCCTTGAGGAGCCACGTCCATCAGATCTAGAGAACATACCCTTGCATCTGTGATCTCGAACTGGGTTACCGACGACAGAATTGGATATTCACGGATTGCAGATGTGACCATCCTCTCAAAGGCGTTGATAATTGATTCTGCCGATGACCCGATTGAAGTTTCTTCAAGCAAAGTTCTGATTTGAGGTCGGCGTGAGGCTGTGATCGAGTCAGAAAGCGTTGGCACTGCATGACGTTGCGCCAGGTTGGCAACTGCCGTCTCACCAAGTTCAAACAGTTTTTCAACAACATCCCACCAATATGGGTCGCTGGGCAGCTGAATATTATGTTTGAGAATGGCTTCATCAACCGCAGCATCCAGTCGGGCCAAATAAGGGCGCGGCTCTGCGTTTGCTGATTTATCATCGCGCCAACGGAACATCTCATCCACCACGAGACCCGCAAGCTGCTGCATACCATCATAGGGTTTATCGTGACCGGCAGGCGTGCACAGAAGAATTAAAAGCTCTGTCAGGTAGCTGCGCTCATCGATCAATGGGAAGCGGCATCCCAACTGAGTGTCAAAAGGGTTGATCGCATATTGGCGAGACATTTGTAAGCGATAATAGGCAGCCTCGTTTTGTCTTTGTGGCGGCAAGGCTTCCTTGATCAGAGAGATCAAACCAGAAGAAGATGGGCCAATATCAATAACAGCCACAAAGGGGAGCTTACTAAGTCCAGGAGATAGGATTGTCCCGAAGTTCAAGGTATTCATCAGAACGGATTTACCAGCACCCGGCTGGGCGAAAATAAGATCGAACCAAGTCGTGGTCAGGGCAGATCCCGTTTGATACGGCCAGGCCTTCCCGTCAGGCGTTCTTAGAAGAATGGCGCCCTGATTAAACGGGCTTGAGGGTCGCTGCCAAGGGATTAACTTCATGACCTCGCGCATCGGGGCGATAGCCATAGGGGCCGTGCCTGCGCAATGGATGCCCATGGCAGAGGCCATAATACAATCAAGCGGGTCGCCAGAAGCATCAGATACTTGCGAATAGCCCCAGCTCTCTACAGATTGAATTAAAACTGAGAGTCGGTCCTTAACAAGATTAGGATTGTCACGGGGAGCCCAGGTCGCAAAAGACACGCGTAACCTGACAACGGGCTCAGATCGAGCCAAAACCTGCAGTCCCTCTAATGAATATTTGATCTGACGGTTGAGTGCGTTCGTAACGCTCATCAGTGTAGCGACCAGAGCACGAGTGTTGCTAGCCGCCGCCCCACCGCCTTCAATCATGAACGATATGCGGAAAGGCACCTTCGCGTCATAAAGCCTGTTCAATAGCATAGGAAATGGGCTTGCATCCATCGGCCCCAAAGTCATGTCAGCTCCAGCCCAGTTAAGATCACCGATCTGAACAGTGGAGCCATCTATAATTTTGGCATCGCCAGCCACGATCTGGGAACGCAAAGGAGGCCATACTATATCTGATAGGTCTATTCGACTGAGCGGTGTGCGGGCAGGTATAGGGTCCCCAGGCAGACAAGCTCTCCATCCATCGTTGGCACGGTTTGGGAACATATTCGTGCGCACTGCCTGGATCGCATCATGTGTGGGCAAAATCTCAGATCTAACCCCTAATTCATCAAGGGCCGCCATAATGGATGTGACGAAGCTTTTATGACGATTGCGTAATGGCTCAAGTCCAGCAAGGGGATTTTGACCATATCCCGCATTAACCCATTTCTTATTTTGGTTCTGCTTTTCTTTAGCGGTGCGCTCAAGCTCACTTTTGGTCATCGCAGATGGGCGGGTCCAAAGCACAAAATAACATTCTTCATGGCTGAGGATCGTCGAAAGGTTCTTAACCCTCTCTTCAAGAAGATCCTCAAGATCTAAGCCAATATTGGTACAGGTTGCGCGCGAGCCCTTAAGAAGGTGATCAAGTTTATTCCGGATACGTGCTGGATCACGGCAGAAATATACTTGCAGCGCATGTCCTTGGCGGTCAAATTTTGAACCGATTTTGACGGTCGAGGCCTCAACTAAAAACCGGTACTCTTCATCCCCAATAATTTGGCGACTTCCCTCGACTTTTACATAGGTGATTAGAGACCCATCCATAGCCGCTAGGGTCTCTTCTCCGTCTGAAGTTTCAAGACGAATGAAGCTTTCAACAGACTGGCGCAGAGCCGTCTGAAAAGGAGCCAAGATTTTTTGCCAAAGTTTCATCGGAGCGATCTGCAGAGGGTCGGAGTTTAAGTAGAAATAATATAGCCGAAATCAGGCCACAAGAAATGAGAAAAACCAATCATTTCAGTATTTTTGTATGAGGATGCCAAGCTGCTAAGAAAAGTCAGTCTGGCTTATGAAGCCCGCCGCAGTGCGTCTTTGTAGAGATCAAGCCATAGAGTAGGAGCTCTACCTCCAAAAGGGCCATCTTTTGAGCGCCAATATGCAAGAATCTGAGGAAACTGATTAAATTCCAGATCAGCTTCGCGTATCAGACGACGGTCTAACGGCAACAGACGGATGCCGTCTAACTTAATGCCACGCTCCGCATAATGCCGAGAAGTCAAAAAGTCACGCATAACTGTAGCGAGCACAAAAGGGTCATCGGTTTCAATGCGTCGACGCGCCTCTTCTCTGCGCGCCATAAGCGTATCAAGAGCAACGCGCGCTGCTTCTGCCATAGGACCTTGTGAAATTCGCGCGACATAAATAGCCCTTGCCATATGATGAAGCGCAACCTGATCGATTTCGGGTAACCAGATTAAAACAGCAGACCGCATTTTACTGGCAAGGTCTATGTAGAAGCACTGATGGCAGAATATGCAGACCGTTGCCAGATTATCCATTTTCAGATTCTGGCGGTTCTGATCAATAAAGTGAATATCTTGGTATTTTGTCGCTCTGAAGCCACAGCACTGACAGGTGTGGTCATCGCGCTCAAGAACGGATTTCCTAATTTCAGGTGTCAGAATTAAGCCCATCGAGCCTGATGAGCTCTGACCCCCTGAAGAAGTTTGGGGATTGCCCGCCCTGCGGGCAATCCCCAGTATAATAGGTAAGTTTGCCATAACTTAAGTAATTATGACGCCTTGTTCAGCATTTTGATGTTGTAAACTTGGTTACCATTGATCGCAGAAGTATCGTTATTGCTGATCAGAGCCTGCATAGATTGGAGCAGGATTGGCAGGCCAAGCAGAGCGCCACCGATACACAGGCGGATAGCTCCATCTTTCAATTGAGTCTGGGACGGGTTCTCAACATGGTCCTTAATTTTAAGGATACCGAGAACTGCAAAAAGCAGACCCATAACGTAACAGATAGCGCTAATCAGACCTGGAATTGTAGCGATACCACCAACAATGTTGCTAGCGATGTCGTTAAAGGTCTTGGACGATGCGTGGGCAGAAGTAGAAGTCATCGCACCGAGAGTAAAGGCAGCGCCAGTCATGGCACTTAGACGATTGAGTTTAAGCATTTGAGTTCCTCCTCTTTGCTTATGTTTACTGGTTAGATATTAAACCATAATCTAGAAAACCGAAAGTACTTTATACCCTATCCGAAAATAGGTTTAGGATCACGGCGGGGATCCCTAAGGCCCCCGCCATGAGCTAAGTAATTATGACGCCTTGTTCAGCATTTTGATGTTGTAAACTTGGTTACCATTGATCGCAGAAGTATCGTTATTGCTGATCAGAGCCTGCATAGATTGGAGCAGGATTGGCAGGCCAAGCAGAGCGCCACCGATACACAGGCGGATAGCTCCATCTTTCAATTGAGTCTGGGACGGGTTCTCAACATGGTCCTTAATTTTAAGGATACCGAGAACTGCAAAAAGCAGACCCATAACGTAACAGATAGCGCTAATCAGACCTGGAATTGTAGCGATACCACCAACAATGTTGCTAGCGATGTCGTTAAAGGTCTTGGACGATGCGTGGGCAGAAGTAGAAGTCATCGCACCGAGAGTAAAGGCAGCGCCAGTCATGGCACTTAGACGATTGAGTTTAAGCATTTGAGTTCCTCCTCTTTGCTTATTCTTTAGTTAAAGGACAGGCCGTAACCGGTCAAACCGAAGGTGCTTTGTACCGCATTCATAACAGGCCCCAAATTCACAGCGAGCGCCCCACCAAAAATATGGGTCACTGCAGCCATAAGCGAGGCTTGGTGATTACCCTCAGATACGTCACGCAGAATGAAGAAGCCGCGTAAGAAACTGACCCAGCCAATTATCATCATAAATCCGATCACTGCAGCAATAATTGTGTTGATGTGAGCATCAACCGCAGCATCGCCAGTAGACTGAGACAAGATACCATAGGTCTCGCTCAGGTTATCGCCGGTCAGGGATGATGTAAAAGCTCCCATCACTCCGTCCAAGGAAAACAGGATACCCGCAGTAACGAAGGTCATAATTGTTCCAACCCCGGAAGGCCCTCTTGGTCCTTCTTGCGCTGTTTTGAGGAGACGGCTAATGCCAACAACCACAAATATCAGGCCTGTGAGGTAACCAAAACCGCCAAGCAAAAGCATGGTTGGTTGCAGAATATCGCTTACCAGAGCAACCATCATAGTATCTAGACCATAGCCTCCAGAAATACCCGTGGCATCTATTTTGGTAATTGCGAAGTTATCGAGGGTGTTAGCGCCCTGACCAGTCACGAGGGTTCTCGCAGCATTAGTCACTATAGGGAGAGAGAGGAAAGCACCACCGGCAACAAACCTCTTCATGGAATCTGATAGAGGAGTTTGAGACGGGTTGATAACATGTTCTTTAAGTTTGAAGAGGGCCGTAACCGCGCAAACCAAACCGATCAGATACGCTAAGCCAGCCACCAATCCAGGCAGGGTTTGCGAGGAAATAATGACGTTACAAATCATTTGGCCAACCCCTGTACCGGTTGGCATCACGGCCTGTCCGCAAGAACCCGAACCAAAAAGCCAGGTCATCAACACACCCCACAAAGGCCCCAGACCCAGTGCAGACAGGGTTGTGCTTACCGCGCCTAAAATGGAATTAAGCGCTGTAGTAGCGCTAGCCATGGCCGTGGAAATGGCGCTAGAGATAGACCCCATTATGGTTGTAAAAAAGCTGCTGTAGCTTGCCGCATGGGCATCAGTTGATGCCAGCACCGTAAACATAAGCATAAAAGCCAGCATTTGGGCCGACTTATACAATGACATGTTTTTTCTTATATTTGTCATACACACACCCTGGTCGTCTTAAAAACGTACCCTTCCTTTATTAAACCAAATAAAGGTAAATTTTGCAAACATTCGTCACAATTCAAAGCTATGTCCAAACCCATGACACACGCTTATTGTAAGTCAAACGATGTTAAGAGGGTGTTAAAAGAGCGATTTAGGAGGTCTAAACGTCCAAACACTCGGGCAGCTATTGAGATACCTGTCCCTGAGTGCCTTTGACTACCCAACCGCGGGCTGATTGTTCAATAGACAATATTCTACCAAGTCCGGGCAAACTATCCCCTACTCCAACAGTACGAATATCGCCCCCACCTCGTTTTGCCAGCATCGCTTGGCCAGGTTGGGCCCCACGTAAATCCCAAGAAACTGAGACTGGCTTAGATGGCCTTGCGCTAGGAGCAGCCTTGGCAACAGGGTTTGCTGCTTCAATCTTGGCTACAGGTGAAGGTTTTGGTGTCGGAGGTATCAAGTCTGCTTGCCCAACAGTATCGTTAGCGGCAAGCTTTTTCTCAAGCTCTGCAACTTTAGCCTCAAGAGTAGAAACCTTATCTTCTGCGGCAGAAATCGCGTTAGAATCCGCTGTAGCCTGCTTTTTGGCTACCGCTAAGTCTTTTTCAAGAGTTTTAATTTTCTCAGCTGCAGCCTTAAGATCAGGCGATTCTGTTGTCGCAACAGCCTCAACAGAGACAGGGGCTGCGTCAGGCACAGGCAGCACCGCTGTGGCATTTTCAGGGGTGGTGACAGGAGCCGCCTCAATGGGAGGTGCAACAACAGCTGGATCAGGGTCAGCTTTCTTAATCAAATCCACTGAGGGGAAATCAGACACAGGTTGTAGGCTTCCTATAATAGGGGCCCCCTCTGTCTGAGGCGTCGCGGCCGGTGGGAGGCCTTCTGGCGAAGGCGGAGTTGCGGCAGGCGCCTCAACGGCGGTCATTGCAGGGCTATCCGGTAATTGAGGTGGTGCTCCGTCTGGGGATGCAACAGGGGGCGTGGTCTCAGCCATAAATCCTTGGGCATCAGGACTTGTCGGTTGTTCGACTGGCGCAGGAGTCTCCACTGGCTGGGGATCAACAGGGGCTTCTTCACGTAACCCAGCAAGCTCAGAGGCTTGGCCATCTGGAGGGGGCGGTACAGCTGAGAGATCAACATTACCGTTGCCAGAGAACTTCAGATAAGCGAACCCGCCGCCACCTACAACCAGCAGCCCAACAATTATCAAGATTAGCGTTGAAGATTTTTTCTTGGGTTTGGCTGTAGAATTTTGGTCACTGCCATCCTCTGACTGCTCTGACCACTCATCAAGAGATTCATCGTCCAGAGCTACCTCGTCTAAAGAGTCTGCTGATGAATCATCAAAGCTATCAGACCCGATATCATCAAAGTCATCAGCTGGGGCATTCGGGTCATCATTGTAGGCGGACATCAACTGGTCTCCTGCTTATGCAGATTGTAAGCCCTTATTGAGCGGGCGCGGTTCCTGAATTCATATAAGGGTCGTTCGTGCCATCCTGAACACCTTGCTGCGCCTGAAGGCTTTGCAAGATCCCATCATAACCATTCTGGTTTTGCTGCCCATTTGGTCTTAAGCCAACAAGCCCTAAAAGTGGATTACCTGATTGCTCTTGTTCACGCTGCTGCTGATCGGCGTTTGTAGGGGTCCCATAACGAGCCTGTTCGATGGTCTGTTTAGTAAGAGACTCAAGGAACAGAAGGCCTAACGGGGTGCCTGCCTTGACAACAACTAAGACTTCAACGCTTGCGCCTTCATCATCAATGATTTCGCTAACTTTTTGGAAAGCCTTCTCGGCACCTTGTGCTAACTCCTGCTTGGTGTCGATACCACTATTATCTGTGGTAGCGGTTGTCCCAGTCGCTCCAGTAACCTCAACTGTTGTTGTTCCTTCCTTAGCGATAGCTTCGCCCACGCCTTGCACAAATTGTGCGGCTGCCGGCAAGATAACGCGGCGCCAGTAGCGATGATCTACATCCGTAGCCATGCCGGTCAAAGTAGTTTCAGGATCCATCGCTATAGCATTAATAGGAACACTGAAACCTTCTTTGCTAACGAGAACCTTAAAGCTCATCGTCAAAAGCTCTTCCTGCTTGGCAAAGCTACCAAGAACCCGGGAGCCCGAAAAAGGCCCCTGAGCAAGCAAGGCCACAATAGGCCCCGTGACATCCGAATTGGCTTCGTTCAAGAGTTGCGCGTATACAATGCTTCCTGCTGGAATAACTACCTCCAGAGGCACTTTAGGGGTAATCGGGGTTCCATCAGGATTATACATTACGCCAGGCTGCGCGGTCGTTCCTTTATCTTCAGCTTTGGTTTTATTAATGGTCGTTACGACCATAGACGAGACCTTACGCTGCGAATTTTCCCCGAGGATACGAGTCATTTGGGCAACCATTGCCTGAGAGAGAGAGTCGATAGCTTGCTGAACGGCAGGATCAGCCTGCGCCCCAGCTGCCATCTGAGTCTGCATCTGCTCTTGTTCACGTTGAACGCGAAGGCGCTCTTCCTGCATTTGGCGCCAGCGCTGCAATGGGTCTTCGTTAGCAGTGGCATCAGTAGGCGCCGGGAGAAAGCTCTTAGGAGGCTCAGTTGGAATTGGCATAACGCTGTTGCCGGTATTAATGGCTTCAGTCAAATTCTGTTCGTTGTACTCATCCATGGCGTCTTTCATAATTGGCGAAAGCTCGGCAGTCCCGGGAGTCTCCTTAAGGTCACTGGCTCGACCAGTGTTCGAATTTTTCTGAGCCTCTTCTTTGCCGCCAAGAAGCATAATGCCTCCGACGACTACGATGAGCCCAGCCGCTATCAAGCCCAACTTTATAAGGGGGCTGTTCTTAATGGTTGAGCTTAAGGATGCCTCGGTTTTTTCCTCTTCAAACTCAGTGAAGTCGCCTTCAGGCTCGAAATCGGGAATCTGGTCTTGCTCATCATTGGCCATTAGCTTGGTCCTCAACACTTATGCTAGCTTGATCTTGACCACTTACTAAGGTGGCTCGAACCATTCTCCCTTTATCTGACATAAGCAGAACAGGGGTGGTCGATAAGGAATAAACATTGGTTCCGTCAGCAGAGCGAACAGAGCTGCTCCAAGCAGGCGACAAAAGTGTGTACGGGGTGCGGAGATACATCCGTCCACCCTCCATATAAGCCGTTGTGCGCCCATCGACCCCGCTAAACTCAAGCTTGGTGGCCTGAGCAGGCGCTATGCCCTCTAGCACGGACGCCATACGCGCACTTCCTGCCGTTGTGGAAACAGCATTACCATCAATAAGAGGGGCTATCCCATTAGGTCCGAGCTCTGGTATCTGGATATCAATACGAACATGAACAGTTTCCCGATCTGCTTTAAAAACGAGAATAATCGGAGGATTCAACCCTTTCATACGCATCGACACATTGCCGTAAGCAAATTCCGATGTAGGCGTTATCCGAAGCATATTGCCCTCGGATTCAGGCTGCTGAATATCAAAGTTTCCAGCCCAGCTAAGGTCACGAATTGGCCAAGGCTGGCCACTCGCATCAACCATGCTAAGAGTCGTGACGCTTCCTATTGCGGTCTTAACGATCAAAGGTTTTGAGCCAGGATCGAGGGAGATAGTTGTAAAAACCGACTCCATGTTAGGGGTAGGCACCAACGGTGTTTCAGCGGCCTGCTTGGTTTCATCATTTAGCTCAAGCATTTTACGAATTTCGTCAGGCGTCAAAGTGAAAAGCCCGTTTACTGCAGCGTCAAAAGCCTTCTGACGAAGCTCCATTTTTTTCTCATCAGGCGACTTTTCTGTAATCGTGGATTGGCCCGCATCATCAAGTGGCAGGTCAAATCCTGGCGGTAAAGCCGCTGGCGCAGCCCCTTGCTCATTGAGGGTTTCACTTAAAGGGGGCGGAACAGCGTCCGATGGAGCCGGGACTGTCGGAGCAGGCTCTAGAGCTGCAGATGGGGTTGCAGCGGGATCCGTTGTTGGAGCTGGGGCCACGGCAGCGGCAGGTGGGGGCGTCGTGGCAGCAGAAGCGTCATCCGCACCCTCCGTGAGAACGGGCGGTGCAAGAGTTGGGGGTGGAGCACTCTCTTGAGCGCTTGCGAAGCTGCTTAAAGTGAGCAGAGTAACAAAAACACTCACTTTTACTGTATTATGATAACCAAACATGCTCATGCACACCCCGTGCAAACTGTTATGTCACCAGTGAAATCACACCGATAACGAGAAGTAATTCCGATAAACTGGTTCACAGGATAACTTTTCTTAATACCCCTGTCATCCCTGAAAAAGAAATCCATGGCGAAAATGTATTTTAACTTCATAAAGTTGCCCTTAGCCACCTTGCGCAACCCAGCGCTCAATCCCTACCCCATTAGGGCTTTCCAGCTTAGGCACGCGGACTATTAACAATGTAAGCAATAATGCATCTGCACGTGTTTGCGATCCTGCCTGATAGGTAACCACAATTGGCATCTCTATCTGCCACTGGTAGCGACCATTAACGAGACCTTCAGACACAAGGATTGGCGCGCTTCGGGGTGCAGCCGTGACAACTTGCTGATTCGCCTCAACCATTTCTATAATCCGGGCCTTTTCCAAGGCATTGGTAAAGCTTGCCCACCCGGTTCTTGTAAAATTACGGGACGATTCTTGAAGTCTTCGGCGGTAATCATGGAAACCAAAAGTCATAACTTCAGTCGCAGATTGTGCGGTCCAAGACATCAGCGCCGGGGTGCTAAGATTTGGCTCATTCAGGCCAACCATTGGTACTAAACGACCATCTTCTGTAGTCGCAAAGTATCTGTTTTCAGGCTGGTGAATATGAATAACATAAAACATCACTGCTATAAGGGCGATAATAATCATCGCCTCAATGACGGCTATCTTCAGGATACTGCGGTAACCGTCCCGGTAAAACTCATTACGTATGACCACAGAACCTAGGCCTTTAAAGGCACGAGCGTCATCTGCCGCGGTTGCAGCGTCAGGCGATGAGCTAGAAGGTGCGGCATTTGCCGGGACCTTCGCTTTGTCTTTAGGGGCTGGTCTGATATTGCGAGGATTAGGGGGGGCAGCCATGAATTTTGATCCTATGATCCATTAAAGCATTAGAGCCCTTAATACTTACCAAACTTGTCGCCGCAAAAAAAGCCTTAAAGCGCGCCTCTCGAACTTATGGCCTTGTAAACTCTTCTCTTTCTCGTAAGCGCCCGGCTGTGTTAAACTCTAAGGAATTGGCCAATTTTCGGTTTTTGCTTACGGTTAAGGGCAAGAGGGGTTTTCTGCGATGATGCAGGCATTTAAAACTGTGCGCGCTGTTCGTATCTGCCTGTTCCTGACCCTGCTCTGGGGTTGTGTATTTATGGTGACCCCTAAAGCGTATGCCGCAGGGGATGCGTATTGCATGCCAAATACCTGCGCGACTCTTACCGTCCCCTGTTGCCCCCCACCCATGGTTCAGCAGATTCTCAACTTAGCTTTCACAACCGACCTCCAGCCGTGGATGATAAACTTTTATAATAACACCATGCGACTAAAGTTCATGGAGATGACCACCCAGCTAGTCGGGATGATCATGCTGCAGGGGCAAATGCTTGGTGGTTTCTACGATGCCCAGGCCCATTCGGCTGCGATGCTCTCTCTGCAGAAACTTAATGCTCAGGCTGCGAGTGATTACACCCCAGGCAAGGCGCTCTGCCAGTTTGGGTCTTTATCCAAAGCTCTTGCCAGCAGTGATGCCTTAGGTCGCAGAACAAAAATTGGCATTATTGAGCGCGCCCAAAATCGACAGATGATGACAACAAACATGAACTCTGCCGAAAATAGTAAAGCGGGGCGTGAGGCGGGAAGAGGCGCAGATAAAGTAGGGCGTCTTTCCCAATTTCTGCAAAAATTTTGCAGCAATGTTGATAGCAATGCCGCACTCAATGCCGCATGTGACTCAAATTTAACAACTCCAGCAAAGGATGCTGTCGATACCCGGGGACTTAATCGTGACATAAATTATGCCCGAAGCTTCGATACGCCTCTGACACTTGATCTGAACTTTACAGGGGGTGCAGCATCGCGTGATCAAGAAAGCTTAATTGCGCTCGGTGATAACTTGTATGCGCATGATATTATGCTTAACCGCCCTGAGCCGGAAAAATTGAATTACTCTAACGATGATAATGCTGTTTTTGCCTACACTGATTTTAAAACAGCCGCGGCCAAACGAAGCGTCGTTGAGAATTCTTTTGCTTCTATAGCTGCCCTCAAAACGCCTGGAACAAATGCATCAACGGCGTATCTTAGGGCAATCATGACTCAATTAGGCATGAGCACGACTGATACAGATCGCTTCATTGGTACCACTAACCCAAGTTATTATGCGCAAATGGAAGTCCTTTCGCGCCGACTTTACCAAGATCCCTCATTTTTTGCAGGCCTCGTAGATAAACCTGCAAACGTTGCGCGGCAGCAAGCGGCCATGAAAGCTGTTAGTCTGATGCAAGAACGCGATATTTACGACAGTCTGCAGAGATCAGAAATGCTTCTCTCTACACTTCTTGAAATTTATTCGATCCGTGAACAGAAGGCTCTCTTCAACAAAATGACGAGGGGGAATTGATGCGGACGTTTAGCTTTCCTAAAAAATATCTGCTCCTTAGCGCATTTGGATTCTTACTGGGGCTGGCTGTCTTGATAAGCGCGTCGAAACCTGCAGAGGCAATCTGGTGTTGCTGTACCTGCACGAGTGTGGCCTTTGCGCCATGCTGTGACACTACGACAACAGCCCAATATATTTCCGATGCCTTCGACGATATCAGAGATTACATTACTGACGATCTTTATAATAACGTTGCCGAAAACGATTATAAGAAACTTGCCGGGCAACTGACCAGCATGTGGATGCTACAAGGCGTGATGATAGGGGGTTTCTATGATGCGCAAGCCCATTCTACAGCTATGCTTGAGCTGCAGAAATTAACTGCGGCAACCATGCCAAAGTATACCCCCTCGCGGGCAGTCTGCCAGTTTGGAACTCTCGCTAAGTCACTTCCTGCTAGTGACTTAAGGGCAAAGACAAATCAACTCGCATTGAGCGAGATCGCTCTTTCCCGTCATCTTGGCACTTATAACAACATGGCTTCTGCAGGACGTGGTCAGGACATGTCCAATAGAATCCTTAATTATATCTCGACTTTTTGTAATACTATAGAAAGTGGCGAAGCGTTGATCAAATTTTGTGCCACCCCCGCACCAAGCAGTGAGAGGTTTAATCACGACATAGATTATACCCGCACGCTTGCCGTTCCCGAGACCATCAATATGGACATGACCAATGCTACGGTCACCAAACCTGAGAATGACATTATCTCTCTGGGCCATAATTTATACGGCCATATGCAAATTACCCAGCGATTAGACGATGATCTCTTAGACACTCAAGAGGGTCAGGCTATCCTGCCGCTGATACGCTCCATAAATGCCAAGCGAAGCCTTGCAGAAAATTCTTATAACGCGATAGCTGGTATGAAAGCCGCCGGATCAGGCGCCTCCCGCACTTATATCCGCAGCGTTCTAACAAATTTAGGAATGTCCGCTGGCGATATGGATCGTTATATGGCTTCTGCGGGCGCAACTCCGGGACCGGCCGTGACAAACAATCCGAGCTATTCTGCCCAGATGGATATTTTGACCAAGCGCGTTTATCAAGATCCTGGCTTTTACGTCAATCTCATGGATACGCCAACCAATGTCAGCCGGCAGACCGCCTCTATGGAAGGTTTAGAGCTAATGCAAGGCCGGGACATATTTTCTTCTATGTCACGATCCGAAATGCTGCTCGCCGTTCTTGTCGAGATGGAAGCAATTAAATTGCAAAGTAATGTCGAAAATATGACCTCTGTGAAATGATTCTTAAGTTGATGAAGGGCCTTTAGCCATGACCATAAATTCTATCAGACGCAGAAAAAGCCTCTTCCTAAGGCTTAATCTCTCCACACTATTTGCGCTACTGGTTATCCTTATTGGTCCGAGCCTTGCCTTTGCAGGATGCCCAGGTCCATGTACAGATTGTTCCACATGGCAGTCGACCGTGAACACGCAGGTCAATAATCATAAAAACTGGTTGCAGAATACGTGGTGGAATAACAATGTTCTTAAAGGCCTCGAGAGCTTAGCCCTTGATGTAACGGGGGCTATAGCGCTCGAAGGCCAGATGATCGGAGGGTTTATGGATGGTCAGAACCATCTCTATGCCCAAAGGGCGCTTCAAGAGCTGGCTGCAAAGAGCATGAAGAACTACACCCCTAGTGAGTCGGTATGTCAGTTTGGTACTCTCACAAAAAGCTTGGCCGCCTCCCAAGGTCGGGCACGCAATAACCAACTCGTACTAAGCGAACGCTCACAGGCCCGCCAGCTTGGTAAAGTAAACACAGCTGGCGCTAGAAGTGCCGGTGATGATCGGCTGGCGCGCTTAAACCAGTTCACTGCTCGCTTTTGTGATCCGCAGGATAATGATACTGGCATGCAAAAGCTCTGTGGCACTGGGGGCCCAAGCTCACGGCACAATTTGGATATAGATTTTGTGAGAACCGTAGATACAAGGCCTACGCTAAATGTGGATTTCACGGATGCAACTATTACTGAAGATGAGCGGGATATCATAGCGCTTGCAAATAATCTTTATTCACATGATGTTTTCCGTCGTTTTAGTGCTGATGAATTAAAAGACGGTGCCTCGAAAGATTTTCGCACGACCTATCTTGATCAACGCGCCTTAATTGCAAAACGCAATGTTGCTGAGAACTCATTTAACAATTTGGTTG
The DNA here is from genome assembly GCA_964368875.1 of uncultured Pseudobdellovibrionaceae bacterium. Classification (GTDB taxonomy): domain Bacteria; phylum Pseudomonadota; class Alphaproteobacteria; order Micavibrionales; family Micavibrionaceae; genus CAYJDG01. The sequence goes on from CAYJDG010000007.1 coordinate 16,616, forward strand.
CGATGAAATCGGCAGGCACGGCTGGATCGCGCACATACATACGTAAGGTGCTTAGCAATATAGGTATGTCTACAGGCGATGTAGACCGCTTTATGGCGTCAGCCGGTGCAACCCCTGGGCCAGCAGTGACTGTCAACCCGAGCTACTCAGCACAAATGGAGATCCTGACTAAGAAAATATATCAAGATCCTGCTTTCTATGTGAACCTGATGGATAAGCCTGCCAACGTTCAACGGCAATATGCGGCTATGCAGTCTTTCGGTTTGATGCAGCAAAGGGATATTTTCGAGACGATCATCCGCTCTGAAATGCTACTGTCGGTTATCGTCGAAATAGAAATTGCTAAATACCAAGACGATATACAAAACCGTCTGAACTCAGCGTTGAGATAAATGAAAAAGAGCGTTTCCTCTAAACAGATAAAGAGCTTAGATGCGCCACAGAAATGGGGTGCTTCTCTTCTTTGTATTGCTGCAATTATTTCTTTTTTATCGCATGCAAACGCGGCTCAACCTTTAGACACAAATCCAGCTTCCATACCTATGCTGGAAATATCAGGAACTGGAGCTGCCCCACAATCCAGCGTAATTCTCTCTCTCTCATCAAAGCAAAATATCTCAGCACGCACATCTGAGGATGGAAATTTCACTTTCGAAAAGATCCCTTACGATTTCGAAACTCCGCTGAGTATGAACTTTACCATTCCACAGATAGATCAAAAAAAGCGGGCTTTGCCTTCAAATACTTTTACATTAAGCCTGCGCCCAGACGCATTTTCTGTGCGTATCGAAGGAAAATCTAGCAAAGCCGCCAGCATCGCTTTAGGTGCGTCAGGCAATGGCTCTGCAGTTGCCGTGGCCAATGCTGAAGGGCAATACCGACTCGCGTCAAATCTTTATGAGACGATTAAACCTTCCCAAGCCAGTATTGTGGCAAGCATCATAAACGTGAGCGAAGAATGTTGCCCACGCGCCATAGTCCCGCATGCGCCGATTACAGTTTCATTAAGAGGCTCTTCTTATTCTCCTAGAACAACGGCCATCAACCCAAATCAAAATCTCTCTCGCTCAGTTCAACCAACCCAGCAACCCGGCATCCCGGTTTTAAAGGCCCCACCTATTTCTCAACCTGAGGAGCAGCCGCCCGAACCACTTAAGGATGATCCTGCCGCACCCATACCAAAACCTTTGTTCACTCCCTTTGGGCGCACAGGTGAATTCAGCTATGGAGAAAGTACGCGTGTCGTTCAGATTGAGTCTACAATCAGCGCAGGTGGATCAATCGATAGCACTTGGGTAGAAGGCCTTCGTAAGATCTCAACTCAGCTCAAAGCCACGATCATGCTTGAAGCGGTGATGATCGGCGGGTTCATAGATGCGCAGAGTCATTTGAGCGCGCAACTGGCGCTACAGAGGCTTGCGGCTGAGGCAGTCAATGACTACACGCCAAGCGAGGCACTTTGCCGTTTCGGTAGCCTGAGCAAGGGCCTTGCCTCATCTGAGGGGCGCAGCCAAGTAACCAAGCGTGCCTTAAATGAAGCACTCGGTGATCGCGAGACGATGCGTCGCATGACAGCCTATGGCATGAGCCCTGGCGCTGGTGATTTTGCTCGGGTTAGACAATTCCGCAGTATCTATTGTGATACTTATGATGAAAGTAACGCTTTAGCCACTTTCTGTGAGACGACAGCCAGCAGCGCAAACTTTAATAAAGACGTCGATTTCACCCGCCTGCTTGATGTGCCCCTCACCTTGCCCGTTAACTTTGTAACGACTCCTACGGCGGCACAACTACGCGGTAACGCAGATGTGATGGCCTACGCCAACAATCTATTTGCCGGTGAGGCTTTTAGGGGATTTCGTAGTGATGATTTCAAAAAACAAGGCGTGATGGACGACGATGTGCAGAACTACCGTTCCGTTGTTGCCGCGCGTAGCTTGGTACGGAATAGCTTCACCAGCTTTGTTGGCATGAAAGCAGAAGGGACGACTGGCTCGGCCACGTATATGCAAGCAATAGCCAACGGACTTGGTCTATCCGCTACAGATGTAACCCGTCTTGTTGGTAGCAACCCGAGCTATTTTGCTCAAATGGAAATGCTAACCAAAAAAATATATCAGGATCCCAAATTTTTTGTAAATCTGTACGAAAAGCCAGCGAACGTGGAACGCCAGCGCGCCGCAATGAAAGGCGTATCCTTGCAGCAGCAGGCAGATTTACTTGATGTATTAAAGCGCCGCGAAATGTTGCTGTCTGTTCTACTTGAGTTACGTCTCAAGAACCTGAGCGAAGAGAGTGCTGATTAAAATAGAGCGCCCGGCATGAACCGGGCGCTCGTTAACATCAAAATCCTCAAACGGTTAGTTTACCATCAATACGGATGGTCCAGTTGGCAGGTTAGGATAAAGTCTGCCGCGCGGACGAGGTGTCTCGCGAGAGTAGAGAGCGAGAAGAGACTCTACCGCATCATCAAACTTACCATTGAAAACAAATGCGTGCTCAACCGGATAGTCATATGGACTCATCCATTCAATTTCTGCGCCTGCCGAAGAACTCCATTTTTCAAGAGTTTCACGAAGTGTACGACCCGGCTCAGCTTCCCACCGACGGCTGCTCTGAATATCCACAACTGGTGCCACTTTATCGGTAGGAGCGGCCACTGTGGCTACCGGAACTTCATCTGCAGCCTGCAGCTCTGTTGCTTCGGCTACCTGAGCCTCTGTTTGAATATTGGTTGGAGCTCCTGAAGCTTCTGGTGCGGATGCAGACCCAGGCACGTAGGCGGTTCTAGGTACTGGTAAGTCGTCAGAGGTCTCTTTTGCCGGGGCTTGAGCAGGTTCTTCTACTTTGTCGGCAACAGGCGCTGCCATAGCTTGCTCTGCTTCCACGGACTTTTCTGCAGGAGCGTCTGCGGTAGGCGTGCCGGAGCGCTGAACACTAATAACATTGCCGACAATCACGACCTGTAGGCCACTTTCTGCCAGCATATCGCTTAGTACATGCGGCCAGGGTTTACCGCCCTGCCACGAGACTTTCTGTCCTGCAGAAACCCCCTGTTCAAACCGATATGCATACTGAGCGGGGGCAATTTGGCGCAAGGCAATCGCCAACGGTAGATCCTTACCGAACCCCTGCACAGGGCTCATATCAAGATCTGATGAAGCTGTAGGTTGTGAAGGCTTGGCTACAGGCTCTGGCTGAACAACAGTTTTCTCAGCTGGCTTGGAGACGATAGCCGCAGACTCGCTCGCTTGCGACTCAGGAACTGGCAGATCGTTGCTTTGCAGGGGCATGGCTTCGCTTACAGGAACAACAGGAGCTGCCGCATCGGGATCGGGGGTCAGGGGACCTGTAGTTTCCTCAGGAACCACTGGCGCGGCCTCTGCAGGCATTATGGCCGGGGCAGCTACTTGTGCAGGTGGAGGAGTCCATTCAAACCCGGCCTGAGCCGGCGCAGGAAGGGTAAATAGGCCCAGCAATGCAGCGCCTGCGACTGAAACAGTCAACCCTTTCATCTTTTTGGAAACGGTATTCATGGAACCCTCTTTTAAGAAATATGATGACGTATATTGGGGAGAAAAATAATCTGCCTTACGACAAAACACAAGACGGTTTAGCCTTACACTACAGTGTTGTCCCGTTAACTTTCTGATTAATTTAGCCGTAATCCTTGAGGCGGCGATACTTGAAGGAAATGAGGGCCGGGCGTTTATCACCGAACATGAAGTGCCTAGTTGACCTGAGGGCAGCATCAAAGGTTAGGCCCCGTTTTTCCAGAAACCAAAAGCCTGCCAAAACAAGCACTAGAAATACAATGGTTATGGTCCGGAAATAGAAAAGCAAAAATATAAATGGAATAGCTGCTTTGGCATCAAAATTGAAAAATCTCACCGGCCGCATTGTATTGCGCCAGTGCCAGTTAACCTGCTCTTGAAGATCTCCAACTTTATTGGCCATTTTTTTATCTTACTTCAAAACCGCCAGAAATTAGTTAATAGCAGAAAATTATTAATGTCCTGCGCCGCCACCTGTCAGCAAAAGATAGTGTCTCTTTTCAATCAAACCCTTATCAAAGATAAGTAAGGCAGATTTGGCCATAGTCTGGCCATAAAAAGGAATCATCCTTTGAATCTCGTTTGTCCAGTTCTCAAAATCCATATCTAGAAGTTTTTCACGGACCTCGTCGGGGAAGACCATCCATTCACGCACACCCATCCTGCCGCCATTTTTCTTAGGCACGAGCGCTTGAGTAACAATCATACGCAAGGTTTCCATCAAAGCATATGCGCGCTCAGAACGCTCAGTTCGCTCGAATGTTGAAACCATACGACGGATGGTTGCAGCAACACCGGTCGTGTGGGTCGTTGTATAGACAGCGTGACCCGTTTGTGCAGCTTCAATAGCCGCCGAGATGGTTTCCTTATCTCGTGCCTCACCCACCAGAATAATATTTGGTTTGCGACGTAGCGCATTACGCACCCCATCAGCAAAACTTGGCAAGTGGCGGTGAATTTCAGTCTGCGCCACGAGTGACCGGGGCGAATTAATGGAGTCGTAGGTGAATTCGATCGGAGCTTCATAGGTCAGCATTTTACCGCATCCAACTGGTCGCTCCATAAGCATGCGATTGCCTGCAGCGAGCAGAGTTGTTTTACCAGACCCTGTCGGCCCGGTGATTACGACCATGCCCTGACGCGGCGCCCACGCATCAATAATAGCTTTCTCGACGTTCAGATCTTCCATGCGCGGTGGTTCTGAAGGCAGAACGCGCATTGTGATTTGAGCGGCATCACGTCCCTTTGACAGGATGGCGGTAATATTCACACGGAAGCGGACCCGACTATAGCGGTCAGGACGAATTTCGTAGGAAATATCCATGTCGCTTCCCGATGCCAGACGAGCGGTGGCATCAGGACCGTAAATCCGATTGAGAAAGACCGACATATCAGCAGCATCAAGAACCCGGTAAGTGCCCGGATAAAGAGTGCCATGAACGTCCGTATAAGCAGTTCTGTCTGTCTGAATGGAAATATCAGATGTGCCTTTTTTTACACACCAGAGAAGAAATGGGTCGACATGCTCCTCGACGAACCGGTTGGGTTCGTCAGGCCAGGTCTGGACGAGAGATTGGTCGCCCTTGACAAGGCTTACCGGCTTGCGGGCCGCCATTGATCGGATCCTGTGATAAGTTCAGGAACCCCGGTAATCACCACGGCGCGGTCACCCACGCGCATGGTCGACGTAATCGGAGCACCGTTGTTGCCAGTATTGGACGCAACACCCGTGACACCACGGTCGAGTTGTTGTGCGAATGGTGGTGAGACCATGCCTTGAGCGAGCAGTTGACGATAGCGTACCATACCGCTGAACTCGGCGCTCAAACGGTTAAGATCCTGCTCGAATACTTCATCAGCCTGTTTCCGGCCTTCTATCCAGCCTTTTTCCGCGAGCTCTCGCCAGATTTTGCGTTCTTCTGCGTTTTTAGGGAGCAGAATCTCTGGTGGCTTCTCGACAACACCCCAGCCGCGCTCAAGATAAGCACGCCATTCGCGAGGGGCTGAAACAATTTTCGCATTCTGGTTAATCATGTAGATTGCATCCGAGACGGCGGCAGTTTGGCCATCGCTCTCAATGAGAAGCGCGTTCAGAGATTCAGAAATAACTGGCGGCTCCAGAAGCAGACCTGAGGGTGCAGCAATTAGTAACTTGCGAAAATCATAAACTTTATCAAGGTAGCTGGCGCGCTTATCAAGATCGCGACGTATCTCAAAACTGCGCGATGCCAAGCCACCACGGGCACCATATGAAAGAGCGGCCTCTTTCACTGCTTCAAGGCGAATATCGATGGGCAGTGCCACCTTATCGTCTTTGAAATCCTGCGAAGCCTCAATCTCCTGAATCTCTACAAGAGTTGGAGGGATCGGCTCAGAAACCTCATTTACTTCATCGCCCTTATCTACTTCTGCATAAACAAGGCTAGGCATCCCAACCAATGCCAGCACGGACAGCAATATAATTCCTAGAAGATGTGTCAGCCGGATCGCACACATAATTTAAATCCTTTTAAGTTACTGGCTGGCCATTGGGGTCAACATGTCGCCTGCGCCCAAGATCGAGCCATATTGCAGCTCAACGACACGACGTTCGCTATCCACATGGATATCAGCGCGTGATCCAAGCTGGAGGCCGACACTTCTCAACACTTCGATAACCGGTTTGTTTGTTACATCTATCGACACAACGATCGGGGTAGATGGCGCAGCACCTAGTGTCGCAAAGTTATAGCCGGCGCGATTTGCGAGCATTTCAGTAACTTCGCTGGCAGGGCCGATAAAGTTGACAGTTACTGCCCGGCGGAGCTCAGCTGGAGCCCCGGCAATTGGCGCAATCGTCGCCTGAGGTGTGCGTTTCTGCTCCACTGCAGCGAGCGTTTCGAGGGCCGTCGACGCGCGATCGGCAGCTTGGGCAAGCAGCACGGAAACCTTATCAGGTGATGCAACTATTTGCGGATCTTTAACAAACAGCGGACCGTGGGTTTCACAACCGGTAAGGAGTGTGAGCGCAGCGATTATAACTGCCGGGAAAAAATGACGAACCATCAGAAAATTACACCCTCTGTAAATCGGTGACTGTCCAATTATGACTGTCGCGTTGCATAGCCGACTCGGGACCGGACTCTGATCCTGAAGTCATAACACCCTAACCTGTTCCGGGAGGCAGAACAAGCTCTCGGGTAATAGATTTTTACAGGATTATTAACGTCCCTTTACAGGTGCGGCTGGGCGACCAGAGCTACGGATCAGGCCTTTTTTACGCATGGCCGCAACAACTCGGTTTTTATATGCATAGCCAAGCGAGGGGGTACGAGAATGGTAATATGCAATTGCCTTGGACAAAGACCCGGTTTCGTTCATGTGCTTACGCAGAAGCCAGGCGGAAACTCCCATATTTGTGCAGGCGTCGTCGCGAATCCACCTGTGAGCCGTGGCATGGGAGACCCCCCAGTATTTGGCCAAGCGGGGAACCCAGAGAGTATTAATTTGCATCGGGCCAAGGTCAAAACTGCCATTGGTGTTAGGGCCAACCTGCTGACCAACTCTTCCACCCTCGACCTGAAGTATGCCGACCATTACGGCGGGTGGAACCGAGTAGGTTTGAGACGCCAGAATTAAACAAGCAGCCAGAACCTTGCTCATTATGTCGCGGTCTTCTTAGCAAAAAATGACATTGGGTTAGCCTTCTCTCCCGTGGCCGCCGCTGGCGGTGGGGCGGGTGGAGGCGGGGTGGAGGCGGTCGCAGAAGGGGCCTCAGCAGCAGCTGCTGGTGCCGTAGCAGGTTCAACGGATGGTTTGATAGCATCCCCGCCCCCGCTTGCTACGGGCACGGACTCTTCATCGTCCGGAATCATCACGTCAGCCAAAATTTCGAGCATTTCCATGCGCAGGGAGAAAGCCGCCCACAAGGTCGTCATGGCTGGCGCCAAACCCTGACGTGCCTGTTCCTCGGTTGCCATGAGCTTAGCCATCTCGCCGAAGTGGCATTGGCTATAGATGAGCGTTGCCATGCGCAGCACGGCCAGATCAGCTTGAGAGGTTTCGCGTTCCGTTTTTAGTTTTGGAAACATACGCGCGCGCATGTCTTTTGCTTCTTCAAGAAGGCGTTCAGTCACATCTTGAATGAGCTTTTTCTCGGGCACCCCAAATGAGTAGGCCATAACTGAATTCACTGCTGGAAGCAGAGCGCTCATATACATCAGCGCAACCTGTACTTTGTCGGCAGGGTAAAAGTCCTGATCTAAGACGGCCATGCGCGCAGTCGCATCTGAAGCGGGCGCAAAATTTTCGGAATAGGTAAAGACTGCATTCATAGCCGCCATGACGCGATCAATTTCGGCATCAGTGGGTGTGCGCCCAGCAAGACGGTAGATATTTGCAACAAGTGGCGAGGCCAGCGAAGTTAGGGCGAGCCTTAAACTATCGGCCTCATTTTCAGGAAGCTTCAAGTCAATCAGTTCGGACAGACCGATCGACATCTGCGTGGATTTAGTCAGAAGCCCTGCAACCTGCTCAGCCTCAGGGCGCATCGTCGAGGGTTGAGAGGGATCAGGCATCATCATCTGGCGAACAGAGACTTCGCTGATTGAAGCAACCAGCGGCGAGGCAAGCTTTTCGAGAACTTGCAGCAGGAACGAAGAACGCGAATCCATAAAGTCGTTTACTCAATTACCCTGTTAGTCAGAAGTGACGCGCCATCTTGGCGTAAATTCCGCCTTATCGCAACTCTGCAACAAGCTTCTTGAGGTCATTTGGGCGACCTTTCATGATTTTAACTTTGCCGGATGCGTCTTTGTAAACGGAAAAAGGCGTTACATCGACTTTCCAGTCCTGCATCAAGCTCATATTTCGCTGAACGCCCTGTGTATTGGCATTCAAATCAGCCAGAAGGACTTTTTCTTTACCATCAAGATGTTGGTAAAGCAGCTCCTGCGCCTGTGGCGCGGCCAGCAAAAACGCTGCTTCTTGCAGACTTTTTTCGCTGATCAGCCCAACCGGCATGACCCGGAGTTTAACCAAACCATCTTCGAGATACCCCGATTTGCGGAAGTCCTGCAGCAAATCATGGCAATGCGGGCATTCTGGATCAATAAACGTATAGATGACAGGCGCATCCGGTTTGCCTAGCTCAAGCCAATTTGCAGCTGTGACAGCCTCATATAATTGGTCAGCCTTGCTGGGTGGCTTTGTACTTTGCAAAAGAGCATCTGATGTCAAATCAGGCGTCGCCATGGCGGCGATCTTGGCAGCGCCGTCTGCTGTAGCATCAGGTTTTGGCGGCGCAGGAAATCCCGCAAGTTTATCGAGGGCCGGGCCGTCCTTGCCCCGCAGATCATTGATCTGGCGCAGCGTAATTACATCCCCTTTGCTGTTGAAGAGAATGCCCATGAGGATCGTTTGCTGATCCGGGGTCACATAAAAATACTGTGGTTGCCCTTGCTTGATCGTAACCCAGCCATCCAGTCCGCTTTCGCGACCGAGATAGCGGATTTGCGCACCTTCAGCGACGAGGTTTTTCAGAGGGGTGGGAAGTGGGGGCAGGTCTTTATCTTCTGCTGCGCTGACTGCAGATGAAAAACTGCAGATGATAAGCAAGACACTGAAAAACAACCGGATGATTTGCATGATAACCTCACTGGATAAGAGGTTTTACAACAGGATTTCTGCGCTGTCGCCGACTATTTACGGACGGATGGTGGGAGCCTCTTCATAACGGCAGCGTTTGGCATCTTCATGAACCCTGCAAACGAACAAAATAGTTTTCTTTTGTTCAGGATTGTCAGAGGGCGGGTCTGGGGCCTGCTGATGGGCGAGCTGAACTTCAACTGGCAGGCTCAATTCCCTGCCAAGGCGGGATAGGTCAGAGGCAGTGTAATTCTTGGCGGCAAGATATTTGTCGAAAAAAGCGCGTACTTTAGGCTCGGCCTTAGAATGGTAAATTTCACCGAATTTTAGTGCATAAGGGCTTAATGAGCCGTTCTCGTTGCGCATGAAGACGATGGTCGCAACCTGCTTGGCTTTTAAACAATCCTCATTCAGAGTTTCCCCTCCACCAGTGCTGATTTTAATAGCCGCCAGTTCGCCACCTATCATGCGTGTTGTGGTATCACCACATGTAATAAGATTCGTGTGAGTCGCGGCGCAACCACCCAAAACGAAGGCTGTCGACAACACCAGCAAGCGTCCGGCACGATTGAAATCGAAACTGAGAATAGTGTTCATTTCCATTTATCCATCAAAACTTTGTGTGCCTGTCTAACACAAGTTAATTATTATGTCAATTATTTGGGCTGGCGTGGTCCAAATACTTTACGGTTGCCTGAGGGCTCATTGTTTCAGGCAAAACAACTAAGAAACTGGCTGTCATGTAGGGGTCGCCCGATTTGGTCAAGATGGTCTGGCGCGCGGCCACAGCAAAGGCTGAAACGGTGTCATAATCTTTTGAGCGCAGATTGATACATCCTGAAGAAATGCGGCGGTCTTTACCGGGATTTGTGAAAGGCGCCTTACCCTCAAGTCTCTCGGACCTATGCTGAGAATCCCCCCCAAACACCCTGTGAATCACATAAAGGACGCCGCTTTTGTCCCGCTCGAAAATCATCACCGAGGAGGGCGCGGCCTGATTCTGAGTGAGTTCGAGCGGAAATATCCGCGCAGGCGTAGATCCTGGCACGACAGCACGGTCATCGCCGCGGTTAATACCTGACAAAGCTGGAACAGCGGCAATCAATTCCCCTTCCTGAACACTTAGCAACAGCCCACGCTTTTCATTGAGCATGATAAACCGGGTGATGCCACGGGTGCGCATGTAGTCAATGGTTGCTTTCTCTTGGGGCGTAACCGCAAGACTTGTTGCTTTCGCAGAGGTGGCAGCAAGCGGAGCTGACATGACTTCACTTGGAGAAACGAGCAGTCCGAGCGCGGTTAAAGCGGCCGTGCTTAAAGCGGAGGAAGCAGTCAAAAAATTTCTGCGCATGTTCATATCGCCTAAGTTCTGGTGTTATGACCTAGTAAAAAAGCCGGACATTTCTGACCGGCTTTTTTGAATCTTAAGATAAGCTTAGTTGCAGATGAAGCCTTTAGCTTCAATGCTGTAAACCGCTGGCTTGCCTTTAAGGCTTCCTGTTTCGCAGGTTGGTGGCGTTACGACTTTACCATCGGCCCCCATGATATACACAGCGCTTGAAAGTGTGATCGGCGCTGGCTTAGGAGCGTCGATAACTACAGGAGCTGGCGGTGGGCTTGCCTGAACTCCGAAAAGAAGGGCCAGTGGATCTTTCTGGTGCGGATTGGCTGCAATTTTACCAGCAACTTCTTTGGCTGTAGCAAGCTGAGCCGGGTCTGCTTTGATCCAGGTTCCGATAACGGTCGCAGCACCAACTGTGCCGCTGTTGATCGTCTGGGCTTCTTGCCATTGCTTGTTGTGAGCCTGCCAGCACTTATCGTCAAACTTAACGCCTGTCGAAAGATTGGCAGAGACGCCACCAGCGATGGTTTGCGCACCGAGACCAGCGCCCCAACCACTGCCCATGCAACCTTGCACCGCATGCGCCGCAGCGCCTGCTGCCATAGCGGAAGAAGCTGCAGCTTTGTAGGTTGTGGTATTGGTGTAGCTGTTGTCATTGGTCACATCGCCAGCTTTTTGTGTAACTGGGCCGACGGTTTGATCACCAGCTTTCTGCGTTACCGGACCAACAGTCTGGTCGCCTTGTTTTTGGATAACAGTCTGATCACCTTGTTTTTGTACAACAGTTTGATCGCCTTGTTTCTGAATGACCGTCTGATCGCCTTGCTTGACGCCAACCACAGTGGTCTGATCGCCTGCTTTTTGCGTTACTGGACCAACATTAGTGCTTTGTGTGGTCGGGCCAACAACTTGGTCGCCAGTCTTGATTGCGCCAGGGGCGATAACGACGCCTGATTGAGAAGATGAGCCAGATACCGAAGCCGCTGAGGAAGTTGAGTTAGCTGCTACGTCGGTCTTAACAGTGGTTGTTTGGCTCGCAGCAACATTCACTGGCACGGTAACAGTGGTATTGCCTGTTCCCGGTTGTGGAGTAGGGGTACAGTTACCGCAACTGGAGGCCGGAGCTGGACCGTTAGCGAGGGTTGAACCGGCGGCAAGAGCGAAGCCCAAGCCAGCAACAGTGTTTTTAAGGGTACGAACGGAGTTCATGGATAGTCCTTTCAATAGTCACTTTACAAAAAAAGAATTCTGGATGGCGGGGTAATACCCCCGGATTATGGTTTATGTCAAGAAATGTTTTTCAGAATTTTTTATTTGCATAAACATGAGAGGCAGTGTTAAGACAGCCGCGAATTCCAGAACTGTGAAACCTTAGGGTGTTGTGTCCATGTTTATGAAGTGGCTTAAAAATCTCGTCAAACCCCAACCTTTTATGCCTTTTGAGCCAGTCATGCAGATGGCAGGCTCTGCTGCCGCGTCCCGCATTGCTCCGGCCGAGGCCGCCGCTCCTGCAGATATCAAACCCTCCCTTAAACAACGCATTCTCGAAGGTCTGCCAGGCTTTGTTGGGTCTGCTGGGTCCGTTATGGCAGCTAAAGCTGCCGCGGCCTCCTGTGCCAAAGGCCTCTGCATAGGAGCAAGTCCGCTTGCCCTTGGTGCCGCTGGTGTTCTGGGTGCTGCCGCCGTAGGCGGCGTCACCGCCCAGACGGTGACCTATGTCCGTGACCGCTGGGCCCAGGCTGAAGCTGCGCGCGGCGGGAAAATTCGTGCGCGTGATCTGGTCAAGGAATTCTCCGTCGCTGCTGCGAAGCGTGAGGCTAATGCCTTCTACGAGAACGGCCTCAAGAGCAAGGATTTCTGGAAGGGTGCTGCTACTAAGGGCGGTATATCTGCCCTGTGCGGCGCAGCCTTCGGCGGTGCGATGTCAACCGAAACCGTCCAGAATGGCCTCCATAAGGCTGGCGATTATCTCTCACAGATCAAACCTCTTAACGCACTCGATAAAGTCGTAACGTTCTTGAGTGGGTCCGGCACCGCCGAAGCGGCGCAGGCATTTAAAGGCGCTGCGCAGGATGGAACAGCTGCAACAGTCGGTCAGGCGCTTGCACCCTCTGTGCTGGGTGCCCCTGCCGCTCTCGACCAACTTAAAACACTCGTTGAGAGCAAAGGCACACCGAACACCGCGCTGTCGAAACTCATGGGCCGCGCTTTTGGCGGCAACATGCAGGCTCTCAAAGATTTGGCGATGGGGGCATGGAACGGTAAGCTTGGTGTGCCGATGAACAAAGAGCTGGCGCGCGAACTTTATAAAGCTGCCGCTGCCGGCGGTAACGCGCAAGCTGTGCGCGATCTCGCCTGGATCGACAGCCTGAAAGGCTCTGGCGTTTCTGCGCCAGTTGCGGCCCCTGCTGCCCTTCCAGTAGCTGCTGCAGCCCCGACAGTCGTGCTTGATGTCGCGGCACCGCAGCCTGCTGCACTCTCTGCGACAGACAACTTAACGCCAGCTGGATCAATTGATGAAATGGCACCGGTTATACTGCCGCTGGAAGCCGCCCAACCCCAAAACCCGCCTGCGCGCCTTGGCGAAGAGGCCGCCCGCTGCGTTTCAACCATCAAGGATACCGGCGTTGCCCGCCATGTTGAATCAATATGCTCAGTCTGGAAGACGCTCATGCAAAAAGGTGACGCGTTTCTGGTTGGCAGCCCGGACGGTAAAACCCTTCCTCCTTATATATATGAAGGCGATACCCCGGTTCAGAGCACCGAATTTATGAACGACAGCCTGGCTAATTTTGCCAGCCAGCCGCGCTAAATTACCCCCTTTTTTTATGTTCTAATCGGCTGGCTGCCTAATTTTCAGCTTGCCGCCCTGTTTCCCTTGGAAATGTGGTAAAATGAATTATATTCAGTGCCTGTGAGCTTCGGTTCATTTTAACAGTTCTTGGAGGAACACATGCAACCCGACCGTTTCGGTTCAATTCCCGCCACCCAGTCCCGCGAGATCGATCAGGGGCTGCGGATGCACCTCAACAGCATCTATGCCCGCATGACGATGGGCGTACTTATCACGGCGCTGGTCGCCTTCGGTGTTTCGACATCGGACGCCATGCTGCAGCTTATTTTTGGCACTCCGCTGAAATATGTCGTGATCTTCGCCCCGCTGGCAGTTGTCTGGTTCGGCTTTAACCCGCAGAAGATGTCAGCCAATGGCATGCGCGTATCGTTTATCGTGCTCTCAGTTCTGTATGGACTGAGTTTCGCAGCGATCTTCGTCGTCTTTAAAATTGAAGACGTGGCTAAAGCCTTCTTCATCAGCGCCGGTGCGTTCGCTGGCCTTAGCCTCTATGGCTACACGACCAAGAAAAGCCTCGACGGTCTTGGGACGTTTGCAGTCATGGGCGTGATTGGCGCTCTTATTCTCAGCCTCATCAGCATGGTCTGGTCGTCGCCGATGTTCTCTAACATCATCGCGGTCGTCACCTTGCTGGCTTTCGCCGGGATGACAGCCTTTCAAACGCAGCAGATGAAAGAGATGTATCATCCCGCCACGAGCGCAGAGAACAATAGCCGCATGGGTTGGATGGCAGCTCTGAATCTGTATATCAGCTTTATTGCAATGTTCCAGTCGATCCTGCACCTGATGAGTTCACGCAACTAAACGCGCATAATTTCTGAAAAAGCCCCGCTTGTGCGGGGCTTTTTTATGGGCTTTTCATCTCGTAGTCGGCCCGTTATCGTAAGGTCGACTTTATGGAGAAAAATATGTTGAATGAATTTAAGGATTTTATCGCCCGTGGCAACGTCATCGATATGGCGGTAGGTATCGTCATGGGGGCCGCATTTACGGCGATCGTCAATTCCGCCGTTGGCGACATCCTGATGCCGATCATCGGCTGGGCCATGGCCGGAGTCGACTTCTCCAACTATTTCGTCCAGCTGGGCGGCGATACGGCCTATGCCACGGTCAAAGCCGCTAAGGATGCGGGGGTCCCTGTAATCAGCTATGGTATGTTGATCAATGCGGCGATTAATTTTCTCGCCGTCTCATGGTTCGTGTTCTGGATCGTAAAACTCAGCAACAAACTCAAAAAAGCTGCGCCCCCTGCCCCGGCCGTCACGCCGGAAGATATTATTCTATTGCGCGAGATTCGTGACGCGCTGGCGAAAAAATGAGGTGGGCGCTAGCGCTTATTTTGGTGGGTGTGATGATGTTCTCCTTCTTAGGCAAATCGGCTCAGGCTACCTCTTCTGCACCGACAGAGGCATCTGGCTTTTCTTTCACAAGCATCGACGGCGAGCCACTGCCTTTGTCCGCTTACACGGGTAAGGCAGTGCTGATCGTCAACACTGCGTCGCAATGCGGCTTTACCCCGCAATATGAAGGTCTTGAGAAGCTTTATCAAGCATACAAAGAGCGCGGCCTGGTCGTGCTTGGTGTGCCGTCTAACGACTTCGGCGGACAGGAGCCGGGCACCTCTGCAGAGATCAAACATTTTTGTCAGCTCAACTACGACATAACTTTTCCACTGACGCAAAAAGAATTCGTCAGCGGAAAATCCGCCCACCCTTTCTATCAATGGGCTGCGGACCAGAAGCTGGGCGGGATGATTTTCTCGAAGCCGCGCTGGAATTTTCACAAATACCTGCTACGCCCGGATGGGACGCTGGCAGGCTCTTACAGTTCGGCAACCAAACCGGATGATGAGACTTTGATTAAGGCCATTGAAGGCGTTTTGCCCCCTAAGCCTTAGGTGCAGGCGCCGCTTGTTCGTCCGGCCGCCGACGGGCACGCATCAGGCAGAGAACGGACAGGCCCAGTTCAGCGACAGCCGTAACTTCAAGAAATGCGCCTGAAATTTTCGCCCTCGTCGGTGCCGAGAACACTGCTCGAGAATCCTTCTGATAACTGAGCTGATCCGCTTCAGTGATAAGTTTATACCCTGCAAAAGCCGACCCCGCAGCCATCACCAGGCTGAAGACGCCGGTGGCGAGATATTCACGGGCCGAGGTTGGCGTGGGTGGGTTGCGAGAGACATGGAAGGCATGAGCCCATGGCGGTATATACATTTACAACTCTCTGGTAATTTTTGACTCTGTCACCGACCATAGATTTTTATAATAATTATGTCAACAAACTGAGATTTTGCTTGATTATAGGCCACGGGAGCCCTATCAGAACACTACCTTTTTAAAAAAGGGCCCTTAGCTCAGCTGGGAGAGCGCTTGCATGGCATGTAAGAGGTCGTCGGTTCGATCCCGATAGGGTCCACCATATTTTCTCTATCGAATTTTCAGAGTTCAGATGAACGCGCAGTCAGAGAAATTCGTGTCAGATAAATTCGTAATTGTGACAGGCGGTGCCGGCTATATCGGCAGCCACGCCTGCAAGGCACTCGCGGCGTCCGGTTATATCCCCGTCACCGTTGATACGCTCGAACATGGCTTCCAGCGTCTGGTGCAATGGGGACCGCTAGAAATCGGTAACATTCTCGACACGGCTTGGCTCATCACCATCATGGAAAAATATCGCCCTGTGGCAGTGATGCATTTCGCAGGGCTGATCAATGTCGGACAATCCGTGCGTGAGCCCGGCATTTATTACGAGACCAATGTCGCAGGCACAATTTCCCTTCTTAATGCAATGACCACGGCGGACATCAAAAACCTGATCGTTTCTAGCTCCTGCGCCGTGCATGGCATTCCGCAAAGCGTGCCGATCCGCGAGGGCGACCCTTGCGACCCAATCAATCCTTACGGCCGCAGCAAGTGGCTGGCTGAGCAGATCATCCGTGATGTCGCTGGGGCGACCAGTATGGCGGTGATGATGCTGCGTTATTTTAATGCAGCAGGAGCTGATCCCGACTGTCAGACTGGGGAACTGCATAATCCTGAAACGCACCTCATCCCGCTCTGCATCAATGCCGCGCTCGCCGGGAAACCGTTCTCATTGTTTGGAACGGATTACGACACACCGGACGGAACCGCGATCCGCGATTATATCCATGTCAGCGATCTCGCCCATGCGCATGTTCTGAGCCTTGAGCATATTCTTAAACATGGCGGTGTCCACGCTCTCAACCTGGGCACAGGCAAGGGTACGTCGGTGCGGGAAATCATCACTGCCGTTGAGGCGATGGCGAACAAGCCTCTCCCGGTCAATCTTGCACCCCGCCGAGAGGGCGATCCGCCGGTACTGGTCGCCGACCCTAAAAACGCGATGAATCTGCTGAACTTTCAGCCTCGCCATTCGGATATCATGACTATTTTGCAAACGGCATGGGCATGGCATACTAAGGTTCTTGCAGAAGGCCCAGCCCAGTGACCTCTCCCACACCTCATCTCTCGGTCATCGTCCCGTGTTACAACGAACAAGACGTTATGCCCGAACTGTATCGGCGCCTGAGCGCCGCGTGCGCGCCTTTCGCCGCGCAAGGATACGAAATCATTCTGATCGATGATGGCTCGCACGATGCCACCTGGCATATGATCGCTGAGCTGAACGCCAAGGATCCGCGCGTGCAGGGCCTTTCGTTCTCGCGCAATTTCGGTCACGGCATGGCCCTGACCGCAGGCCTTGATATGTGCCGGGGCGACCGGGTGCTGATCATCGACGCTGACCTTCAGGACCCGCCCGAGCTCTTGACCCAGATGATGGCGACCATGGATCAGGGTGCAGATGTCGTTTACGGCAAGCGCATCAAACGCGAGGGTGACAGCTGGTTCAAGCGCGCTTCAGCGGCGTTTTTCTATCGTCTGCTTAACAAACTCAGCGCCGTGACCATGCCGGAAGATACAGGCGACTTCCGCCTGATCAGCCGTAAGGTCGTCAACGCGCTGCGCTCAATGCCCGAAACGGCCCGCTATATTCGCGGTATGGTCACATGGGTAGGCTTTAGGCAGGTGCCGCTTGAGTATGAACGCAAGGAACGCTTTGCCGGAGAGACTCATTACACCCTTGAAAAGATGCTCAACCTAGCCCTCGATGCGCTGACCGGGTTTTCAAACCGTCCCCTGCGGCTCGCCTTCTATCTTGGTTTCCTGATGCTCGCTTTAAGCGGCGCGCTGATCCTGTATGTGATCGTCGTCTATTTCATGGATGAAACCGTTCCAGGCTGGGCCAGTCTGGCGGTTCTGATCGTCGGTCTGCAGGCGGTACAATGGTTATTGCTCGGGCTGCTCGGTGAGTATATCGGGCGTATCTATCAGGAAAGCAAACACCGCCCGAACTACATCATCCT
>CAYJDG010000007.1:34474-36261 GCA_964368875.1 uncultured Pseudobdellovibrionaceae bacterium
CCGTTTTGCGCGACGCTCAATTGCAGACCGCTCTCCCCAAGAGGGTGAACTTCAACCTTTGCTCCCTTGGGTGCGCGTTCCGCAAGGCCGAGAAGTTGATGCAGAAGGGCGTTAGGGGTAGAGCGTGATACAGGGGTGATAGCTGTGCGGGCAACGCCGAACTGAAGATTGAGAGCAATAGGATGTGTGGTCATAAGCAACTCCTTTACGCAACAAAGCATCAAAAACTAATCATGGTTTGGACGAATCCAGCAAGAAAAAAAACGCCCCCGTTTGCACGGGAGCGTCTCAAGTTTGAGGAATGTAGAAACTAGAACCTGTTAAACGCGCTCCATCTTGCTGGTTGCAAGATTAGGGGCTTCACCACCGCCGCCGCTGATCGATGCCACTGGCGCGCTGGACGCCCACGGGATGGTTTCGCCGTGCAGCGCGAGATCGAGACCGCCGCGCTCAACTTCGGGGCGGACGCGAATATATTTGAAAGCAGCGACGAGGCGCAGCAGCAGGAAAGTCGCCGAGGCGGAGTAAAGACAGGTGACCGCGACGGCGAGGAACTGCGCGATGATCTGCTTGCCGTTGCCATCAACGAGACCCGAGGCCGACGACACGGTTGTCGTTGCGAACACACCAGTCAGCAGCGCACCGATAATCCCGCCGACACCGTGAATACCAAACACGTCGAGACTGTCATCGTATTTCAGCCAGGCCTTGAGCCACGTAACCGCAAAGTAGCAGCCGAAGCCAGTGACGATACCGATGGCGAGCGAGGCCGGAAAGGTGACGAAACCAGCCGCAGGCGTAATCGCGACGAGGCCGGAAACGAGACCGGAGAGCGCGCCGACGACGCTGGCTTTTTTCTTATGCAGGAGCTCAATGACGATCCACGTGATGCAGCCCATGGCCGCAGCAGAGTTGGTGACAAGCATCGCCATCCCGGCACTGGTGCCGGCGGTCAAAGCGGATCCGGCGTTAAAGCCAAACCAGCCAACCCACAATAAGCCCGTACCCATCAGAGACATAACGAGGTTGTTCGGCGTAGAGACCGTTTGCGAGCCGTAATCGATGCGGCGACCGAGATAGAGAGCGCAGACCAGACCAGCGATCCCGGAGTTGATATGAACGACTGTGCCGCCAGCGAAATCCAGCGCATTACCAAAGCCCAGGAAGCCCGCATAACCATCCATGCCTATGCCACCAAGGAACCCACCCGGACCCCAGACCCAGTGAGCGATCGGAGCATACACAACAACCATCCAGAGCGGTGCAAGCACCAGCACCGAGGTAAACTTGATACGGTCGGCGACCGAGCCGAGCAAGAGCGCGGTCGTGATCATCGCGAACGTCATCTGAAACATAATGAAGACGCTTTCAGGAATTGTCCCGATGAGAGCGTCCGGCGTAAGTTTTGTAAGAAACGCATTCGAGGTGCCGCCGATAAAGCCGTTGCCTTCGGAGAAAGACAATGTGTACCCGATCACCGGCCACGCGACCCCGATCAAGGCGCAGACCGCGAGGGTCTGCATCAGCGTGGCAAGCACGTTATCTTTTTTAACGAGGCCGCCGTAGAACAGGGCGAGGCCGGGAATGCTCATCATCAAAACGAGAAGCGACGAGACCAGCATCCACGCGGTATCACCGCTGTTGAGGACCGGGTCGGCGGCCAGAGCCTGACCGGGAAAAATGCCTGAGAAGAAACCTGCGACGGCGAGCGTGAGTGCTGCTTTTTTCATGTCATGAGCCTTTCGAATAGCTGCTATGCGAAAATAGCTACCGTGCAGCGCACCAAA
>CAYJDG010000007.1:36361-39123 GCA_964368875.1 uncultured Pseudobdellovibrionaceae bacterium
ACTGCCATCCCGCTCATTCAGGAACGAATGAAGGCTGACGGGTTTGCGGTTGCGTTCTGGGTCAAGGTGGCCGTTGTCGTTCTGACCTGCCCGTTCGCGTTTTATTTTGGCTTTCCCGAAGACCCGAAATTTTACGGCGTGATGGCGATCACGGCGGTGCTGTGGTGCATTTCAGATGTGATCTATTTCCGCGCCGTGCCGGTCGCAGGCGCGGGCGTAATCACGCGCGTGTTACCATCCGCCGTCATTATCAGTTTCGTGATGTGGTTTTTTGTTGATCCGTCGCTGCTGCAGAAATACCTCGATCATCCCGGGCCGTCGCTGGCCATTGTGGCGATTATTCTTCTCGCGACGTTGTTTGCGACGCTGATCCATAAAGACCCGGTCTCGTGGCAGGGCTTGCGGCTGGTATGGTTCGTGATCTTCGCGGCCTGCGTCGGACCGGTGATAGAGAAACTTTCACTCGGCTACGCGCCCGGCAAGCAGGCCCCATATGCGTTCATGTTTTGCCAGAGCCTGATCATGCTTGGCTTTTGGAGTGTTTATTATTTCGTGCGCAAACCGCTACCTGTAGCCGTGCTCTTTTCAAAAAATTCTTTGCAGACCGGACTTGCCATTGGCGTGGTGGCGACGCTGGTTCTGTCCCTCAAGACAATTGCGCTGGTGAGCGTCGAGCAGCCTGCCTTCCTGTCCGTGTTGCTGTTCACCGATGCTCTGTGGGTTCTGCTGATCTACCGCCTGACAGGGCGCGAGGATAAAAGCAATGTCTGGGCTGGCCTCGGGATTGTCGCCTGCGCGATCACCTTAATTCTGGTCAAAAGTCAGGTCTGATACTTGTGAGAGCGACGGGCTTCGCCTAGATTAACCTTTTTGAAAGGAAAGTTTGACGATGCTGCACAAATTTGTCATATTACTGTCACTGAGCGTCCTGACGCTCTCGGTTTCAGCTTGCACCAATACGATCAACGGCGCGGGCAAAGACATGGAAACCATGGGCCGAACGATGCAGGACACTTTTAACTGATGATTTAACCCGGATGGCGACCTGAGGCCATCCCCAGAGGAGACCACCATGATTCGCTTTCTGACTGCCCTGGCCCTGTTCAGCCTGACGACCCCGGCTCTTGCAGCTGATGATGGCGGCTTTGGCACCCAGCGTTTTTCAAGCCAAACCCCGGCGGCCCTCAGCGATGATGCCACCAGCAACCCGGCCACGATTGAACCTGCCGCTGGCACCGACGCATCCACCACCCCTGACGATCAGGGTGAAACGGTTGATGTCACCCCTGAGCCGACCACCGCGCCTGACGCCGAGCCTGAGCAACAGCCGACACAATAGGCAACCTTACAAGAATTTATAAAACAGCCGGACATGACATGTCTGGCTGTTTTATTTTATCGCGCTATACTCTGGTGGTTCGTTATCCCCCGTGCAGCCACGTCAGACCACTGTAAACCATATGGCCAAACCAACCCCAGCTTTCCCCGAGTTCTTGATCATTGGCGCACCGCAAGCCGGAGGCGACACGCTGAAGCTTGTGTTGCAGAAAGCCGCCAACGTCTGGTTCCCGCCGCTAGACAACTTGCTGATCTATCATCCGTCGTTCAACGTGTCGCGCGTCCTCACCCTGCGCAAGCTGTATAAAAAGGAAATGGCGTACAAAAAGCGGGACATAGGCTGGCTGCTGCGTTTTTTCCTGCGCATCTCGCCATCGACAAAATGGTATATGTCCCTGTTTCAAACCAAGGAAGAAGGTTTGCTCAAAGGCGAGCTGAGCGATGAGTATATCAGCCTGCCTTACGACGCGGTTGAGAAACTGCGCCATACCATGCCGGATCTCAAGATCATCCTGATGATTCGCAACCCCATCAATCGCACCTATTCCAGCATCCGGCATTATTTCGCCAAAGATCCGAAAACGCCGTTTGCCAAAATGACGAAGCGCCAGATCGTCGCCGCCATGAACAGCCCCTCGGCCAGAAACCAGTCGGGCTTCAACAAGGCGCTTGATAACTGGGGCACCTTCTTTCCGGCCCGGCAGATCTTTCTCGGATACTACGAAGACATGCTGAATGATCCCTATAGCTTCTATACGAAGCTCTACGCGTTTCTCGATCTGCCGCCTGAGACCCCTATCCTGGATATCGTTCCGCCCGCGGAGCCGGCGTTCCCCGAAGGACTGTATAAACATCTCAGCCCCTTCTACCGTGAAGAGATGGAAGCCCTGATAGCGCGCGTGGGTGGAGCGGCACGGACATGGACGTTACCATCTGCGCCGGAGGCAGCGGCGACGGCCCCGGTCAGCAAACGCAGCCATATCCGGACGCGGATTCCCAAACCCGCCCCGGATGCAGCCCCCGCGCCAGAGCCTGAACAGAGCTCCAAATAGGGCCGGAACAGGCGCATGCCATGACATCCCTTTCCCCGCAGATTGCGCGCCCGCTTTCAGCAAAACTTTGGCCCGGATTTCTGATTGCGCTCTGTGTGCCCCTCGCGCTTAGTCTCTTTTCACCCTTGCCCTTTGCCTTCTTCGTCCCCGTGACCGCGCTCGCAGGATTGATGGGCGTGAGGCTAGCAACGGGAGGGTGGCCAGACATCGACTGGCCGCTTTACCGCTGGGTGGCAGCGCTCTGTGCACTCGCCCTGCTCAGCACCTGGTGGTCGGTCGATCCGCAAGGGACGTTTGAGCGCGCTTTGAAAACCAGCGCCCTGCTGCTTGCATCCCTGCCGCTGCTCGATCTGGCGCGCAGATGCCCGCCAG
>CAYJDG010000007.1:39223-46497 GCA_964368875.1 uncultured Pseudobdellovibrionaceae bacterium
TGACGGAAAGTCAGGCGGCCCAGCTGGCGTTTATCGTCATCATGCTGGCGTGGGGCATGCATGTGATTTTACCGGTCGCGGGCATTCCTTTGGTATTCGGGACGCTTGCCGTGCTGCTCTGCCTGATGCCATGGATCGCCCCGATTGCTTTCGATACGTTGGCAGACAAGCTCACCGAGTCCAGCCGGATTGCGGCGCGGGCGTCCTCAAGCGCACGGCTGGAGAACTGGGATTTTATTTCCCGCAAGATCATCGAGAACCCATGGCGCGGCTTCGGCATGGATGCGACCCGTGCGATCACTGATTTCAAATCTGAAAAACTTTATTTTGCCAGCAACCGCATCATGCATCCGCATAACTTCGCGCTGCAGGTGTGGATCGAGTTCGGTCTCCCGGGCGTGATCCTGACCTGCGGATTTTTAGGTTTCATCCTGCGCCGCCTGCTGAAGCTGCCGCGCCCGGGCCAACGCCTGCCCTTCGCCATTTTCTGCGGCGGGATCACGTTCCTGTTCCTGTCATGGTCGATGTGGTCGGCGTGGTTGCTGGCGCTGTATATCTATCTCAGCGCAGGGTTGCTTTTGGCAGCAAATACCACGCCTGCCCCTGCGACTTCATCGCCCCCGCAATAGCTTCGGCCTCTGGACCGAAGCCCCAGAAAACATCCCCGCGGACCGGGCCGCGAATGGCGCCGCCTGTATCTTGAGCAACCATCAAACGCCGGACCGGAGGGTCGGTTGGGCGGGGCGGCGCTGCTGCTACGAACACGGGAATGCCATATGGGATCAAAGAATGATCGACGGCGAGTGAGCGCCCGGCCGTGAGCGCGAGGCCCTCGCCTCCAATCGCGCCCTCTTTGTCCATTGTGCGAAAAAAGACATAGGACTTGTTGGTGCGCATAATCTCTTTGCCTTCGACCGGGTTGGCCCCAAGCCACGCACGGATCGATTGCATGGAGACATCGTCTTTGCCCAGATGGCCGCGCTTCACCAATTCCTTGCCGATCGCATAATAAGGATGGCCGTTCTGGCCGTCATAGCCGACCTGCAAAGTCGTGCCATCAGTAAGCGTGATCACGCCCGAGCCCTGCACCTGTAGGAAAAACGCATCGACGGCGCTGTCGACATAGACGAAGGGTTTGTCCTGGGCTGGCGGCAGTTTGCCGTCTTCGATCGCGGCGCGATCTTCATAAGGCTTGAGCAAACCGTCTTTGACTCGGCCCGCGATACGCTGGCCTTTCAGCTCATCACGGAATTCGCCCAGATTGACCATGACGAGATCGTCCGGTTTGGCACGCAGCGGGATCGTATAGATGCCGCCCGGCGTGCGCGAACCGCGCAGAGAGGCCTGATAATAACCCGTAAACAGGCCCTCAGGCACGCCGTCCGCGGTCGCCTGAACCGGGGTGAAATTTTCTTCGAAATACTGGCGGGCCTGCGCGGGTGTAGCGCTCACCGGAAGCTTGCGGCAGGCGGCCTGCCAAAGGGCGGTCTGACCGACCCAGTCAGAAGACATGCCCGGTTTCTGCGTCGCATCGATTTTCAAAATGCGGGCGCAGCTCTTGGCAAAGGCAGGAAGTGCGGCGGCGGTATCGTCCTGCGCCCAGCCGGGCAGACCGGCAAATGTCGCGGGGCGGGTGACGAGCTTGGCATTCACCTCAGGCGGCTTGGGGGCAGGCGTCGCGCAGCCTGCGAGCAGGGAGATCAAAAGAAAAGAAAGGATTCGGCGCATGGGGTTATTCAGTGCTTTTGCCGGAATCAGGGATCGGAGTCTTGTGCTCTTCGACGACATCATCGGCAGTTTCATAAAGCAGCCAGGTCGGGTCCTTGCTGCGCGTGTCGCGCCCGAAGGTCCAGACATCGGTCATTTCAGTGACGCGGTCAGGATTGCCCGAAGTGATCTTGCCATCGCGGTCACGAATGACGCAGGTTTCCTGCGCCGTAAATCTGATCTTGATCAAAGCGAGACGGTCGAACATCCGCGCATCGGTGAGTTCGGCCTTGCGCACGGAATGAATTTCCGTCTGCACGGTTTCACCGTTGGCGCGGCGCTGTTCAATTACCTGCGCGAAGGTGTGGTAGACATCCGGAGCCAGCAATTCCTGCAAAGACTCGAGATCGCCTTCGGCAAAAGATTCGACGATCAGCGGGAACGCGTCACGGGCTCCAGCCACAAAGCGGTGCGGATCGAAGCTGCGGTCGGCGCGCATGATCTGTTTGAGGCCTTCTTCGACGGCTTTATCGGCAAATTCTATCCCCTGAAAGGCGGAGATACCGCTATCGGCGATGGCGAGGCCGCTATCGGTCACATCCACCAGACTGCCGCGTTTATCGCCAAACGGCGCCGCGGTATCGGGTTTCTGTTCGAGGGGATTGGGGCGCTGGCGCTCAGATCCGGTGCGGGTGCCGAGCGTATTGCGCAGCCAGATGATCAGCACGGCAGCAATCACAATGTATAAAAGCAGATCGACAGGCATAAACAGGCATCCCTCGGTTCATCATTCTTCCTCTAACATACCCTGAAACCGGGGATTTTCCAGCCTTTAATGCGGGCGCACAACTGGACGGGCCCGCGCAATTCTGCTAACCAGAGCCTGAACAACAAGGACTACGCCATGACCGACATCACCCCGGACCCGACCGAACCGCAAATTTCCGTGCAGAACCTGCCGGTCATGATTCACGCCCAGTATGTGCGCGACATTTCCTTTGAAAATCCAAACAGCCCGAATTCGTTGCGCCCAGGTCAGGACGCGCCGAAAATGGACGTCAATATCAACCTCGACGCCAAACCGGTCGAGGACGCGCAGATCAAAAATCTCTATGAAGTCGTTCTCAAACTGACCGCCCGCGCCGAGCGCAAGGAATACACAGTCTTTATCGCCGAGTTGCACTACGCCGTGACCGTGTCGCTGCCGGGTGTGCCGGAAGCGCAGCATCACCCGCTGTTACTGGTCGAAGTGCCGAAACTGGCCTTCCCTTTCGCGCGTAAAATTTTGGCCGATCTTACTCAGGAAGGCGGATACCCGCCGCTCCTCATCGGGCCGATTGATTTCTACGGGATGTATATGAGCCGCTTTAACAAACCGGACGCGCCTGAGAAAAAGATCGCCGCCAACTAGGCCGCGTCGTCATCTTTCCAGAGCGGATTTTTCAGGGTTTTAACCATCGCGTCGTGCTGCGCCAGTTCATCTGCGTGAACAAGCGCGGCGCGGGCAGGTCGTACCGGTTTATCATTCCGGGCAACCTTAACCGTTGCGGATTCTTCAGCAGATACTTGCGTATTTCCAGCAAACCCCAAGCCGTGCTGGCGACCACCGAGCAATTCCAGATACACCAGCGCGAGAAGCTCCGAGTCGAGCAACGCCCCGTGATTGACGCGGCCTGAGAGATCGATGTTAAAGCGGCGGCAGAGCGCATCGAGGCTGGCAGGAGAGCCCGGATATTTCTTCCGCGCCATCATCACCGTATCGATGACATTGTTCTTAAGTTGTATCGGCCCGAAGCCATAGGGCTTGAGCTCAGCATTCAGAAACTTCAGATCGAATTCGGCGTTGTGAATGATCAGCGTCGCGTCGCCGATAAAATCGAGGAACGATCCGGCCAGTTCGCCGAAGGTCGGCTTGTCCTTGACCATTTCATTGGTGATGCCATGCACGGCAATCGCGCCCGGATCGATCTCGCGTTCAGGATCGACGTAATGGTGCCACGTCTTGCCGGTCGGCACGTGGTTGAACAGCTCGACACAGCCGATCTCGACCATCTTGTCGCCTTTGGCGGGGTCCATGCCGGTGGTTTCGGTATCGAGAACGATTTCGCGCATCAGTTACACATTCCAGAGTTTGAACAGGTCTTTCATGAACAGGGCCGTCTGCTGTTCCATGGTCGGCAGATATTGCGCGGCTTCGGCGCGCATCGCAGGCACGTCGATCCGGCCATTGTCTTCAACCATCATATTCTCAAATCCGACATGATCAAGTTCACAGTGGAATTGCAGGCCGAAACAGTTTTTGCCGAGGCGGTAAGCCTGATTAACATACTGGTCGGAACTGGCGAGCAACACCGCATTCGGCGGCAGATCAAAGGTATCGCCGTGCATCTGCAGGATACGGGTTTTGCCCGGGTCGAAATGACTGACCGGGGTGGCCTGACCTTCCGGGGTCAGGCGGATATTCATGAAGCCGTATTCCTTGCCGTTGGTGCCTTTGTAATTGGCCCCGCCCATGGCCCCAGCCATCAACTGCGCGCCAAGACAAATGCCAAGGATGGGCTTATCCGCTTTGACGCGGGCGCGGATGATGTCCATTTCCTGATAGAGATACGGATAGGTGTCGGCCTCATACACACCCATCGCGCCGCCCATGACGATCAGGATGTCCGGCTCGAGCGGATCGATTTTGCTGAGGTCGGTCGAGAAGCCTTCGACCGTGCGGTGCGCAATGCCGTGCGCTTCGAGCGAGGTCTGCAAATTGAACATGCTGCCGGAATACATATGCCGGATGGCGAGAGCTGTGGTCACGGATTACACACCTTGGTTTACGAGTTTATAAACTTCTTTAAGCGCAGATAGGTCATGGCCCGTCCAAGTCCAGTCGGGATGACCGCATCCGCGTGGCGCCGTTTGATGATGTCGGGCACCTGTGCGCCAAGGATAGCAAAGAATTTTTCTTCCGTCATGTTTCTGCGCGATAAAACTCTGCGGCGCTGCAAGAAATATGGCGCGGTGACGACCATCACCTTGTCGCATCTCTTTTCTGCATGGGTCTCATACAAAAGAGGTATATCGAGCACGACTTTCTTCAGGCCCATACGCCGAGCCTTGGCGATAAATTGCATCTGCGATTGCTGCACGAGCGGATGGAGAAGAGCTTCGAGTTTCTGTTTCTTGACCGGATCTTTGAAAACGATGTCGCCGAGCTTACGGCGATCAATCAAGCGGTTTTTACGGTCCCAGGTTTCAGGAAAGGCCAGTGCCACAGCGGTAAAGGCGAGGCCACGCGGCGACAGAGCATGATGCACGGCGGCATCGGAGTCGTGCACGGCCACACCCATGCGGCGGAGCAAGCTGGCCGCAACCGACTTGCCCATCCCCACCGATCCGGTCAGCCCGAAAACCTTCATGCCAGCACCTGCGCGCGCAGCTCGTCCGTGACCTCGGGCCTGCGCCCGAACCATGCCTGAAAACCGGGACGCGCCTGATGGAGGAGCATGCCGATCCCGGTGACGGTTTTGCAGCCGCGCAACTGCGCCCGTTTCAACAATCCCGTCATGAGCGGCGCGTAAACGATATCGTAGACAAGGCCGGAGGGTGAAAACTGATCGAGCGGCAAATCGAGCGGCGGCTGGCCCGTCATGCCGAGCGAAGTCGTGTTGATGAGAAAATTCGCCCCCTCAAGAGCCGCGCCCATATCATCCCATTCGTAGACGCGCGCGCCGAAATCGTCAGCGAGCGTTTCAGCAGAGGCAAGGGTGCGGTTGGTCAGGCGGATATCGACGACCCCGTTGCGGCGCAGCGCATAGAGCACAGCCCGGGCCGCGCCGCCCGCCCCAATCACGGTTGCGGTGATGTCGGCTGGAGGCGTTTCAAAAAATGCGGGCTCGCTTTCGAGCGCGTTCTGCATAAAGCCATAAGCATCGGTGTTACGGCCTTCGATGACGCCGCCAGGATAAAAAACGACAGTATTAACTGCGCCGATTTTCTGCGCTTCAAGATCAAGCGTCGTGCAGATATCCATGATCGCCTGTTTATGCGGCAGGGTCACATTGAACCCGGCGAGGCCAGCATCGCGCAGGCGGAGTACCTCGTCGCGCAGATTTGCGGGGGCTATATCATATGTTTTGTATTCGCCGTTGATACCGTATTCCTTGAGCCAATAGCCATGGATGGTGGGCGAGCGGCTGTGGCTGATCGGATGGCCGATGACGCCAGCCCGAATGATTTGAGAGTTCATGAGAATTTCTCCGCCCGCCGTTGCAGCAGGACCATAACTTCGGCTGCGGTTTCTTCGACCGAGCGGCGCGTGACATCGATGATCGGCCAGCCCTGTTCGCGGAAAAACCGTTTCGCCTGCTGGACTTCTTCTTCGATGGCTTCGGGATCGATATAGCGGTTATCGAACAAGGCGAGCTGCTTTTGATCGATTTTGACGCGGGCAAGGCGCACCTGCAACAGACGGTCAGGGGACTCGGTTAGGCCCACAAACAAAGGCGTTTTGAGTTCCAGCACATGATCTGGGAACGGTACGTTCGGCACCATCGGAATATTGGCGGCGCGAATGCCCTGCCGCGCGAGATAGATACAGGTCGGGGTTTTCGAGGTGCGCGACACACCCACCAGAATGACCTCGGCGGTTTCGATCCCGGTCAAAGTCTGGCCATCATCGAAGCCCATGGCAAAGTCGATCGCGTCCATGCGCTTGAAATAGGTGTCATCGAGAATGTGCTGCAGCCCGGGGACGTTTTTGCTTTTGATGCCTAAGTAATCCGAGAGTTCCTTGACCAGCGGCGTCATCACGGCGATGCAGGGAATATGGAGCGCGTCGCAGGCCGCTTTGAGGGCATCAATCAGCTTGTCTTCCATCAGCGTGTAGAGCACAGGGCCGGGAGAATCTTCGATGTCGCGTATTACCCGTTCCAGCTGGCGTTCCGAACGCACCAGTGGCCAGAGTTTACGGATCGGGTGGATGCCGTCGAACTGCGCGAGACAGGCTTCGGCAAGGCCCTGCAAAGTGGCCCCGGTCGCATCTGAGACAAGGTGAACGGTGATATCGCGCATACTGCCCTTGAGTTTACAGGTCTCTAGGCCAGTGTATCAAGGGACGTTTCGAGCGGCAGGTCGGGGAAAATCTTGCGGGCGAGATCGGCATCACGGAAACCGGCATGAACAGTGCGCATCGCGGTCAAGTCTTGCAAGAGATGAAGCAGATGGGCTTCGTTGATCGGGTCGGGCATGCGGGCTGCGTCGTCGTTGTCGAGCAGCATCGTGATAAATGGTTTGAGATACATCGCTTCTTCGGGCAGTGCCGAAAGTTTGAGCAGGTCAGAGCCTTCAAGACGGCGGCTGCCGCACGGACGGCCTGAGCCCGGCGATTGCAGGAAATGATCGAGATGTTCGAGCGTGCGGTGATCGACTGCGTTTAAAAGCGTGTCGCATTCCATCCAGCGCGGAAAGAGACGCATCAGCATTTGCGGGAAAGATAAGGGAGGTTGGCGCTCCAGCAGTGCCGACCATGCAATCGCGAGTTCGCCAAGATCGGAGCCGATCAGGTGCCGCCACAG
>CAYJDG010000007.1:46597-49382 GCA_964368875.1 uncultured Pseudobdellovibrionaceae bacterium
TCTTCGACTTCGTCGAGTTCGATCGACCAGTCTTCAAAGCGGGCATCGGAGGCAAGCGTGCGGCCAAGCGGGCTGTCGCACAGCAAGGCGAGCGCCCAGACCAGCACATCTTCATCGGTCGCGAAGGTAAAAGGGAGTTGTTCGGCATCTTGACTGAGCGCGCGCACCTGTTGCAGCAGGTCCGTGAGGCTGTATTCCTCCGGCATATCACAATCAAAAAAATCGTCGCCGAACGGGTCGGCTTTCAGTGCGAGCATGAATCTAAACTAACGTCAGGACGTTGCAGGTAGAAGAACCTAGGAGGGGAGAGAGGTATCGGAGGTAGAGCCCTTGCCGGCTTTTTTGCGCGCAGGCGCAGCGGTCCGGGTCGGAAAGGCGATAATCGTAGCAGAAGTCCGAACCTCAGGCTCGGGTATTTTTTCAGTCGTGACGCCAGCCAGACCGAGATCGTCGGCAGCTTCGGTAAACGAGCGTTCGAACTTGATAAACCACAAAAAATTGGCATTCGAGCGGTCGCGGACATCGGTGAAAATCGGGTCGTTCATGATCTGGAGCACGGAGGCTGCCAGATAATTGTGGCCAAACGGCATTTTGCCAAGCGCGGTCATCAGGTCACCAGCGACGGCGCGGGAGCCTTCGACGTTGTCGCTGAATACATAGCCCTGATAATCGGCCAGCATCTGCTGGATCAAATGGCGGTCGGCCTTGCGGCAACGCTCAGACAGGAACCATGTTTCAAAACACGCCCCGGCGGCGCGGCCAGAATTGAGGGAGCGGAAATCGACACAGGCTTCGCGGGCAAAGGCGCGGCCAAGGTCATTCAGTTGTGAATTTTCAATGCGCGACCAGACGTCTTTGTGTCCGGCGAGCTGTAGCTCCCACGCAACGCGGATCATGGAAATCACCAGATCGGCATTCTGGGCGCGGTTGATGACCACGGCATGATCGGGATGGAAGGTCAGCGGGTGCAGGCCAGCCCCGTTTTTATGCTGCCACATGCGGCGCAGTTCACGGGCGGCGAGCAGAACCTGAAGGGAACTGTCGAGATCAGGGCGGATAAAGATGGCCTTGGCGTCGCGGTCATAAGAGGCATCCATGACCTGACGGCTTTCCTGCACGGTGATGCCATGCAGGGCGGCGAAAGAAAGGTATTGCGAGGCGAGACGGCTTTCGTGCAGGCGCGCCACCAGCGTTTCAAGATCATGGCCTTTATGGGCGATGCAGTCGGAAATGAAAGACGCGTCTTCATGAAACTGGGCGACGGTCGCCTCGGTGGTTTCGGCGAACTCGCGGGAAATTTTTTCGTAGACGGTGCTTTTGCCCTGCAGTTCGGCAATGTCGCGCTCGAGCGCCTGAAACACCGGATCATCGGAGAGCAGAAGATCATCGTCTTCAGCGGCTTCGCAATCGGCGAAGAACAGCGGCTGATCGCTGATCCATGTGCACCGGACCGGCTGGAGATTGTTGATGGTGTATGCAAAGCGGCAATCCGGATTTGGATAGATGCGGATGTCTTCGTTCTGGTCGCTCGGCCCTGTGGTGTTACCCATGATATCCCCGGAATTTTTTAACCCCACCGTCACGACGATTCGTGTCGGTATGGGTTTATATTACCGGGTGATAGTTAACGGATCGTGACTGCCAGATGATTCAAAAAACTTTTTGATTTCAAATATTTAAGATAACATTAAGGACGTTATACATATGAAATTTTAGTACCGAACTTCAACGAGATAGAGCCCGTCGGGCGGCGCGGTCGCGGGACCTTTGGTGCGGTCTTTGGCCTCGAGAGCTGTTTTCATATCATCCGGCGTCCATTTCCGTTCCCCCACCAGAGCCAAAGCGCCGACCATATTTCGCACCTGATGATGGAGAAAAGACCGCGCTTCGGCGTGAAAACTGATGCGGCGGCCATGCGTGAGGGGAATTTCTTCGATATCGAGACGGTCCAGCGTCCGGATCGGCGATTTCGCCTGACACTGTCCGGCGCGGAAGGTTGAAAAATCATGCTGGCCCAAAAGATGACGTGCCGCTTCGCGCATGAGCGGGACATCGAGATCGCGGCGCACATGCCAGACGAGATTATTTTCAATCGCGGGCAAGGCCTGCCGATTGAGAACGTCGTAGGTGTAAAGTTTCGAGGTCGCGCCGAAGCGGGCATGAAAATCGGGTGCCGCTTCTTCAGCGGAAAGAATCGAAATATCAGCATCGCGCAGATGCGCATTTAACGCCCGCAAGACGGTTTCACCATCGAGCGGACGGTCGCCGTAATCGAGATCGAAATGGGCCGCCTGCCCACGCGCATGCACGCCCGCATCGGTGCGCCCTGCCACATGCAACCGAATATCCTGCTGGCAGAAGCCCAGCAACGCCTCTTCAATTGTCTGCTGAACGGACGGCACACCGTCTTGACGCTGCCAGCCGGCATAGGCGGTGCCTTTATATTCAATGGTGAGTTTCCAGCGGGTCATGCGAGGTGCTCACCGACGCTAAAGTATTTGCCGTTCAGCGCACCCGCCGCATCCATCGGCTTGCCGTTCTCGGGCTGAACACGCAGAAGCTTATAGCCGCCTTGCCCGCAGGCAACGATGCCACTGCGATCTATCACTGTGCCGGGTGTGCCGGACGCCGGGGCCAGTTCTCCCGCAAGCACCTTGAGCCGCTGGCCAGCGGCGGTCAGGGTATAGGTGCCCGGCCATGGATTGAGCGCACGGATTTGCGCGTCAATCGAAGAGGCTGGGGCAGACCAGTCGATTTTACCGTCTTCTTTTTTCAGCATCGGCGC
>CAYJDG010000007.1:49482-65146 GCA_964368875.1 uncultured Pseudobdellovibrionaceae bacterium
GCGAGCAGATGCACCGGGGATTTCTGGACCTGCTGGCCCCGGCCTTTGGGGCGTGGCGGCTGGGAATAGACGGCGATTACGTCATGCTCGCTGCCGATCAGGCTTTGCAGCGCAGGGACTGCAAAATCCGGTGTCCCCATAAAGACGACCCGCAAGGCCATGATTAAAGGATCTCTTTATCGCGGGCGGCTTTTTCAACCTTGCGCAGGATCATATTGCGCTTGAGGCGCGAGAGGTAATCGATGAACAGCACGCCGTTGAGATGATCGATCTCGTGCTGGACGCAATGCGAGGCGAGGCCTTCGCCGATCCATTCTTTCTGATCGCCCTGCAGATCGACATAGCGCACGCGCACCGAGGCTGGGCGCTCCACCTCCGCGAATTGCTGGGGGATCGAGAGACAGCCTTCTTCCATGACGCTGAATTCTTCGGATTGCCAGACGATTTCCGGGTTGATCATGACCAAAGCCGAGCGGCTATCATGATTGTGGCGGTAATCCGGATCGAGCACGATCAGGCGGTTCAGCATATTCACCTGATTGGCGGCAAGGCCAATGCCCGGCGCGTCATACATGGTTTCGATCATGTTGTGCGCCTGCGCCCGAATTGCATCGGTGATAGATTCAATTTCGGTTGCGCGCTGTTTAAGAACCGGATCGGGTACGATGATGATGGGCAGGAGGGACATGGCGGGATTTCTACTTGGATATTTTCACAAGATCGGCTTCAGCGCGGTCGTTTGCCGCCTGATCAGGTATGATCAGTTCAGGCGCGCCGAGAGTGCGCGGCGTGTGTTCAAGCATATCAGCTGCAGGCAGGTCTTTGCCGCCAGTAGGAACATGCATATCCTTGAATTTGCGCATCGCGGGCAGGACCATAGTTTCAAGAGAACCAATCGCTTTGTTATAGCCTTCAACCGCAGCTCCGAGACTGCGCCCTACCTTGCTCATATGGTCGCCGAAGATCGAGATGCGGCGGTATAAATCGGACGCGAGTGTCGAGATATTCTTCGCTTCCTCAGCGATGCGCTGCTGCTGCCAGCCATACATGACGACGCGCAGGAGGCCCATCACGGTCGTCGGCGAGGCGAGGATGATATTGGCGCGCGCAGCCTCTTCCATGAGGCTCTGATCCTGCGAGATCGCCAATGAATAAAGGCCTTCGGACGGCAGGAACATGACGACGAATTCCGGACTGTCAAATTCCTGCCAATAGGTTTTTGCCGACAGCGCCTTCAGGTGTCCGCGTATTTTCTGTTTAAAATGAAGCAGCGACTCCTCGTCCGTTTGCGCATCGGTCTTATCGAGCATCTGCCAATACGGATCGAGTGGCGTTTTGACATCGATCACGATCTGGACGCCGTTGGGCATGGAAATCACAAAATCAGGCTTGAGCTGGTCGCCTTCATTATTGCGGACACTTTTCTGGGAATGGTAGTGGATGCCTTCCTGAAAGCCGATGACTTCGAAAGCGCGCTGCAGCTGCATTTCACCCCAGCGGCCACGGGCGGTAGGGTTGGCAAGGACCTTGACCAGATTTTGCGTCTGTTCGCGCAAGTATCTCTGATCATCAGTGAAGGTTTTCAGCTGGGCATCGAGCGCGGTGCCGACTTTGCCCAGGCCTTCGATGCGGGTTTCCATGTCTTTCATGGTTTTCGCGATCGGGTCGACCAGATCGGAGATCGCCTTCTGGCGTTTTTCGAGATCGAAGGAGCCTTCCAGCTGCGACTGTTTCAATTTTTCCTGCGCCAAA
The DNA here is from genome assembly GCA_964368875.1 of uncultured Pseudobdellovibrionaceae bacterium. Lineage (GTDB taxonomy): Bacteria > Pseudomonadota > Alphaproteobacteria > Micavibrionales > Micavibrionaceae > CAYJDG01. The sequence continues at coordinate 51,235 of CAYJDG010000007.1, forward strand.
GCGAGGAACTGGTCTTGGGTAGCCCGGAGCGTATCCTGCGCGGCGCGCTCCAGCGTTCCGGCCCCCTGACGGGCGCGGAGCCACAGCGGAACAAGGATCGCCGCTGCGAAGCAGGCACCCAAGGCCGTCCCGGCCAGAAGGGAAAAGGTATCAAAAGACAGGGTTTGCGTAAGGTTCTGCATGGCCCGATATAAGCACGAACCCGGGCACCTGTCATCTTTTCCGTCCCTGTGGTAAAATTTAAAGATGATGACGACCCGCCCCGCTCCGGCCCGAGCCGCAAGCCCCGCCTCCGGCAACGCGTTTGTGTATATCCTTATCGCCTGCGTCCTGCTCGGCGCGCTGACCTATTCCCTGTCGCGCAGCTATAATACGGGCGGCGCGGCCAAAGATCTTGACGATACCCGCGCCTCGATCGCCGCCGACTCAATTCTGGCGTATGCCGGGAATGCGGCCAATGTGATCACACAACTGGACCAGACCGGGGTCGGTGACGACGAAATCGTTTTCACCATTCCGTCCGATGCAACCTTCAATAATGCCCCAACCACCGAGAAGTTGTTTCATCCGGACGGTGGCGGCCTGAATTACAAACCCCTGCCCAAAGACGCAATCGATCAGGCCTTAACCGGCATCCCGATTGCCGGATACTATATCGGGCGGTTCAATAATTTCGAGTGGACCCCGACCACGGCATTTGATGTCGTGTTTACTGCCTGGGGGCTTAATCAGGCGACCTGTGCCGCCCTGAACAAAAAAGTCCTTGGTACGACCACAATCACAGCCGATCAGAACTCCAGCCGCCTTAAACGCTCGCTGATCGATGATGTGCATCATGGTCTGGGCCAAGTCGATATGACCGTGGCGCTGTGTGCCAGTTGCGAAGATAAGCCCGCGATGTGCCAGAAGACTGCCAGCGCGCCGGATATATATGTTTTTTACAGCATACTGGTAGCCCGTTAGCCGACCAGCCCCATCACTTCATCCTGTAATTCGCGCAGGCCGGTTTTTTCCTGAGCGCTGACTGGCTGCCCGAACGGGTAGGCCGCAGGATGTTTCTTGAGCTGGCCTTCGAGCGCAGCCATCAGTTCAGCAAGTTCTTTAGCGGAAATTTCATCCATCTTGGTCAGGATGATGCGGTATTGTACTGCCGCTTCATCAAGCATTCTCATCATCTCAAAATCGACGTCCTTGAGGCCGCGACGGGAATCCACCAGCACGAAAACGACACGTAGGCTGGTTCGTCCACGCAGGTAGTCCTTGATCAGCTGATCCCAATTGGCTTTCTTGTCTTTTGAGACCTTGGCATAGCCATAGCCGGGCATATCGACGAGATAGAATGTGCCTGCGACATCGAAGAAATTGAGCTGCTGGGTGCGGCCCGGCGTCTTCGAGACATGGGCAATTGAGCGCCCTAAAAGCGCGTTGATCAGCGAGGATTTGCCGACGTTGGAGCGACCCGCAAAGGCGATTTCCGGCAACGAGGTCGGCGGCATCTGGTCGAGCGCATTCACGCCATAATGGAATTCGCACGGACCGCCGAAAACTTTGCGGATGGTCTCTTCGGTGATCATGTCGGTTTCTGATCGTCGAAGAGAGCTTCTTTGACAGGGGCCGGAGCGGTCTTGCCTTTTGCCTCTTCGACCTCGGCCTTGGCCTTGGCGGAGGCTTCAGACACGGCGACCGTTTGCGCTTCGGCGTAGGCCTTGGCCTGATCCGGGGCGAACAGATACACCGGCACGCCCATCATGCGCATGATCACGTATTGCTGGATCACCGAAATCACGTTGCTGAAGGTCCAGTAAATAACCAGGCCTGACGGGAAACTGCACAGCATGATCGTCATCATCCACGGCATATAATTCGCCATGTCTTTTTGAATCTGGTCCTGCGGCGGCGGGTTGAGCTGTTTCTGGATCAGCATCATCACCAGCATGCCAATCGACCACGGGCCGATTTGCAGCAGGGTCGGGACGTCATATGGCAGGAGGCCGAAACCGTTGAAAATACTAAGCGGATCGCGCACCGAGAGATCCTGAATCCAACCAAAAAACGGCGCATGGCGCATCTCAATCGCAATCGAGATGACCTTGTACACGGCAAAGAAGATCGGAATCTGCAGAAGCAGCGGGAAACACCCGGCCATCGGATTGACGCGCTCGGTTTCATACAGCTTGATCAGTTCCTGCTGCAAACGCGGTTTGTCAGAGCCGTAGCGGATTTTCAGTTCAGCCATTTTCGGCGAAACCTGACGCAGCTTGGCGAATGATTTGTATGACGCGTTGGTCAGCGGGAACACCGCCATACGCACAACGAAGGTCAGCATCAGGATGGCGATGCCGAAATTGCCAACCCAGCCATTGAAAAGGTTGAGCAGGAAATAAAGCGGGCGGGTCATAAAATAGAGCGACCCGAAATCAACGGCGAGGTTGAAGTGGCTGACCTTGAGTTGGTCTTCGTATTGCTCGAGCAGATTGACTCGCTTGGCACCTACGAACAAATGTGACGTTGACTGCACGGTCGCACCGGGAGCAACCGACAGCGCATCGCTGCGTGCATCCACCTGATAGAGGTTGCGGTTGGCTTTCGGGTCCGGATCGGCGACAGCGGAGAAGCGGAACGTGCTGGCGACGCTTTGATCAGGAATCAGTGACGACAACCAGTATTTATCACCGAACCCGATCCAGCCAGTGGTCGACGGGAATGCGATTTCTTTGCGTTCGACTACGTCATCGTAATCGATTTCATGCATATCCTGACCGATATAGCCAAGCGGGCCCTCATAGCCCGGGCCTTTTTCATGGGTCGGAAAGCCGCGCCGTGCAATCGTTGCATACGGATAGAGAGTGACCGCTTTGGTTCCGGTGTTGGTGACAGCCTGTTCGATGGTGAAAAGATAATTGCGATCAATCGAAAGCTTGCGCGTAAAGGTCAGGCCCTGACCATTTGACCACGTCATAACGGCAGGTTTTTCAGCCGTGAAATCGCCCTTATCCTGCACCGACCAGACGGTCGTGCGATCAGGCACCTTGATAGAAGCATCATCAGCTAGCCAGCCGATCTCTGCATAATGTGGGTGCTTGGTGCCAGCAGGCGACATCAGCACGACACGCTCGGTGCTGCCGAGTTCGGTGAAATAATTTTTAAGCACGACATCATCAAAGCGAATACCGGTGGTGCTGACCGAGCCCATGATTTCAGGTGCGTCGATTTGTAGACGCGCTCCCGCGAGCGCTGCGCTGCGCTCGACAATCGGTTCCGCCGGTTTGGCAGGGGCAGTGGTGGCAACCTGCGCCGCGACTTTGGCGGCCTGCGTGCGCGGCGTGAGAATGAAATGATCGAACGCCAGCCACAGACACAGGGCGCTGACCACGAAAAGGATCATGTTGCGCATATCCTGCGGATTATTTTTACCGGACTGGTCGAAATTGAAAGCCATGTGGTTCTACTGCCTAACTGACGTCTTTATGGGTACAGATGTGCCCGCATTTAAGGTTGCGGCGTTTATAGCGGAACAGGTCGCCCCACGCAAACCGTTCAGGAGCCGGGTCCGTCCATGGCCCGGAACTGAAGGGCTGGCAACGCAGGAGGCGCCGGAGTGTTAATAGCAGGCCTTTGACCGCGCCGTGCCGCTCAAAGACTTCGATGCCATAAGCCGAACAGGTCGGATGAAAGCGGCACTGGTTGCCCATCAACGGCGATAAGGTTTTCTGATAGAGGCGGATTAGCAGTATAAAAGGATCAGCGGGCTTCATGGTTTTCCGCCTCCTTCAGCAGGCTGAGTTTCTTCAGGCACCAGCGTAGATCGGCCGCAAGATCGGCCACTGGCCGCGTCAGCGCCTGTGCGCGTCCGGTGATCATATAATTCATGCCCGGCTGCGCGGCCAGTGGCAGGACCTCGAGCGCAATCGCCTTGAGGCGGCGGCGGATGCGGTTGCGATCAACCGCCCGCGGTGCGGTTTTCTTGCTAGCCGACACACAGAGGCCGTAGTCGCCGGGAAGCTCGGCTGGGCGCGGTTGAACCTGTACCACGAGCCCGGTTGCAACCCAGCGCAGGTCTTTGGTTTGGCGCAGGGAATCAAAAACCGCCTGTGCGGACAGGCGGTTGATGGTCTTTATCTGGGCTTTTGACGCTTTCACAGCGGCCCCTTTTTAGTCAGACGCTTACGCGCTGAGAACAGCGCGGCCTTTGGCGCGACGGCTGGCGAGCACACGGCGGCCATTCTTGGTGGCCATGCGATGACGGAAGCCGTGACGGCGGGCGCGTACGAGGTTGCTGGGCTGATAGGTGCGTTTCATGATCTTTAACTCTTTAAACTTAATCTATGGGTCCGGTGCCGTTTGTATAAGGAAAGCCGCTCTATGAGTCAATCTTTATCCACAAGGTCCCGTATGCAGGGCTTTTCAGCAAAAAAGCCTTTTCAAAACAGAGGCGTTGGCTTAGCCTGAGCCAATTGAATTTAAAGGACGTTACGCATGTACGAGGACGATAAGTGGACCGCGGTCACCGGTGAAGAGCTGGAAGGCTTTCTGGGTCAGGTTAACCCAATCGACGGTAAATATCAGGTCAGCAGCAAGACCACCGAGGTCGGCTGGCGGACCTTGCCGTTTTATGACAATGTAGTGCTGATCCGTCTGCGTGACCGTACCTGGGGCAAGCAAAAGCTGACCATCTACTATCTGACCGATCAGGGCGCGCTCTACCGTCTTAATGGCACTTCGCCGCCGATCCACGAAGTCAACGCCAAGGCTCCGATCCGCGTCAGCGAGCAGAACGTGCTCGAATACCTGCGCTTCTTCTGTTTCTTCGTCCGTGGTGAAGAAGGCCCGTTCCTGATCGCCGAAAGCATGCAGGATCCGCATATTCCGCAAACCGATGACGCGAAAACCAAAGCCGTCATCGAAGGCACTGTCCGCGCCGCCTCTTACGAGGGCCGTAACGAGCAGGGCTATTTCATGTGTGACGCGGTGGTCTATTATTCGAACGCGCTGTTTATCGCGACGTTCGCGGTCCAGCCGGGCGGCATGATTGAAATGCTGAACGACGAACCGATCGCCGCCGATCTTCCTGTCAAAGTGGATGCGCCGGTATCATAACCGGAACTTCTATTTTTTGGGACTGAATGAAACGGGCGCGACATGCGCCACGTTTCTGCAAGCAGGCAGCGCGCCGCCTGCAGTGTTAGCGCTCACGACAATATTCTTACTATTATTAAGGATGATGTCGGCAAAAAAATCATTCCGCGCCTTTTCCGGAGCACTTTTCTCAATTCCCACTTCCAGCGTCGAAAGCAGGCAAAGTCCGTTCTGCGCATTGAAATTTGGCGTAATCGGGTCTGGTGCGGGTTTGGTCATTTTTCCACCTTCCCGCCATTATTTCACATTATTTATGAAAATATGGTTATTCAGGCTTTGCTGAGGTATTCCGCCTGAATATCGATGCTGGATTGCACGCCGACGTCATCGAAATGCCGTTTCAGCCACATCTGGCCGTGCTCGCGGCCAAAATCTTTCAGTTTCTGCAGGAACGGCCAGCTGGTGTCGAACTTACTGGCGACCAACAGACTGCTCATCGCCTCTTCGGCACGGATCGCGTGCAGATGAATGTCTTTATAAAGATGCTGAAATTCGTCCTTGAGCATGCCGTCGGCGAGAAGTTTCTGGACGAAGGCGATCGCGCGCAGTTCATGCAGGAGCGGCGCGTTGAAGGTAATTTCATTCACGCGGTTTTCGATGCTCATCGCATCCTTGGGAACATCTTTGCGGATGATCGGATTCACATGCACGAGCAGAATGTCTTTGGTTTCGGCTTTATAGAATAGCGGCCAGAGCGACGGGTTACCCATATAGCCGCCATCCCAGTAATGCGACTTGCCGATTTTGACGGCCTTGTAAATCGTCGGCAGCGTCGCCGAAGCCATGATGACATCGGCAGTGATTTCCGGCGTGGTGAAAATGCGCGGCTGGCCGGTTTCGACATTGGTTGCAGTGATAAACAGCTTCGCTTCGGTACAGCTGCGCACCGCGTCAAAATCAACAAGGTCTTCGACGATATCGCGCAACGGGTTGAGATCATACGGATTGAACTGATAGGGCGAGAGCGGGCTGGAAAGCGCCGCGAGCGAGCCATAAGCCGCCGACGGATTGATTGACCAGCGCATCAGGCTGGCCAGATAGGGATTATACTCATGGAGTTTATCGGCAGCCGAGGTCTGCGCCGGACTGAAAACGTTGCCAGCCCGCGCCACGCGGTGCCAGAAGGTCGAGAGCAATTCGCGCGCGCCCTCAAATCCGCCTGCTTTCAACCCCTGCGCCATCATCACGGCGTTCATCGAACCGGCAGAGGTCGCACTCACACCTTCGATGTCGATACGCCCGTCTTCGAGCAGCGCATCAAGCACGCCCCAGGTGAACGCGCCATGCGCGCCGCCGCCCTGCAAAGCGAGGTTCATTTTTTTAGGTTCGGCTGGAGCGGGTTTTTTAACCACGGTGTGCTGTCTTTTTCATCAGGTCCGGCACCAGCCCGGCGGTGCCCATCGCCTGACGCATAAAGAATTTCCGCGCCGGGGTGATCTTCTGCACCAGCGCCACGCCAAGTTTGCGTAGCGGCGTCACCAACGGCAGGCGGTTGGAAAAGAGGCGTGTCAAAGCGTCGGTTGCGGCCATCATCGCCATATTGTCGAAATGGCGGCGGCGCTGATAGGCAGTGAGGAGAGAGGCGGCGCCGGGATCAGATTTTTCGAGGTGGGCTGTTTCAAGCAGTGCAGCCAGTTCAGCGATATCGCGCAGCCCCATATTAAGGCCTTGTCCCGCAATCGGATGCATCGCATGCGCGGCTTCGGCAACCAGCGCCATACGCGGCGCGATATAGGTATGCGCATGCTGCAACCCGAGCGGCCACGCGGCGCGTGGACCGAGAGCCTTCACCGTGCCGTAATCCTCAGGAAACCGCGCCTGCAGCGCGAGATTAAACGTCTTTTCGTCCCAAGCGACCTGGGCCTGCCCATCGCCATCGACGCTCCACACCAGCGAAGAGCGGTGCGTGCCGTCCGGCGCATCGGTCATCGGCAGCACGGCGAACGGCCCTTCATGCCGGAAATGTTCGATGGCGGCGTTATAATGCGGATTGCTGTGACCGACGACACAGACAATCGCCGCCTGCCCGTACATCCAGCCATGCAATGGCGCTTTCATATATTTGCGCACGGCAGAATGTTTGCCATCCGCGCCAACGATCAGACGACCCGTCAGCCGTATTCCGTCACTGAGCACGACAGACGCTGCATCATCCGTAACCTCGAACGCGCTGACCGTTGCGGGAGCAAGGTGGCGCACGCTTGGCAGCTCTTGTAACCGGGCGGCCAGCGCAGCGCGCAGATCGCGGTTGTTCACGATCCAGCCAAACGGTTCGCCCTCAAGATCAGAAGAGAGAAAATTGAGCAGCACCGGCGAACTGCCATCGAGAATGCGGATATCTTCAATTGGGCAGGCGGCATCAACCAGAGCAGGCCAGACGCCGGCTTCCTTCAAAACCAAATGCGAGCCATAGGAAATAGCGGTCGTGCGCAGATCATAGGTTGCGCCCGTGGCAGTGGCGACCGGGTCACGGTCGAGACAGGTGACGGGGATATTTTTCGCGCCGAGCAGGGCAGCGAGCGTCATCCCGGCGAGACCGCCCCCAACAACGAGAATGTCCTGAGACGTAGAAGCGGACGCGGTGGATTTTTTTGCACGGGCCATGATGGCTGAAACATAGTGCGTTTCAGGTCATCCTGCCAGTGGCTAAGACAGTAATTATGAAGGAGCGACTTCAGGTTCTGGCCGCGGCGCACCGATCGGACGCGCTGGAACCGTATCTGGCCCGGTGCGGCCCGTAATGTGATCAACACGGGTAATGCGCACCGCCAGCTGGGGGTCGTCGCCAGTCGGGCTCATCGAGGCCGGATCGACAATCTTTTTCGCGCCAGCGCCGCTCATTTCAGCAAAGAGCCTGCCGCTTTCGGTTGGGTCAAGCACGATGGTTTTCATGCTGTCATGGCGTGGCTGGCCACGGTCGTCGACCTTGGTTGCCAGTGTCCAGTCGTAATTGCCATTCGCCAGACGGGTCGGGCTGAGGCCGCTCGTTGCGAAGACCTTGAATTCAACGCCGCGTACGTCTTTGACAGCAATGCGGTGATCCATATTCGGATCATAGGATGGTTCGCGGGTCGGCGGTTCGCCTGCTTTTTCGACGACCTTGTAAACGGTGCCATCAGACACAGGGCCTTTGGCACCGGGCTTGGCGACGACGGTCGCGTATTGCGAGAGAAAGACATCATGATCGGCCTGACTCCAGCTCATATTGATTGGGCCAAACAGGCCTTTGCCTTTCGGATTGCCCATCGCATAGGCATCGCCATGCATCATCGTGTCGAAGTTTCCTGCCAACTGGCGGCCAAGGCCGCTCATAAACGGGCCAAGATTGCCCATGCTGCGGGCATCAAATCCGATTGAGCGCATAAACGAGGTCAGCTGGTCCATGTTGTTGGAGGCCGTGCTCATCTTGTCATAGAGGGAGTCGGTGTATTTCTTCTCGGCCAGTTTTTCAGGGTCGTTGAAAATCGTTTTGAGCGTATTTTCAACGGCGCTGCGGACCATCGGTTTGTTGAGATCAAGCTTGCCGCCCGGACCCATCGCGAGCGCGAGGCTACGCACCAGTTTCGGGTTCTTGGCCAGATTATCCGAGATCTGCTGTTGGAGTTCCGGCGAGGCCTCGACCTTCATCTGGAATTTATCGGCATCAAGCCCGATCGATTGCGGATAGTTGGTTTTGGCAAATTTACCGATTGAGCCTGCAATCGCCTTGACCATGTCAGGCGTGATCGATTCAGCAATTGTGTCGTCACTCGTGTTTGGCGACGCAAATGTCGCCAGCACCTGTTCGGCCGCAAGGCGACGCGCTTCAGCAACGTTGAGTGCGGCAGGCGCAGAGGCCGGGGCAGGAGCGGGGGCCGTCACAGGGGCAGGAACTGTAGCAGCAACCGGGGCTGCAGCGACTGGAGCCGGGGCCGCTACATCTGCCGGAGGGCGCGGAGCGGCTACTGGTGGACGAGCGGCCGGTTTAACCGCGGGCTTGTCGGCAGCTGCAGCAACCGGGGCTGGAGCAGGGACAGGCGCTGGAGCTGGCGGGGTCGGACGGTTGGCAGCAGTTACAAGCGCATCAAGTGTATCGACAGTAGATTTCAGCTGACCGTGCTGGTACAGAGCCAGCTGGTTGGCAGCAATATTCGGGTTAGTGGTGATCGCACTTTTCAATTTAGCCGCAAGCGCCGGATCCGCCTTCAAGTCGGCATTGAGTTTATCTATAAAACCATCTTTGACAGCAGGAATACCCGCGTCAGCCTTAAAGCGTTGACCGAGAACTTCGAGAAACTTGTTATATTTCGGGTCAATTGCCTGACCGCTGGTAGTATTGCCGGAGCCGGAGGCTGCCTCAAGCACGATACTTCTGATCTGGGAATTGGTGGCGACCTTGCTCATAAAGTTGCCAAGCTCAAGCGTAGAGAGGCCCATTTTCTGGCCTACGGCCAACAGGAACATGTCTTCTTTTGAATCAGCCACGTTTAGCTCCTCTATTAACTTCTAGTCTTTCACACCGCAGCCTGCCTTATGGCATTGGCCGTCTTGCTTATTTATAGCCCTATATTACGCACAACCGTGACAACGTTGTCAATTTCCGTAGGGGTTGTGCCGTCTTTCATCAGGATCATATAAATGCTGCGCGCCCGCTCCAGATGGGGCTTGAAAGGGGGGTGGATTTTCATGCCAAGGCCGAAAACCTTACCCGTCCACGTCACAAACGTCAGCATATCGAGGTCCATGTCGTATTCGATCCAGTGGACACGCTCCGGCTGGGGGGTGTCGAAAATCACCAAAGCCGAGCCGTCATCCTTGACCACCAGCTCAACTCCGCCGCGGCTGGCCATCGAGGCAAGCACAGGGGCATCCTTGGGGATCACGTAATCCTTGTTCGCGGTCTGGAAAATATCGATCTTTTCTTTGACCGGTTTCCCGGTGCGGTCCAGAACTTCAACGCTCATCGTAGCCAAGACCCTTCAGCTTTCGGGGTTATTACAGGGATATTATATAAGAAATAGGCCGCCGCGACAAACTTTAAAGGAAATAATATATTTACAGATCAGGGGCTTGGTGGTTCCCTGTGCCTCATGATCAACTCCATCGACATCAAGGTTTGCGGCCTGAAAGACCCATCCCATCTCCGTTTAGCCGCGTCTTCGGGGGTGCGTTATGCCGGACTGGTCTTTTATCCACGCTCGCCCCGCCACCTCAGCATTGCTGAAGGGGCTGCGCTCGCACGCTCTGCTCCCGCTCATCTGACCACGGTCGGCCTATTTGTGGACCCTGATGATGAGGTTCTCGGCCATACGCTGGCCGCCGCCCCGCTCGGCATGATTCAGTTGCACGGAGACGAAACTCCAAAGCGTGTGCAGGAAATCCGTGTGCGCACGGGACTGCCGGTAATGAAAGCCCTTAAGATTGCTGCGCCTGAAGACCTTTCGGTTCTGCCTGCCTATGAAGCGGTTGCCGACTGGATTCTGTTCGATGCCAAAAGCTCCGGCGCATTGCCGGGCGGTAACGGTGTCGCCTTTGACTGGCAGATCCTGAAGAATCTTAAACTCAAGAAGCCGTGGATGCTCTCGGGAGGCCTGACCGCGGAGAATGTCGCGATTGCCCTGCAGCAGCTCACTCCAGCGGCGGTCGATGTCTCGAGCGGGGTCGAAGACGCGCCGGGTGTCAAAAGCACCGACAAGATCAGGGTTTTTGTCGCCGCCTGTAAAACGACGTAAGGTAAAAAACTCTTTGCACGCGCGCGTTGCGCTAGGTAGAACCGTTGCCATGACCCAAGCCGCTCTCAATTCTTTTAAAAACCAGCCCGACGAGCGCGGGCATTTCGGGATTTTCGGCGGGCGGTATGTGGCCGAAACCCTGATGCCGCTGATCCTTGAGGTTGAAAAAGCGTATAAGGCTGCGCAGGCGGACCCGTCGTTTCAGGCTGAATTCGACATTCTCAACCGCGATTATGTAGGCCGCCCAAGCCCGCTCTATTTCGCGCCCAAAGCCACAGCGCATTTCGGCGGCGCCAAGATTTATTTCAAGCGCGACGAGCTTAACCACACCGGATCGCACAAGATCAACAATTGCCTCGGCCAGATCTTGCTAGCGCGGCGTATGGGTAAAACCCGCATCATCGCCGAAACCGGCGCGGGACAACACGGGGTCGCAACCGCCACCGTCTGTGCGTTGTTTGGTCTTCCCTGCACCGTGTTTATGGGTGCGACCGACATTGAGCGCCAAGCCCCGAACGTGTTCCGCATGAAGCTGCTTGGCGCCGATGTCCGTCCCGTGACCTCGGGTGCCGGGACGCTGAAAGATGCGATGAATGAAGCCCTTCGTCACTGGGTCGCCAATGTCGAGGACACGTTTTATATCATTGGCACGGCAGCGGGTCCGCATCCCTATCCGCAGATGGTGCGTGATTTTCAAAGCATTATCGGGCGCGAAACCAAAGAGCAGATGCTCGAGCGCGAAGGTCGTCTGCCTGATGCGCTGGTCGCATGTATCGGCGGCGGATCAAATGCCATCGGGCTGTTTCACCCCTTCCTAGATGATGCGAGCGTGCGCTTGATTGGTGTAGAAGCCGGCGGTTACGGCATTCCATCCGGCCAGCATGCCGCGAGCCTGACCGGAGGCCGTCCCGGCGTTCTGCATGGCAATCGCACTTACCTTCTGCAGGACGGCGACGGGCAGATTACCGAAGCCCATTCGATTTCCGCAGGTCTTGATTATCCTGGTATCGGCCCCGAGCATGCCTGGCTGCATGAGATGAAGCGGGCCGAATATGTCAGCGTGACGGATGATGAAGCTTTGGCGGCCTTTCAGCTGTTATCGCGCCTTGAAGGCATCATTCCGGCCCTCGAACCAGCCCATGCCTTCGCCCACGTCGCTAAAATCGCCGGAACCATGCCCAAAGACAGCCTTCTGGTTATGAATTTGTGCGGTCGTGGCGATAAAGACGTCTTTAAAGTCGCTGAAATGCTTAAAATTTGAAGTTTTTTACCTGTGTGTGCTAAATTTATAGCAATCAAAAAATTACACAGGGCTTAAGGACTTCAATCATGGCGACACTCCGGGATATCCTTCTTGAGGAAGCACGTTTTCAACACAGTTATGCAGAATCCGACTCCCACGGGCGGGAACCTGCGAAGGGCTTTGTCGGTCTCGCGCTTGTGACCACTGACCGCCATGTATTTGGCGGCCATGCAACCAGCGAAAATTATGTTGCCGCCGCCTCAAATGCGCTTGGCAGCCTTGCCGGACGATACAAACTGGCCGTTGATTCAGGTGAGGCAACCGTTCCCGCTCTTGAAGTCGCTGATGTTGTGCTGGTGACATCGCGCAACCTAGATGACATCGATCCGGCTGAACTGGCCGTTCTTAAAGAAAAACTTGGCTTGGCCGCAGATCACCAGATTGGGCTGCGCCGCGCCGCTCTTACCCCCGAACCTGCGCTGCAATCATGAACGAACTTTCCCCTGCAGTTACACCGCATCTGAAAGAGCTTTACGAGCGCCTGTGGGATGATGGGATCGAGTATTATCATATGGCCCGGGACGATGGGGCACGCAAACCCGAAGCCGTCATGTTGCAAACCCGGGGCGGCCTGACCATCGGGGGGTACAGCCACCGCAGTGGCACATCGGCTGGCGAAAATGCGCTCCACTTTTTAACGTCCCGCTTTACTGATGCCGCTGCCGACACCCCTGATACCATTTTGCGTGAGCGCGAAATCGAAGCCATTCTGATCATCACGGATTGCGATACGCCCGATGACACTTTGCGCGACCCGTCACAAGAAACTCTCGATACATTGGCGGCCTATCCCGGGATCGGGGACGGACAACTGGTTCGCGTCGTCGCCGCCCATACCAGCGAGTTCCGCGATTTCAAGCTTTAAAGCTTGGCTTTTAAGGCCTGAAAAGGCATGATCCGGCCCATCATGAGCCGTATCGCACAGACCTTTGCCCGCCTGAAGTCCGCGCAGCGCCCCGCGCTGGTAACCTTTATCGTCGCAGGCGATCCCGATGCTGCGGCTTCAGCAAAGCTTCTGGAACAATTACCCGCAGCAGGCGCCGACATCATCGAGCTTGGCATGCCCTTCACCGATCCGATGGCCGATGGCCCGGCCATTCAGGCCGCTGATCTGCGCGCACTAGCAAGCGGCATGACGTTGAAAAAGACACTGCAGATGGTGCAGCAATTCCGCACCACCAATAGCACAACACCCATCGTGTTGATGGGCTACTTTAATCCTGTATATGCCTACGGCGTTGAAGCGTTCGCCGCTGAGGCCAAGGCCGTCGGTGTCGACGGGCTGATCATTGTCGATCTGCCACCGGAGGAAGATGCCGAACTGCGCGGCCCCATCAAGGCCGCGGGGATCGATCTGATCCGCCTGATCACGCCAACCACCTCGCCCGAGCGGCTCAAAACAGTCGTCAAAGATGCGTCTGGCTTTCTCTATTACGTGTCAGTCGCCGGGATCACCGGCACTAAGGCAGCCGCAGTTAGTGACGTCGCAAGCCAGCTCGCCATGATCCGCCAGCACACCGACCTGCCGATCGCCGTTGGTTTTGGCATCCGCACGCCTGACGATGCCCGTTCGATGGGCACGGTTGCGGATGCAGTCGTCGTCGGCTCGGCACTGGTCGAGGAAATCGCGGCTGGCGGTGACCTGGTGGCCAAGGTCAGCGCCCTTGCCATGGCCCTGAAACCCGCCAAAGCAGCCTAAAGTCCCCGAACTTGACACCATCACCCCCCTTTCCGGTATAGTGCCGAGCTTATTGAAATTTCA
>CAYJDG010000008.1:0-63920 GCA_964368875.1 uncultured Pseudobdellovibrionaceae bacterium
TGGCAGGCCGGATGCTCTTGCAGACATTCTTCAGCATGATCTTGCCAGCCGGGAGCTGGCGCATAGATTAATCTAGAGATGCTAATAAAGAGAGTCTGATGGGCGAAGTCCTGACGTATCTGCCGACGATCCTGAATAACCTCTGGCTTTATGTGATCCTGACGCTGCTGGTGGTCACGGCGGTGATCTTCGTCCACGAAATGGGTCATTACCTGATGGGTCGCGTGCTCGGGTTTAGGGCCGAGCTCTTCTCGCTTGGGTTTGGCCGTGAGCTGATTGGCCGCACGGACCGCCGGGGTACGCGCTGGAGTTTGCGCCTTTACCCGCTTGGCGGGTATGTCAGATTTTTCGGCGAACGGATTACCCCTGAAATCGAAGCTTTGCCGGATGACCAGAAACGCGATGCGTTTGTGACGCAGAAGGTCTGGAAGCGGATGCTGGTTGCGGCGGCAGGACCGGCGATCAATCTGCTGTTCAGCTTTTTGTTGCTGGCCTCAGTTTACGCGTTCATAGGCCGCCCGACGCCGTCGCCAATTGTTGCCGCCGTCGTGAAGGATTCCCCGGCTGAGCTGATGGGTATTAAAATCGGCGACCGCATCCACAGCATCGACGGTACTGAGATCACCGGGATCGATCAGGCGCGCGACCTCGTCAAGGACCGCGCCGGAGATATGATTACGATCGAAATCGAGCGCGAGGGTAAAATCATCCCGTTGCGGGGTGCACCCCGCGATATGACAGTTATCAATGAATATGGGTTTGATACCTACCGGGCGTTTTTCGGCTGGATGTGGCCGGTATACGGGCTGGATGTCAGGCAGATTCACCATGTCGGCGATACCGATACGCGTGACAAGCCTGATCTGGTGCGCAAGCTTTTGCTGGCCAATGCCAATAAACAGACGACGATTGAGTTCGGTCTGGAGAGGCCGCAAACCTATATCGTTTACGTGCGACCGGAGTTGAACGAGGCTTTTAAGGATAGCACCCATAAAGACCACAACACCTTTACCCTTGGTCGCCGCCCGAATGAGGATGTCAAAACCTTGCCGATGGGGCAGGCATTTGCGATGTCTGCCGACCTGATCAACCGCGGGTTCCATACGGCGATGGGCACGATCTTCCAGATTATCGCGGGTGACAAGGCAACCACTGAACTTGGCGGCGTGATCAAGATCGGCGAGTCGACCGGACAGATGTTCGAGCGTGGCGCTTATACTTTCCTGAGTTTCGTGGCTTTGCTGTCGGTGACGATTGGTGTCGTAAATATGCTGCCGATTCCGATGCTGGATGGCGGACATATTATGTTCTTCACTCTGGAAGCGATCAAAGGATCGCCGGTTTCTTTGCGCACAAAGGGTTATATCTACGGCTTCGGCTTGATTTTCATTCTGATGACCGTAATTGTAGTTAATGTGCAGGACTTAGTGCATCTTTTCAAAATTCTAACCCTTTGAAACAGCGCGATTTTATTGTATAAAGCTGTCCCGGAAAGCGGCTTTGCTGTATACTGGTACACACACTTAAAAGGAATTTCCCCCGATGGATTCATTCGTTGAACTGATGCAACTGGTTGCCAGCAATATCTGGATCTACGGCGTTGTCTTCCTCATCATCCTCAGCATTCTGGTTTTCGTCCACGAGTGGGGTCACTACATTGTTGCCCGTATGTGCGGTGTGAAGGTCGATACGTTCTCGATCGGCTTCGGCAAAGAGATTTTCGGCTTTACCGACAAAAAAGGTACGCGCTGGAAATTTGCCCTGATCCCGCTTGGCGGCTACGTCAAGATGTTCGGTGACAGTGATCCGACCAGTTCGCAGCATGTCGATGGCGTGACCACTGCCGATGGTGTGGTCGTTCGTCCTTTTGATGAGGCCGAACGTAAAGTGGCGTTCTTTGCCAAAAGCCCGTGGCAGCGCATGGCGATTGTCTTCGCCGGTCCGGCCATCAACTTCCTTTTCGCTATCATCGTACTGGCCGTGTTGTTCACGTCAGTCGGCCGCCCGATCACCCCACCGCATGCCTCTGCCGTTGAAATTGGCGCGGCTGCTGATAAAGCAGGCTTTAAGCCGCATGACGTCATTCTCAGCATCAATGGCCGCGATACGATCAGCTTTGATGACGTGCGCCGCGATGTGATGATTGCGCTCGATACGCCAATGATTTTCAAAGTGAAGCGCGGCGAAGAAATCATCGAATTGACCGCCATCCCTAAGAAAATGGAAGAAGAAGACCGTTTCGGCTTTAAGCACGAGAAGGGCTATCTCGGCCTGATCGGTCCAGCCAATGGTCTCGATGTCACCAAGCTGATCAAAGTTGACGGCGTTGATGTCGTCGGGAAGCCAGACAAGGCCCGTGAGCTGCTGCTGTCGAAAATGGGCAAGACCACCACGATCAGAATTGAACGCGGCTCAACCGAGCAAGCCGATCTCTTGATTGCGCCGGAAGCAGATGCGAACAAGCAACTTCTCGATCCGACCAACAAGGATTACAACGCCCTCATTCTTGGTGAGAAGCCAGGTGATGCGCTGCAGAAATTCAATCCGGCCCAAGCTTTGTGGGCGGCGATTGTTGAAACCAAAGAGATCACCAGCGATACGCTGAAAGCGATCTGGCAGATGATCACCGGAACACGGAGCGCGGCTGAGTTGGGTGGAATCATCCGAATCGGTGCGATTGCCGGTGACATGGCCGAGCGCGGATTTATTGCGATTGCGACCTTCACCGCTCTTTTGTCGATCAACCTCGGCATGATCAACCTGTTCCCGATCCCGATGCTCGATGGCGGTCATATCGTCTTCTATGCGGTCGAGATCATCAAAGGAAAGCCACTGTCAGAGCGGGTTCAGGAGTATGCCTTCCGCGCCGGGCTGGTTATTCTGGTTGCGCTGATGGTTTTTGCGAACCTCAACGACATCATTCACCTGATCCTTTAGTATTTTCATAACTGGTACATTCTGCCTGTGCGGCCTTGTCAAACAAGGCTTGATCGGGCAGAGTGGGCGCAGTAATTTTTCCTAACGTCCACAATCAGTTAGAAACTATAAGGTCTCTTCGAATGCGATTGAAAATCCGTCGCCTCCTTTGCGCATCGGCACTCAGCCTCCTCCTCACGTCGCCAGCTTTTGCAGAAAACGTTGTCCGCGATATCAAGATCGTCGGGGCAGAGCGCATCGAGCCAGCCACGGTTATGACTTATCTGGAGTTGCAGAAGGGGCAAGTGGCGACGCAAGAGAGCCTTGATGCGGCTCTGAAAAGCTTATTCGCAACCGGCCTGTTTGCCGATGTGCAGCTCACTGAAAACAACGGCGTGGTCACCGTCAAACTGACTGAAAACCCGATCATCAATCAGGTCGCTTTCGAAGGCAACGACAAGCTCGAAGACGACCAGCTACAAGCCGAGATCCAATCACGCCAGCGGCAGGTTTTTACGCGGACTCAAGTTCAAAACGATGTCACGCGCTTGTATGAAGTTTACCGCCGCAATGGCCGCTTCTCGGTGCAGATCGAACCTAAGGTCATCAAGCTCGATCAGAACCGCGTCAATCTCGTCTTTGAAATCACCGAAGGCGATGAAACCACGATTAGCACTATCCGCTTTGTCGGCAACGAACGCTTCAGCGATGATGAGCTGCGTAGCGAGCTCTCATCGCAGGAACATCGTTGGTATAACTTCTTGAGCTCCAGCGACCGCTATGATCCGGATCGTCTGCAATACGATCTTGAACTGATCCGTCAGTTCTATCTGCAGGAAGGCTATGCCGATTTCCGCGTGCTGTCGTCGTCGTCGGAACTGTCCAAGGATAAAAAAGACTTCTTCATCACGGTCACCGTTGATGAAGGCGAGCGTTACAAGGTCAGCGACATCAGCGTCAAATCCCTGATCCGTAACCTCGACCCGAACAGCCTGATCGATCAGGTCACGTTCAAACCACAGGACTGGTATAACGCTGAAGAAGTCAAAGCGACTGTCGATGCCATGACCAAGCGTCTTGGCGATCAGCAATACGCTTTCGTCACGGTCGTACCGGATGTTCAACGCGACAAGAATCAAAAAACCATCAATATCGTTTTCAACATCAACGAGAGCCCGCGTGTATTCGTTGAGCGCATCGACATCGACGGCAACGTCCGGACGCTTGATAAAGTCGTGCGCCGTGAGATGGACCTCGTCGAAGGCGATCCGTTCAACCGCACCAAGCTTGCGAAATCTGAAAAGAACATCCGCGATCTTGATTACTTCGAAAACGTGCAGGTCAAAACTCTGCCGGGCAGTGCGCCGGATAAAACCGTCGTCGATGTCAGCGTTGAAGAAAAATCAACCGGTGAGATTTCCGTCGGGGCTGGTTTCTCGACTGCTGACGGACCGCTCGCCGATTTCCGTCTGCGCGAACGTAACTTCCTTGGCAAAGGGCAGGACATGTCGCTTGCCGCAACCATCGCCGGATCGCGCACGGAATTCGATCTCTCGTTCACTGAGCCATACTTCCTTGACCGCGATCTCTCAGCAGGTATCGATCTGTTCCACATCACCCGCGATCAACAGGATGAAAGCTCGTTCGATCAGAAACGCACCGGTGGTGGTTTCCGCCTCGGTTATCCGCTGTCCGAACACTGGCGCCAGACTCTGCGCTACCGGATTGAGCAGAACGAGATCACCAATGTTGATTCCGACGCATCGCGCTTCATTCAGGATCAGGAAGGCGATCGCCTGACCTCGGCCGTTTCGCAGCGCCTTGTCTATGAAGATCTCGACAGCAGAATATTCCCGACTGACGGTATGACCGCGTGGCTCGATGCTGAAGTTGCCGGTCTCGGCGGCGATGCCGAATACATCTCCGGCAAGCTTGGCGCGAACTATTACTATCCGGTTTCAAAAGGCTGGACGTTCAGCGTTCTGGGTGAAGTTGGTGCGGTTGGCAGCTATGGCGATGAAGACGTCAAGATCAACGAGCGCTATTTCCTTGGTGGTACGACCCTGCGCGGTTTTGCCAAAGCCGGTCTCGGACCGCGTGACCTGTCCACAGATGACTCGCTCGGCGGTAATACGTTCTACCGTGCGTCCGCAGAGTTGATGTTCCCGATCGGTTTCCCGGAAGAGATGGGTGTAGCCGGTCACATCTTCAACGATGTTGGCTCTCTCTGGGGTCTTGATGAAAGCGGACCGGAAATTGCGGATGAAAGCTCTATCCGTGCTGCTGCAGGTGTTGGTTTCTCATGGCGTTCGCCGATGGGACCGGTCCGGATCGATCTGGCCGCGCCGTACCTGAAGGAAAGCTATGACGAGAAAGAACTGTTCCGGTTCAGTTTCGGCACCAGGTTTTAATTTAAATACTACGAAGGAGTATTCTTTATGAGACACATTCTCATCCTGCTCGCATGTCTGATGCTGGCGCAAACGGTTCAAGTCACTGCGGCACATGCCGAAGAGACAACGATTGCATCGCTTGACCGCCGCAAATTGATGGACGCATCCGAAGCGGGTAAGAGCATTCAGGTTGCCCTGAAAGCCAAGCGCGAGGCGTTGCAGAAAGAAGCCAACGGCCTTGAGAAAAAGATCGTTGAGCAGCGCCAGGAGCTCATCAAAGGCAAGAAGGACATGAAGGCTGAAGAATTTGAAGCCAAGGCCAAAACCCTTCAGGAAGATTTTGTTAAAGCCAACGAAAACATCCGCAAGAAGGTCAACGATCTAGACAACCAGCGTAAAACAGCTGTCCGTGCGCTTGAGACCAGCATCGCTGAGGTCACCGCACAGATCGCCGACGAGCGTAAAATCAAAATCGTCGTCGACCGCGAAATGCTTGTGATCGTCGATCAGTCGCTCGACCTGACCGATGAAGCGCTGAAACGCCTGAACGCAAAGATCACCTCTATTCCGCTTAAATAGAGGCCTGCAGCTGCGATGGCCGATCCGCAATTCTTCAGGAAATCCGCTCCTATGTCACTGGCACAGCTTGCCGGATTGACGGGGAGCGAGTTGGCCGACCCGGCTGAAGGGGCGTATCTGGTTGATGATGTCGCGCCACTTGATACAGCGGCGGTTGATCAAATCACCTTTCTTGATAATGCCAAATATCGCGACCAATTTCAGAAAACCAAGGCCGGGGCCTGCATCATTCATCCCTTGATGCAGAAACTCGCGCCACCGGGTCTGCGCCTGCTCATCAATAAAGCGCCTTACAAGGCCTATGCTTTGGCGGCGCAGGCGTTCTACCCGATGACGATGCCTTCCGCCGGGATCGCCCCCACTGCGCGCGTGCACGCGTCTGCTAAGATTGGTGCCGGATGCATGATCGATGAATATGCCGTGATTGGCGAGAACGTCGAGATCGGAGCGGGGACATGGGTTGAGCCGCACGCGGTTATCTCAGCTGGTTGCAAAATTGGTGCGAATTGCCGCGTTGGTAGTCATGTCAGTATTTCGCACGCCTTGATCGGCGACAATGTGCGCATTTATGCAGGCGCACGGATCGGTCAGGATGGGTTCGGCTTTGCCATCGATCCGGCAGGCTTCGTCAAAGTGCCACAGCTGGGCCGCGTCGTGATTGAGGGGCACTCTGAAATTGGGGCCAATACGACCATCGACCGGGGAGCGCTTGGCGACACGGTGATCGGCATGGGGACGTGGATCGATAACATGGTCCAGATTGCCCATAATGTTAAAGTCGGACGCGGCTGTATGCTTGCGGCGCAGATCGGCATTTCCGGTAGTACGGAAATTGGCGATTATGTAGCGATTGGCGGACAGGCCGGGTTTGCCGGGCACCTCAAAATCGGGTCAATGGCCCGGATCGCTGCCAAGTCAGGCGTAACCCGCGATGTTCCAGCCAAAGAAGAGTGGATGGGCTATCCTGCCATGCCGCTTAAGCAGTACCTGCGGCAGGTGGCAACACTCAACAGGTTGATTGCCAGAAAAAATACATCTAAAGATGAAGACTAAGAGGGACCAAACATGAGCGCTTCGCCAATCGATATTCGCCAGATCATGACCATGATCCCGCATCGGTATCCGATGCTGCTGGTTGACCGCATCCTCGAGTACGTGCCGAACGAGAGCGCTGTTGGCCTCAAGAACGTGACCTTCAACGAGCCTCACTTCCAGGGACATTTCCCCGGTGTTCCGGTGATGCCTGGAGTCCTGATTATTGAAGCGATGGCCCAGACCGCCGCCATTATGGTTGTGCAGAGCCTGTCTCTGCAAGGGCAGGGTAAGCTCGTCTATTTCATGACCATCGATAATTGCAAATTCCGCAAGCCAGTTGGCCCCGGTGACGCGATGCATATCCACGTCACCACGATCAAGCAGCGCGGTCCGGTATGGAAGTTTAAAGGAGAGGCCAAGGTTGACGGGGTTCTGGTTGCTGAAGCCGAATTTGCCGCCATGATCGTCGACCCCGAGGATGCGTAACATCCTGAAAAATTCCGTGATTTGTTCAACCACCCAATCTCCGGCAAGGTGATTTTATGACTACACAGATTCACCCGACCGCGATTGTAGACCCTAAAGCCCAGCTTGGCGCGGGCGTAAAAATTGGCCCGTATTCGGTCGTAGGCGAGCATGTTCGCCTTGGCGACAATGTTGAGCTGAAATCCCATGTCGTGGTCGAGGGCCGCACCACGGTTGGCGCAGAAACGGTTATTTTTCCATTTGCCTCGATCGGTCACCAGCCGCAGGACCTGAAATTCCACGGCGAGGCCTCCGAGCTGATCATCGGCAAAAAGAATTCGATCCGCGAACACTGTACCATGAACCCCGGTACAGAATCCGGCGGCATGAAGACGGTCGTGGGCGACAATTGCCTGTTTATGATGAGCACCCATGTCGCGCATGACTGCCAGATCGGCAACCATGTCATCATGGCAAACAATGCAACACTGGGCGGCCATGTTCATGTCGGCGACCACGCTTTGATCGGTGGTCTTGCAGCCGTGCACCAATTTATCCGCATCGGTAACTTTGCCGTGATCGGCGGCATGTCGGGCGTTGAGAGTGATGTCATTCCTTATGGCCGCGTCAAAGGCGAGCGCGCTTTTCTTGCCGGGCTAAATCTGGTCGGGCTAGAGCGCAATGGTTTCAGCAAAGACCAGATCAAGAATTTACAACGTGCCTTCAATGAACTCTTTGGCGATGAAGGGACGATGGATCAGCGTATTGAGATGGTCTCGAACGATTTCTCCAAAGACGATGCGGTTATGCAGATCATCGATTTCGCCAAATCCAAAAACCGCTTCCCATTATGCACGCCGCTCAAAAAAGCCAGCTAAGCAAGCTTGGCATCATCGCGGGAACCGGCAAGCCGCCTGTGCTGCTGGCTGAAACGCTTGAACGGGCCGGAATCACCCCTTATATCATCGCGCTTGATGGCATCACGCCACCTGAAACATATCAGAGCCGCCAGCATCTGCTGACACCAATCGGCCTGGCCGGAACGATGATGAGCTGGCTTAAAAGTAATGGCGTCGAGGATGTGGTCATGACCGGAGCGCTGCGCCGTCCGGATTGGCTGAAGCTGAAGGTCGATCCACGCGGCTTGAAAATTATCGCGAAGATCCTTCTCAAAAAATCCATGGGTGATGATGCGTTGTTGCGTACGCTGCGCCGTGAACTCGAAGCAGATGGGTTCCGTTTGCATGGCATTCAGGAATTCATGCCCGAGCTGCTGGCCGACGCCGGCGTACTGGGTGCGGTGCAGCCGTTGCCGGAGGATGCAGACAGTATTCAGCTCGGGTTTAATGCCGCCAAAGACCACGGCAAACAGGACAAGGGCCAGTCGGTTGTGGTTCAGCAGGACACCGTTATCGGTCTTGAAGGTGCGGACGGCACAAAGGCCCTGATGCTGAAAGCGGCGTCCCAAAAGATCACCGGGCGCGGGCCGATTTTGGTAAAAGTCTGCAAGCCGCAACAGGACAAGGCGTTAGATATGCCGACGATCGGGCCGCAGACAATCGAAACGGCGCATGAGGGTGGTTTTGCCGGGCTGGTAGTCGAAGCCGGTGAAACCCTGATCGTCGAAAAAGATAAGGTCATATCTCTGTGTAATCAGTATGGTATATTCCTTCTTGGGAAATAAAGGCAGTTACACATGAATGCAAATATTGATGATGTAATGATCTGTCTGCCGCCCACGCAATACCCTTCGTACGCTTTTCTTCAGGTCGTAGGATATATCCTGCTCCCCGTGATATTAGAGGCTTTTTTTCTTTCTAAATTCCTAAAACGGCCTGTTTTACCCTGTCTTAAGAACGCCATCCTGCTTAATTTGCTTTTCCTAAGTCCCGTTTTGATTTTTGTAATGGTCGAAAATTTTGATCTACTTGAATATGCAGCAAAAAACTTATTGGGTTATGTCTGTTTTGTAGCCACGTTAATTTTGTTCATGGTTGCTTGCATACTCGGCGGGCGTAAAATCAGTGAGGAGAAAAACCATTCCCGCGGTATTATTCTTTTGGCGTTCATCAAACTTGGCAGCTTTGTGCTGACCTATATAGTCATGGTTGCGGTAAATATGTTAGTTCCTCAGATCCATTCCGCATTTTTCACAAATGAAGCTATGTCTCATGAATCAGTGTCGCCATGACTAAAATTTTTATCATTGCCGGTGAAGACTCCGGCGACCAATTGGGCGCTGCCGTGATGAAGGCTTTGCGCGAAAAACTTACGCGTGTCGAGTTCAGGGGCATCGGCGGTGACGCGATGAAGCGGGCCGGACTTGAAGGCAGCCTGTTTCCGATGAATGAGCTGTCGATCATGGGTCTGGTCGAAGTCGTGCCAAAAATCCCCAAGCTTTTAAACCGGATTATTCAGACGGTAACGGCTGTCAAAGTTTTTAACCCTGATATCGTCCTGACCATTGATTCACCGGATTTCTGTTTTCGGGTGCAGCGGGAATTGCGCACGCAAAATTTGCGCACCAAGCAGATTCATTTTGTCGCCCCGACGGTGTGGGCGTGGCGGCCCGAGCGTGCTAAAAAGATTACCGACTTTCTGGATGGGTTGATCTGCCTGTTTCCGTTCGAGCCGAAATATTTTGAAAATAAAACGATGAATGCCGTCGCGGTCGGCCATCCACTGATGAAGAGCGGCGCGGTCAAGGCCAATGGCGGGTTGTTCCGTAAGGCCAACAAGATTGCAGACGACCAGAAGGTCATGGGATTGTTCTTCGGCAGTCGTAAAAGTGAATTCGACCGCTTGTCATCAGTCATCATTGGCACGGCCAAGAGCCTGAAAAACGACATTCCCGATCTGAAATTCGTGGTACCGACTTTGCCGCGGCTGCGCGAGCAGATCATCAAACTTCTGGCCGATGAAGGGATTGAAGGGATTGTCGTTTCCGACCCGGATCAGAAATGGCACGCGATTGCGGCGTGTGACGCAGCACTCGCGGTATCTGGAACGGTTGCCCTGGAGATTGCGATTGTCGGTGTGCCGCATGCGATCCTGTACCGCATGAGCCCGGTCACCTGGCAGATCGTGAGGCGTATGGTAACGACCAAGCACGCGCATCTGGTCAACGTCATTCTGGAGCAAGCGATGATCCCGGAATTCATTCAGGATGACGCAACCGTCGATAAAATTCTGCCGATGATGCGCACTCTGCTGACAGATACCTCAGAGCAGAGCGTACAAAAAATTGCTTTTGAGAAAGTCCGCTCGGTTTTGCAGCCTGATCCAACCAAGAGCCCGGCTGATGAGGCCGCAGCTTTTATTGAGACATTCCTGACATAAAAAAAGGCGCCCGGAGGCGCCTTTTTCTTGAATGACTAGCGTTTGTCGATCGCCACATAATCGCGGGGCGCTGCACCAGTGTAGAGCTGGCGTGGACGACCGATGCGGTTGGCGGGCTCTTCCATCATTTCTTTCCACTGGGAGACCCAGCCGACAGTCCGGGCGACGGCAAACAGCACGGTAAACATGCTGACCGGGAAGCCCATGGCCTTGAGAATGATGCCAGAATAGAAATCGACGTTCGGGTAGAGTTTGCGTTCGATAAAGTACGGATCGCTGAGCGCAATGCGTTCGAGTTCGATAGCGATAGGCAGAAGCGGATCGGTGACTTTAAGTTCACCAAGTACCTTGTCACAGGCTTCTTTCATCACGGTCGCGCGTGGATCGAAGTTTTTATAGACGCGGTGACCAAAGCCCATCAGTTTATATTTTTTGCTTTTCACGCCTTCGATAAATTCAGGAATTTTATCGACGCTGCCGATTTCGGCGAGCATTTCAAGAACCGCCTGGTTGGCACCACCATGGGCAGGGCCCCACAGTGAAGCAATCCCTGCGGCGATACAGGCGAACGGGTTGGCCTGTGACGAGCCAGCGAGGCGGACCGTCGAGGTCGATGCGTTCTGTTCATGATCGGCGTGCAGGACGAGGATTTTATCCATCGCATCGGCCAGGATCGGATTGACCTTGTATGGCTCTGCCGGAACGGCGAAGCACATGTGCAGGAAGTTTTCAGCAAAACCAAGATCGTTTCGCGGATAGACAAACGGCTGACCGACTGAATATTTGTAGGCCATGGCAGCCAGTGTCGGCAGCTTGGCGATCAGACGGTGCGCCGAAATTTCGCGCTGTTTCGGGTCGGAGATATCGAGAGAGTCGTGATAGAACGCTGCGAGCGCGCCGACCACGCCGCACATGACGGCCATCGGGTGTGCATCGCGACGGAAACCACGGAAGAAGAACTGCAGCTGTTCATGTACCATCGTGTGATAGGTGATGTGCTTGCGGAAATCATCGTACTGGGTCTTGTCCGGCAGATCACCATAGAGCAGGGCGTAGGCCACTTCGAGATAGTTGCTGTTCTCGGCAAGCTGTTTGATGTCATAGCCGCGATGGAGAAGGATGCCTTTGTCGCCATCGATATAGGTGATGCGCGATTTACAGCTGGCGGTCGACGTAAAGGCAGGGTCGAGGGTGAAGTGATCGGTTTGTTCGTAGAGTGGGCGTATATCGATGACGCTCGGGCCGACCGTTCCATCAATCACCGGCAGGGTCCAGGATTCCTTGGACTGATCATTGGTGAGGGTAAAGGTTTTGCCAGATGGGATTTCAGACGGGTCAGCAGCCATAACGATTTTCCTTGATGTACTTGATGAGAAAAACAAAAGAGGACGTCAGAGTAACGTTCGAAAGCTTAATATTGTGCTAAGCACTATAGACCTAAATCCAATCAGGGCAAAATCAGTAATGATTATAGGTTATGTAATCTGACGGCTGCGGATCGGAGGATCGTCGGGATTTGCCTTATGCTGAGAGTTGGCCAGTTTCAGCAAAGAGATGCCGTTGCCAATAAACGAGCGGATCAGGTTGATGATCAGGCCAAGTCCCATGATCGTAATCACGACACTGGCAATCGAAATGGTCGATTCCGGGAGGACGATCGTAAACGCTTTGCCATCCATGGTGCCATTCATGGTGCGGTCGACCTCTTTCAGGGTGTCGCGCAAATACGTGAAAAGGCGGACCTGATCCGGAGAATTAAAAAACAGTTCAAGCTGACGATATACCCAACCAAGTGTCGCAATACCGAGACCGATCAAACCCAGGCCTAGAACTACATAAAGACGGGTCATGCGGCCTCCTGAGCGCGTTGCAAACGGGCGAGAACTTCAGGCAAACCGAGTACTTCGGCGGCGTGAGGCACTGAGGGCGAGACCGCCTTGCCAGTGAGGGCTGCGCGGAATGGCATCATGACTTTGCCAAGCTTGCCGCCACGCTCTGCATCCGCAATCGCACGGCAGGCAGCCTCGATGCTGGCGGAATCAAAGGTGGAGAGTTTACCGAGATCATTGGCGATGGTGGCAAGAATGGCTTTGCCATCGGCATCGAGGTTGGCTTTGGCCTTGTCCTCAAAACTCGTTGGAGCGACGACAAGAAATTCTGTTTCTTCAACGCCCTGGACGAGAGTTTTCATGCGATTCTTTAATTCATCCATGAGTCCCAGAATGCGGTTTTTAGCGACATCCGAAACAGTCAGCCCGCGCTTCTCATAGAGAGGGACCAT
This sequence comes from uncultured Pseudobdellovibrionaceae bacterium, assembly GCA_964368875.1. Lineage (GTDB taxonomy): Bacteria > Pseudomonadota > Alphaproteobacteria > Micavibrionales > Micavibrionaceae > CAYJDG01. Next base: position 13,009 of record CAYJDG010000008.1, read on the forward strand.
CAAGTCGAGGAGGCGGGTCTTATCTGCCTCTTTGATATAATGGGCGTTGATGAAGTTCAGTTTGTCGAAATCAAAGCGGGCCGCGGCCTGTCCGATGCCGGGAAGATCGAACCATTCGATGGCCTGCTCGGTGGAGAAGATTTCATCGTCGCCATGCGCCCACCCGAGACGGGTGAGGTAATTGCGCATCGCTTCGGGCAGATAGCCCATATCGCGATATTCTTCGACACTGGTCGCACCGTGACGTTTGGATAATTTCGCGCCATCAGGGCCGAGGATCAGCGGGAGGTGCGCATACACCGGAATGTCCCAACCCATCGCTTCATAAACCATATTCTGACGGTGGGTATTATTGAGGTGGTCGTCACCACGGATGACGTGGGTCACGCCCATGTCATGATCATCGACCACCACGGCCAGCATATATGTCGGCACGCCGTCGGAGCGCAGGATGATCATGTCGTCTAGCTGTTCGGCATTAACGGTAACGTCGCCCTGCACTTTGTCATGCACGGTGCGCGTGCCTTCTAAAGGAGCTTTGATACGGATGACAGGTTTGATGCCCGCAGGCGGTGTTTCTTTTGAATCACGCCAACGGCGGTCATAGAACTGGGCGCGGCCTTCGGCTTTGGCCTTTTCGCGCATCGCGTCGAGTTCTTCAGGGGTGCAGTAGCAGTAATAGGCCTGACCTTTGGCGACCAGTTCCCATGCAACAGCCGCGTGACGGCCGCGCCGTTCATATTGCGACATCGGTGGGCCGCCGTCCCAGTCGATACCGAGCCAGTTCAGGCCGTTGATGATGGCATCGACATGTCTGGGATCATAGCGTTCCCGGTCTGTGTCTTCGATGCGGAATAACATTTTGCCGCCGGCATGGCGGGCGTACAGCCAGTTGAACAGGGCTGTGCGGGCGGTGCCGATATGCATAAACCCTGTGGGCGAGGGCGGAAAGCGGGTGACAATACTCATAAGAAATTGAATATTGGAGTTCACGGGGGCAGGCAAGTGCTATTCACCAAAGACCGGATTCAGGACACGATTTTAAACGTTTTGGTGCAGCAACGCGCCAATCTGATCCTGTGGATTCCGGTCTGTCTGGCCATCGGGTCATGCCTTTACTTTGCTCTTGGGCAGGAGCCTCTGTTCGCCCTGACCGGGGCCGGGTTTGCATTCGTCACGGTGCTGATGGCAGCGATGACGTGGGTGATGTTCAGGGCGGATGATCCCAACAAATATTATCTGCTGCTGATTGCAGTATCGGCACTCTTCTGGACCGGGGCCGGGTTTACTGTCGCACAACTTCACACACGCATGGTCCATACACCCATGGTCGCTAGCGAAAGCAAAGTTGCCATGGTCACGGGCCGGATCGTGCAGATGGACAAGCAGGAAGGGCGAAGCGGCTGGATCGTCGTGCTTGATCATTTGACCATCGAGCGGTGGGAACCCGCGACCACACCGCGCAAAATTCGCCTGACCATCCGCAAATCGGACAAGCCGTTTGTGCTGGGTGACACGATCCGGGTGCTGAGCAAACTGCATGCCACATCGGCCCCGGCGATGCCGGGAGCATTTGATTTTCAGAGGTTTTATTACTTTCAGGGGATTGGAGCTCTTGGGTTCTCACTTAAACCGCCGGAGGTCCTGGCAAAAAGTATCGTCGATGATCCGCTGTTCTTTCTGGAGCGTTTACGCAGCAGGATCGCGCTGCAGATTGCAGACGTTGTTCCGGAGCGTGAAGCGGGAATTGCGACTGCGCTGATGACCGGGGAGCGGGCGGCGATTTCGGAAGAAGACTGGACGGCGCTGAGGAATTCGGGGCTGGCGCATATTATTTCCATTTCGGGGCTGCATGTCGCGCTTGTCGCCGCGCCGGTTTTCTTTGTCATCCGGCTGTTACTCGCGGCGGTTCCGTTTATCGCGCTGCGGTGGCCGATCAAGAAAATCGCGGCGTGTGCGGCACTGATTGTGTGCTGTGCGTATGTGGCAATTGTGGTGCCGAACGTACCAACCTTCCGCGCACTGCTGATGACGGGGATTGGGTTGATTGCGATTATGCTGGATCGGTCGCCGTTTTCGCTGCGCCTTGTGGCGCTTGCGGCGGCGGTCGTTCTGTTGTTTTCGCCGGACAGTGTGTGGAGCGCGAGCTTTCAGATGTCGTTTGCGGCGGTCACGGCACTGGTTGCGGTCGCGGATTTGATGCGGCCTTACTGGAGTTCCTATATCCGTAATGGTGGATGGGGGCGGAAAGTTATTGTTTATTTCGCCGGGGCAATTCTGACGACACTGGTCGCCTCGCTTGCGACCAATCCGCTCTCGAGCTTTCATTTTCAGCAGATCGCGTCCTATAGCGTTATTGCCAATACGCTCGCCATTCCGCTGACCGGGCTGATCATCATGCCGATGCTGGTGCTGTCGTTCCTGCTGATGCCGTTTGGGCTTGCGGATTTCTGTCTGCAACTGATGGGGCAGGGGATTACGTGGATGCTGGATGTCGCGACATGGACCGCCAGCCTGCCGGGGGCGGTCATTCACACTCCGGCATGGCCGCAGAGTGCGCTGATCCTGTTTGCTCTGGCCGGATTATGCCTGATTTTGCTGGTCGGGCGCAGCCGGTGGGTCTGTGCGCCGCTGACGCTTGCAGGAATTCTCGTGATCGCGTTTGCGCCGCAGACGGCGGTGCTGATCAATGCATCGGGCAAACTTATCATGGTGAGCGGCGAGGAGCAGGCGTACGTAACATCCAAACGCCGCGAGAAATTTACGCTCGAGACATGGCAGAAGCGCATGGATGTCGGCTCCGATCAGGTCGTGGCGTGGCCGAAGGAAGGCAAGACGTCAGTTGGTCCCGTGAATGTGAACTGTGATGCCGAGGTCTGCCGCATCACCGTGCCACAGCTCAAGATCAGCACCGGGCAGAATCTTTATGCGTTGCAGGCGGAATGCAACTGGGCCGATATCATGATCGTGCCAGGGAAGAAGATGAAACGCTGCGGCAAGGCGGTTGTCTATGACGTGTGGAAACTGCGCGAAAGCGGCGCGATTGCGATTACCGAGAGTGGAAAAATTCGCACTGTCCGGGAAGACCAAGGCAACAGGCCATGGTCGACGTGGCCGAAGCTTTATGTGCCTAGTGATAAGACCGGATCAACGATGACAACTCGCCCTGAATCTCAACGCGGTCGGCGGTGAGGACGCGGGGTTTGTAGGCGTCGTTTTCAGGCTCCAGAATAACTTTTCCGGCTTCGCGGCGTAGACGTTTGAGCGTGACTTCCTGACCATCGACGAGGGCGACGATGATTTTACCATCTGAGGCGCGATCGGTTTTGCGGATGATAACGATATCGTCGTCATTGATCCCGGCTTTGATCATTGAATCCCCGTCAACGCGCAGTGCATAGTATTCACCCTTGCCGAGCATGGCGGCGGGTACGTCAAAGAAATCACCTTCATGGCGGATGGCTTCGATGGGCGTACCAGCGGCGATTTTCCCAAGGAGCGGCAACTGCATCAGATCGCTGACGGCGTTGACCACAGTTTCCTTGAGAGTGTTCTTCGGCTTAGCGGGCGTTTGATAGCCTTCCGGGAGGCGCGTCACTTCGAGGGCGCGGGCACGGTTGGGGAGGCGTTGCAGGTAGCCGCGTTCCACAAGTCCAGTGATCAGGCGGTGAATGCCGGATTTGGATTTAAGGTCGAGGGCGTCTTTCATCTCATCGAATGACGGGGCGATGTCGCCTTGAGTCATGCGTTCATGGATAAAGAGGAGCAAATCGCGTTGTTTTTGTGTGAGCATACGGAAAATCCTGTTTTATTCCTGCTTCGTTCTTCTTTTGTTTTACGCCGATTCTGGCTACTTGCCAAGAAGATTCTCAACAGCTTTTCCGATGTCATATTCGCGCATGAGGCTTTCGCCGACCAGGAAGGCGTCAAATCCGGCCTTATGCAGGGCTTTCAGGTCCTCATGACCACCAATGCCGCTCTCTGCGACACGGATGATCGAGGGCGGAATTTCGAGGACGAGTTCAAACGCGGTGGCAAGATTGACTTCAAGTGTTTTGAGGCTGCGCGAGTTCACGCCGATCATGCGCGGAAATAAATTCATGGCGCGGTCGAGTTCGGCGCGGTCGTGGACTTCATAAAGAATATCCATGCCGAGATCAGTGGCACGCAGCGAGAGTTCGCGCGCAGCCGTATCATCAAGCGCGGCCATGATCAGGAGAATACAGTCGGCTCCGAGGGCGCGGCTCTCCGTGATCTGATAGGGCGTGAGCATGAAGTCCTTGCGGATCGCCGGGAGACTGACCACGGCGCGGGCCGCTTCGAAATCTTCGTCTTTGCCTTTGAAATAAGGCTGATCGGTGAGAACGGAGAGGCAGGTCGCACCTGATTTCTCATAGATACGGGCGATGCGCTGCGGATCGAAGTCGGCGCGAATGATGCCCTTGCTAGGTGAGGCTTTTTTGATTTCAGCGATCAGCGCCGGTTCTTTTTTCTTTTTCTTGGCTTCGATGGCGGCGCAGAAGCCGCGCGGCGCTTCCTGCACCTTCAGCCGTTCCTGAAAAATGATTTCAGGAATGAGGTGCTGGTTACGTTCGACGTAATCCATTTTGTCGAGGCAGATTTGCTTCAGAACACTCATTACTGGCCTTGTGTAAATGCGATGTATTGATTGAGTAAGGTGAGAGCTTTGCCATCATCAATCGCTTTGGCGGCAAGCGCAACCCCTGCCTTCAGATCAGGCGCGGCAGTGGCAATCACGAGAGCGGCTGCGGCATTAGCCAGAACAATATCACGGTACGCCGATTTGGTGCCTTCGAGCAGATGTTTGAGCGCGGCGGCATTCTCAAAAGCGGCTCCGCCACGAATGTCCTTGGCATTGATAGCGGGCAAACCGAAATCATCCGGTTTAAGGGTGCGTTCGCTGATACGCCCGGCTTCAAGGATAGCGCAATAGGTTTCGCCCGTAAGCGTGATTTCATCGAGACCGTCCGAGCCATGAACGACCCACGCGCGTTCAGTGCCGAGTTCGCGTAGAACGTTGGCGATCGGCAAAACCCATTTGCGGTCGAAGACACCGACGAGCTGGCGCTTGGTGCCGGCAGGATTGGCGAGTGGACCCATAAGATTGAACAGCGTGCGCACACCAAGTTCCTTGCGGATGCTGGCGAGAGGTTTCAACGCCTGATGGTGATGCGGGGCCATGAGGAAACAGAAATTGAGATCCGTGAGCGCGGCTTCGCAGATGCCCGGTGCAATATCGAGATTGACCCCCAAGGCTTCCAGCACATCGGCGGCTCCGGATTTGGAGCTGGCGGCGCGGTTGCCATGTTTGGCGACAGGCACGCCGCAGGCCGCAACGACGATGGCGACGGCGGTTGAAATATTGAGTGTATTGCTGTGATCGCCGCCTGTGCCGCAGCAATCAACGGCATTCTCTGGGGCGGCAATCGTGACCGCCATCTGGCGCAGGATACGGGCGGAGCCGATCAGCTCATCGACGGTTTCTCCGCGTACCGCAAGACCCATAAGATAGGCCCCGATCTGGGCCGGGGTGGCGCTGCCGGAAATCATATCGAGCAGTGACTGCGCCGCGTCTTCCTGAGTCAGCGTTTCGCCGGTGCGGATTTTTTTGAGAAGGTCGTCAATCATATCAATTCAGCAGGCTGACAAAGTTTTTGAGCAACGCATGGCCGTGACCCGTGGCGATGCTTTCGGGGTGGAATTGCACGCCGTGAATGGGTTTGGTCCTGTGTTGCAAGCCCATGATCATGCCATCATCACTTTGTGCGGTTACCTCAAGGCAGGTGGGCAGTGTGGCGCGTTCAACCAAAAGCGAGTGATAGCGCGTGACCGGGTAGGGTGTTGGCAGTCCTGCAAATATACCCTGACCATCATGCGTGATTTGTGAAACTTTGCCATGCATCGGAACGGGGCCGCGAATGACCTTCCCGCCGAAGGCTTCGCCGATGGCCTGATGACCGAGGCAGACACCAAGCAGCGGAATATCTTTTTCGCCAGCCGCGCGGATCAGGTCGAGGCAGATCCCGGCATGGGCCGGGTCGCTCGGGCCGGGGGAAATGACGATCCCGGCGGCATCAATTTTAAGGGCTTCTTCGACGCTCAAGGAATCGTTGCGGCGGACATCGCAGGTCACGCCCAGATCACCGAAATACTGGACGAGATTATAGGTAAAGCTGTCATAATTATCGATCAGGACGACTTTCATGTCTTTGTTATCCCCGGAACATCTGCCCTTGGCAAGTTATTTGATAGACCTTACATATAGGGGCCATGTGGAACCGTCCTAAGCCCCGCCCCAAGCTGATTATCCATACAACCAACCGGCACCTGAGTGACGGGGACCGTGCGCGCGGCAGTGCCAAATTTCTGGTGGTGGCAATCGCGATCATGGTTGTCGTGATGCATTTCACACCGACCAGCTGGCTTTTTCCTGAGGCCAAACATAAGCCGCCTAAACCTGCGGTCGTGCCTATCGAACGTGTCGCGGTGGAGCCTAAGCCTGAACCTACGCTAGTGGTAGCGGAGCCCGTCATCGTGGTTCCTCCTGAACCTGCGCCACAGAATTTCGAACGCCCCTATGGGCCAGAAAATCTTCCGGCATGGCAACGGTATGCCGTTCCAGTGGTGCTTGATCCGGCCAAGGTCAAAATTGCCATCGTCATCGACGACATGGGCGTCAATCATGTGAAGAGCCGCGAGATGCTCGCGCTACCGTCTGTCCTGACGTTATCGTTCCTGCCTTATGCAGACGGTGTGGCCGAAATGGCCAAAGAGGCCCGTGCCAAGGGGCATGAAATCATGGTGCATATTCCGATGGAGCCGATGAGCGCAGATGAAAATCCCGGTCCCAATGCGTTGCTGACGACCTTGATGCCGGGTGAATTACAGCAACGGGTCATGACCAATCTGAACGGGTTATCAGGCTATGTCGGGATCAATAACCATATGGGAAGCTTATTTACGCAGGATACTTTGGCGCTGAAAGAGCTGATGAAGATCCTGAAAGCACAGGGGCTTTTTATGCTCGATTCAAAAACCATCGGCAACAGCCAGGCTTATAATGAAGCAAAACTGGCCGGGGTTCCGGCGGTTGAGCGCGATGTGTTTCTGGATAACGATCCGGCCTATGCGGCAGTGGTGAAGCAGTTTCAGGAAGCCGAAGCTGTGGCCCGTAAAAAAGGCAGCGCGATTGTGATTGGCCATCCCAAGGAAGATACGATCCGCGCTCTCAAGGAATTTCTGGCGCGGGCCGATGCAGACGGGCTTCAGGTCGTGCCGCTTAGTGCGCTTGTGAAGATGACTGAGACTGAAAATGTTGCTCAAGGGCATCTTCCGCCGCCCGCACCAATGCCTGAGCCTTCTGCACCGTCTCCCTGAATTCATAGTCAGGGTCGCTGGCCATGGTGATCCCTGCGCCTGATTGGATATGGATTTTTCCGTCTTTCAGGAGCGCGGTGCGCAGAGCGATGCAGGTGTCGATATTGCCGTTGCCGCCGAGATAGCCGATGCAGCCAGCATAGAATTTGCGTTTCACGGGTTCCAGTTCATCGATGATTTCCATGGCACGGATTTTGGGCGCACCGCTGACCGTGCCGGCAGGAAAACCTGCCAATAAAGCATCCAGGCAATCTAGGTCGTCACGCAATTTGCCTTCGACGTTCGAGACGATGTGCATGACGTGCGAATAGTTTTCGATTTTGAATTGGTCGGTGACTTTGACGGTGCCGATTTTGGCGACGCGCCCGACATCGTTGCGCCCGAGATCGAGCAGCATCAAATGTTCAGAGTATTCTTTTGGATCGGCAAGTAAAGCGGCGGCGATTTCCTGATCTTCAACAGGGGTCTTGCCGCGTTTGCTGGTTCCGGCAATCGGGCGGATCGTGACATCGCCGTCGCGCACCCGGACGAGCACTTCGGGGCTGGACCCGGCAATCGAGAAATCGGGGAACTGAAGATAGAACAGAAACGGCGACGGATTGATGCGGCGAAGCGAACGGTAAAAGTCGAACGCAGGCAAGGTGAAATCAGCCGAGAAGCGCTGCGAGAGCACGACCTGAAAGATGTCACCGGACGCCGTGTAATCCTTGGCCTTGTTGACCATCGCATGAAAGGCTGCGGGAGGCATGTTTGATTGGAGATCGAGACTGCCGGATGGCGGCGCAGTTTGTGTTTGAGCAGGTGTCGCCGTTCTGAGCTTGTTGATGCAGGTCTGGAGACGCAGTTGGGCCGTTTCATAAACGATCTGCGCCGAGCGGTGCGCGGTGCGGGCGGTGTCATAGATAGGCGCGATGACGCAGATTTTATGCATGACGTTATCAAAGACAACGAGCACGCGCGGGCGGGTGAATACCGCATCGGGGATATTGAGCGTGTCAGGGTTTTTATCCGGAAGCGTTTCGACTTCGCGGATCATGTCATAGCCGAAGAACCCAAACAGGCCGGACGCAGCCATCGGCGGTAAACCCTCCGGCAAGACGTCGATATGGCTGGATTTCATGCGGGCGCGCAGGCTTTCGAGCGGTTTATCTTTTTCAACCTGATCGTTGCTGGTCACGACGCCGTTTTCGTACTTCCAGATCAGATCGGGGTCGAAGCCGATCATGGTATAGCGCCCGAGCACGGCGCCGCCTTCGACAGATTCTAGAAGGAAGGAATAGGGTTCTGCTGCGGCGAGTTTCAGGAAAGCCGATACCGGGGTATCGCTGTCGGAAACGATCCATGACCAGAGAAGCTGCGTTTTTCCGCTCTCAAAGTTTGCCGAGAAAGTTTTGAGATCGGGCAGGGCGGTCAAGGTTATTTGCTTTCCGGCTCGCCGCCATACATCCGCTGCAGCAGTTGGACGTTTTTGCTGATCTTGTAGCGCGACTGCAACTCATCAACGAAGATCAGGAGATTTTCCTGGCTTGCATCCGAGCCAGTTTTTTCCTGAATGGTAGTAATGTCAGATTTTGCAGGGTCTTTCGCACTCATTTTAACCGACGTGACACGAGCGATGGCCAGCCCTTTATCAACTGGTACGGCTATGAATTTGCCTTTTTCGGCATTCATCACTATGCGCAGCGTGCTCTCAGTCAGACCTGCCGGAGGTTTTGACTCGCGGGTCAAAGCGGCAAAGGTTTGAACTTTGGTTTTCTTTTCCTTGGCGATATCGGCAAGAGTGGTTTTGCCCGCGTTCAGTTTTTCAAGAGCTTGCTGGACGTAAAGCGCGGTGGCTTTCGCCTGCTGATCGGCAATCCACAGGGAGGTCACTTCGGCTTTCACTTCGGCGAGTTCCTTCTGGCGGCGCGGGGTAGTGCCATCCAGACGGATCGTGTACATGCGTCCGCCTGTCATCTCAGCGAGCGGCGAGGTTTCACCTTCATGAAGATTGAACGCGCTTTGTAGAATGCGCGCCTGATCGGCCTCATAGGCTTTCAGTTCAGGGAAATCCGGCTGCGACATGCGTACGTCTTTCAGCTTTACCAAAGTCATTTTGGTGTCTTTGGCAACGGCATCAAGTTCTTCACCGCCATCAAGGCGCTCATCGACACGGTTGATAGCTGCATAGGCTTGATCGCCTTTGGCGTTTTGTTCAAGGTCTCTACGAATGCCGGCGCTGACTTTATCAAAAGGCTGCACCTGAGCAGGCTGCGTGGTTTTGATAAAAGCAATGTGCCATCCGAGCGGGGACTTCAGCGGGCCGACATAGGTTTTCTCAGGAGCTGCGAAAATGGCGGTCCCGAGTTCTTCCGGCAGACCGGCTTTTTCAAATCCGGTTTCGGCCATATACCCCTTGGTGTCTTTGGTTACGGATTTGAGAGCGTCTTGCAGGGACTTCTTACCTTCCTTAGCGGCCTTTAGAACGGCTTCGACTTTTTCCTTGTTATCCAGCACAACCTGTTCGATCAGGCGGCGCTCTGCGACACGGAAATTATCCTGATTTTCTTCATAATAGGCTTTAACGTCGGCATCGCTGACCTTGGCATCACCGACCAGCGCTTCGGGCGACAGGATGCCAACCGTGAAGCTGCGGTTTTCCGGCGCCATGTAACGGTCTTTGATGCTGTCAAAATACGCGGCAAGCTCAACATCGGTCGGTGCTTTCACAATATCTGCGTTGCTTTGCAAGAAAACCACTGCTTCGGCGTTACGCTCTTCGCTCTGGTATTTATGCAGGTCAGAGGCAACTATCGCAGGCACATAATAATTCTGTGCAACCGCATTGCGCAGAAGTTCAGTCGAGGTGGAGGCGCGCAGGTTTTCGATCAGTTCGCCTTCCGACATATTTTGTGACTGGAGGAGATTGCTGAGAATTTGTTTCTTGCTGACGTCTTTGGTGGCCATCGGCGTGACCAGATCGTTGATCTGTTTGGCGACATGCTTGTCATCGACGATGACACCATAGTCATAGGCGGCCTGCTTAAGCAGATGATCCATGATCGTCACTTCGAGAATCTGGTCGATCATGCCAGTTTTGTAAGCGACTTCCGGAGTCATCTTCTGGCTGCGGACGATGCGTTTGACGAGGCGGTCGAATTCGCTGCTCTTGATCGGCTTTCCTGCAATCACGGCGACGTCGGTCGACCCACCCGCATTCCGGTAGGAGCCAGTCCAGTCCATCAGGACCAGCCCGACAGTGCCCATCACCAGGGCGGCCAGAAACAGGTAAGAAAAAATGCCGGAGCGCATTTTCAAAAGCAGCATGGGAATCCTCGTTCGGTAAAAGCTTGAGGACTATAGACAGCGGTCTTCATAAAGAAAATAGCTAAGCGCCTTGTTGACCTAAGCCTGAAAAGCCTGCTCCAGCTATCGAGATGTTATTGTCATAAAATAAAGGTTCATAACTTCCTGATAAACCTACTATGAAGTTTGACGCGGGAAGCTTCCCTGTCTACAAGAAATCCATGAAAAAGCTGATCGCCGGAAACTGGAAGATGAATGGCAACCTCATGGAGGTTTGCACCCTTATGAATGGGCTAACTGCTGGGCTTGAAGCCGAGCCGGGCCTGATCACGCAGGTCGATTTCAGTATTGCTCCCCCGTACATCCACATCGCACTTGCCAATTCCATGCTGCCGCCAGGCATTATGATTGGCGCACAGAACTGCTCTTCTGAGGATAACGGTGCATTTACCGGTGAGATTTCCGCCAAGATGCTTAAGGAAATCGGCTGTCAGAACGTCATTCTTGGTCATTCCGAACGCCGCGCTAAACTGGGTGAAACCAGTGAAATGGTAGCTGATAAGGTCATTCGCGCCCGTGAAGCGGGGCTGCGCTCAATCGTTTGTATAGGTGAAACGCTGCAGGAGCGTGACACAGGCAATGCCGCAGCCGTCGTGGTTGAGCAGCTGCGCCGCTCTCTGCCGGACCGTGTGACCGGCGAAAGCGTCACAATTGCCTATGAGCCTGTCTGGGCCATCGGCACCGGAAAAACCCCGACCCCTGAAGATGTCGCCGTGATGCATGAAACCATCCGCCATACGCTTAAGGAAAAACTGGACAATCCGGATTCTATGCGTATTTTGTACGGCGGTTCGGTCAAGCCGTCCAATGCCAAGGAACTTTTGACATTGCCTAATGTCGACGGGGCCTTAGTTGGTGGTGCGAGCCTGAATGCCGAACAGTTCTTGGCCATCGCGGTCGCTGTTACGGTTTAAAGTATAAGAAGTAGGAATATCTCTATGGAACATGTCGTTCTGGTCATCCACCTGATCCTTACCCTTGCGCTGATCATTCTGATCCTGCTGCAACGCTCAGAAGGCGGCGGTCTCGGGATCGGCGGCGGCGGTGGCGGTCTTGGCGGATTTGCATCGCCCCAGTCGACAGCCAACGCTCTAACCAAGGCCACCCAGTTTATCGGTGCCTGTTTCTTTGCCACCAGCCTGATTTTGGCCGTTATGGCGTCGCGCGGCGGCTCCCAGCCAGCCAGCATTCTCGATCAGGTTGTTGATAACCCACCCGCAGCCGAATCTTCTGCTAGCCCTGAGACTGACAAAGCGGGCATAAACTTGGAGTCCGCCCCGGCAGTTCCGACGGATCAAAAGAAACCCGTAGAAAAGCCTAAAACCGCCCCAGCGGTCCCCATAGCGGAATAACAATGACACGATACATATTTATCACCGGCGGCGTGGTTTCCTCTTTAGGAAAAGGCCTCGCCTCCGCAGCGCTTGGCGGACTTCTGCAAGCTCGCGGCTACACTGTACGCCTGTGCAAGCTCGATCCGTACCTCAACGTCGATCCGGGGACGATGTCGCCGTTCCAGCACGGCGAAGTTTTCGTGACCGATGACGGCGCGGAGACCGACCTTGATCTTGGTCACTATGAACGCTTCACAGGCCGTCCAGCGACCGCCACCGATAACACCACGACGGGCCGCATTTATACGAGTGTGCTCTCTCGCGAACGCAAGGGCGAATACCTTGGCGCGACCATTCAGGTTATTCCGCATATCACGGATGAGATCAAAGCGTTCGTCCGCGAAAAAGACGGCTCGGCAGATTTCGTGCTGTGTGAAATCGGCGGAACAGTCGGCGATATCGAGAGCCTGCCATTCCTCGAAGCCATTCGTCAGTTCAGCAACGAAGTCGGCCATGCACGCGCTATCTTCGTGCACATGACTCTGCTGCCGTATATTCCGACCGCAGGCGAACTGAAAACCAAACCGACGCAGCACTCCGTCAAGGAACTGATGTCGGCAGGTATTCGCCCTGATATCCTGATGTGCCGCGCCGACCGCGAAATCGCGGAAGACGAGCGCAAGAAGATTGCCCTGTTCTGCAATATTCCATTTGAGCGCGTCATCCCGGCGCTGGATGCAAAATCGATTTATGAAGTACCACTGACCTACCATGCCGAAGGTCTGGATGATCAAGTGCTGGCCTGCTTTGGAATTGAAGCCAAAGGCAAGCCCGATCTCAGCAAGTGGGATGACATCATGGACCGGATCAAAAATCCGGACAGCCATGTGAAGATCGCCATCGTAGGCAAATATACCAACCTGACCGACAGTTATAAATCATTGAACGAAGCCCTGATCCACGGCGGCATCGCCAACCGTGTCAAGGTTGACCTCAAGTTTATCGAAGCGGAAACGTTTGAAACGTCAGATCGTATCCATGAGCTGGAAGACGTCGATGCCATTCTCGTTCCGGGCGGCTTCGGCCAGCGCGGCACGGAAGGCAAGATCAAAGCAGTGCAGTTTGCGCGCGAACGCAAGATTCCGTATTTCGGGATTTGTTTCGGCATGCAGATGGCTGTAATTGAGGCGACGCGCAATCTGGTCGGTCTGCCGAATGCAAACTCGACCGAATTCGGCGCTTGTAAAGAGCCGGTCGTTGGTCTGATGACCGAATGGATCAAGGGCAATGAAACGGTTGCCCGCAACAACGCGACTGATCTGGGCGGCACGATGCGCCTGGGCGCGTATCCTGCGATGCTGCGTAAAGGGTCGCTTATCTCGCAGATATATGGCGCAACGCAGATTTCCGAGCGTCACCGTCACCGCTATGAAGTGAATGCAGATTATGTGGATCGCCTTGAATCCAAAGGCATGATTTTCTCGGGGATGTCGCCGGACGGCAAGCTGCCTGAGATTGTTGAGATTCCAGATCACCCATGGTTTATTGGTGTCCAGTATCACCCTGAACTGAAATCAAAACCATTCGACCCGCACCCATTGTTCGTGTCGTTTATCAAGGCGGCGATTGAGCAAAGCAGGCTGGTTTAGTTTTTTTGCGTAGAGGATAAATGCGTATGTCAGACCAAATCGATCAACAGCCAACCCGTTACGGTGGCAGCCAGAATAACCTTTCCCTGATTATAGGCGCCCTTGGCGTCACTTTTGCTATAGCGACCCAATTTAAGCCAGAGATCAGTGAATTCAGAAAGTCTGTCGTTGAGACTGTCAGGCAGGCCGTCTCGTCTCAACCCAAGACAACTACACAGCAAACTCTGGTTGCTAAGTAACTAAGGCTAGTTGCGCTTCTGCCATTCTTTCATGAAGGCGATTTCTTTTTCCTGCGCGGCGATAATGTCCTGCGCCAGTTTGCGCAACTCAGGATCCTTACCGGAGTCCAGTTCGACCTTGGCCATAGCGACAGCACCTTCGTGATGCGGGATCATATTGGCAACAAAATCCTTATCGGTGTTTCCGGTTGGTGTCACATTCATGCCCTCATGCATGGCAGCGCGGCTCGGCGCAAACGGATCAACTACAGCGGAATGGTTCATCTTGCTGTGATCCATGGGCATGTCTTCGGCCAACGCTGGGGCCGCGGCCAATAAAATAAACGCAGGCACTAATATCAATAATTTTTTCATGATGAAATCTCCTTACCCTTAATTCGGGTAAGGGACGTTCATAGTTACAGGTGAGGGGAATTTATCTTGGACCGCTATCCTGTTGCGACACTCCAAGCAGAATGACTTGCGGAGGGCGCAGGGAATTCAGGTGTTCATCGACTTTGGCGCGCATGTACTCGGCAAAGGCCGGGTTCTCGCCTTTTAGCAGTTTAGGCAGGGCGTTCAGAAAGTTCGGGCGTACGATCCATTCGTGAATGGCATCTTCCCATGAAGCCCACATTTCGCGCTCAACTCGGCCCTTATCATGGGCGAGGCGCATATAGGCCGTTTCAAAATGACTGACGAGCATTTCATAGATCAATAGCTGGCTGCCGCGGTCTTGAGCGGACTCGAGTTCGTTATCATGGGAATGGAGATGAGGGTTCTCGATCAATAGTTTGAAGATTTCGTAATAGCTTTCTTTCAGCTGCTGATCGATCTCTTCCTGTTTGGCTTCACGGTCTTTGTGATTGTCGTATAAATAGCCTGCAAGGGCGGCGGCGCCCCCGAAAATTGTCAGCAGATCACCCAGGCTTGGTGTTTCCATTGTGCGCACTCTACTCAGACGTTCAGTGTGTTTATAAAGGAAGTCCAGATTCTGCAAAAGAGCTTCTTTTTTTTCTATGGTATCCTATAGTGGCACGTATCTGAGCTTACAAAAGGGTTGCGTCATGCGTTTCGGTTTTTTGTCCCTGTGGGTTTCCCTCGGCCTGATTTTACCCCTTTCATCTGCACTGGCTGCGAATACGTTGCCGCCCAGTAAAAGTGTGATCCCTCAGGCTGCTTATACCTGCAGCGTGGATGCGAATTGTACGGTGGTGCAGGGCTGGTGTTCGGTTTTTTCGATCAACCGCGCCTACCTGCCGTTTTTCAAAAGCATTCCCTCCGACCCGAATGGTAAGGGCGCACGCAACTGTCCGGGCGGATGGTCTGTGCCTGATCCGCGGGCAGCTTGCCAAAAAAACCGTTGTCAGATCACGAGCCAGAAACGCGCGGTCAGCCTGCCGCCACCAAAAACCAAGTATACAGACCCGAATTATAAGCCGCCGGCCTATAAGCCTGCGCCATTCACGCCAACCTCACCGCAAACACGTTGAGATAATTTTCTTGCTCATCTATAGTCCGCGCCATGAAAACAGTTAAAATCGGTTCCATCGCAGTTGCCAATGACAAGCCCTTCGTTCTGTTCGGCGGCCTGAATGTTCTTGAAGACCTCGACAGCACGTTGCGGGCAGTAGAGGTTTATAAAACGATTACCGATAAGCTGAAGGTTCCCTTCGTCTTCAAAGCCAGCTTCGATAAGGCCAATCGCTCCAGCGTGCACAGCTTTCGCGGTGTCGGCATGGACAAGGGGATCGAGATTTTTCGCAAGGTCAAAGAGCAGTTCGGCGTGGCGCTGATTACCGATGTGCATGAACAATATCAATGCCAGCCGATTGCCGATGTCGTCGATGTGATTCAGTTGCCTGCATTTCTGGCGCGACAGACGGACCTTGTCGAAGCCATGGCGAAGACAGGCGCTGTGATCAACGTCAAAAAACCTCAATTCATGTCGCCATACCAAGTCGGCAACATCGTCGATAAATTCGCCGAATGCGGGAATGACAAAATCATCTTGTGCGAACGTGGGCATTGTTTTGGATACGATAACCTGGTCGTCGATCCGATGGCGTTCGGCGTGATGAAAGAAATGAGCGGTGGGACACCGATCATCTGTGACACGGTTCATGCGTCGCAAATGCGGATGCCGGGCAGCGCCGCCTCAGGTGGCCGCAGGGCCTTGGTCCCCGATCTGACCCGCGCAGTACTGGCGATCGGTATTGCCGGGATATTTATCGAAGCACACCCGGACCCGGATAAAGCCAAATGCGACGGCCCATCGGCTATCCCCTTTGATAAACTAGAGGAATTCATCGTTCAGGCTAAAGCCGTTGATGACCTCGTCAAAAGCATGTCCCTGATCCAAATTCGTTAATATTTCCGTATGAATGCGAAGACCGATGAGCAGCCATGCTCAAGTAATTGGTGTGTTTTCTTGAGAAATCACCTAAACCTGCGACAGCGGTAGAAATTCATTGACATAATAACAAGAGTCACATAATTTGCCGCAACCTTAAACCATCATTGCGTAGCAAAAGTGAGCCTAACCATGCAGAACGATGAAATACGTTCAATCATCAATTCCGCCGGATCTATTGTAGTTTCCATGCATGGCCAGCACAACATCGCTTATTTTGAGCAGAACTTGAGATCATCCGAACAGATTTCCAGACTGCGTCTCGCTTTAAACCGGATTGCAGAGATCACGGGAGCTGCTTCTGTCAAGGAAGGTCTCTATCACCCGGTGACCAGAAATCACACGACACTTGCTTTGCTCATTGATAAAGGCCCTGAAGGGGATGTATCTCCTCAGGCGGCACATGTCGCGAGACTATTATTTTACAGTGGCAATGCCTATCGTTACGTGGCTCCCGCACAAACCCAGCCTACGGCCGTATTGTTTAATGGCGCTGTTTCAGCTGAAGTCAACGAACGCGCCTTAAATGATTGTCAGCGTGTCATGTTTGCGCCAAAACATGTACCTGGTTCCCGTGAATTCTGGCCAGGCCGCACACTTGCTGCTGAAATCACTGACGCCGTAGTCCTCTCCTCATTTATCCCGCGCAGCAACCAGCTTTTTACAGACCGGGCTGCTGTCGCTGACACATTGTTCAATAAGGACGCCGTTAAAGCTTATGGTGTCGGTGTGGTGATGCAGCACATCGCAACTCTTCACAAAGGTACATATCAACACATAGCGGGACAACCCGGCGGCCCGGGATATCACGTTGTGAATGGTTATGAGCCTGCAAAATTTCTAGAAACGACTAAGTCTGGTCCGACATTAATGCCTGGTTGCTACGACTGGGAATGTGCCATTCGTGACATCGACCAAAACTCCTATGGCCATGATACGACAGCCCTCCATGCCCAGCGTCCGGCAAATGAAGCCGCGCAAACACAGGGTGTTGGCAGTATTCTGGATGAAATTGGGATTACAAATGCAGGGACTCATCATGGGTTGCGCTTCAACAGAATTTAGAATTGTATTGACATAATATTTTGTCATAGTTAGAATAACCTTCTAACTCAATCAAGGTGCTGCACAATGACTATCCCCACGCCATTCAACCTTGCGATCCTTTTCGATGGGTCTGTCAGACCTGAATACAAAAAATTTATAGTTGGGGAACTTGCGCAAGGAAACCGGACCATTTCTTGTTTTGACCAAGCCGACCAATCTTGCGAAGTTATCTTTGTTGATGGCCATGTATCTGCTGAGGCAATAGAAGGCATCGCAAATAAAATCCGTGTCGCGGCGGTAGGATTGACCTCACGGTTTGATGAAGCAGGCCAAAGCCTAAGCGGTGCACCATATCTGCTGCATGTTCAATCAGGTTTTGATCGAGGCTCAGTTTTAACCGAGCAGGTCTTCGTTGTCGGCAGAGCCCCGGTTCATGCTTAATCCCCTATAGACGATTAGCTTAATTGAGGCTAAAAATTTCCCTGAGGAATAATCAGAGGAAAGAAAAATCATGACCGCTATCGTAGACGTACTCGCCCGCCAGATTCTGGATAGCCGGGGCAATCCCACTGTTGAAGTCGATGTTCTGCTCGAAAGCGGTGCGCAAGGCCGTGCGGCAGTGCCATCGGGTGCCTCTACCGGAGCGCATGAGGCGGTTGAGCTGCGCGATGGCAAGAAGGATTATTACGGCGGCAAGAGCGTCGTGAAAGCGGTTGCCAACGTCAACGAAGAGATCGCCAATCATATCATTGGCCTTGAAGGCTCGGAACAGGGTGTTCTCGATAAGGAAATGATCGAACTCGACGGCACTGAGAATAAAGGCCGCCTCGGCGCAAACGCGATCCTCGGTGTGTCTCTCGCGGTTGCCCGCGCGATGGCCGCAGAGCTTGAGCAACCACTCTACCGTTATGTCGGCGGTATCCATGCGCACCTGCTGCCAACCCCGCTGATGAACATCATCAACGGCGGCAAACATGCCGATAACCCTGTCGACTTTCAGGAATTCATGATCGTGCCGACTTCAGCTCCAAGCGAAGCTGAAGCCATTCGTTATGGCGCCGAAGTTTTCCATGCACTGAAGAAAAACCTCTCCGATGCAGGCATGAATACCAATGTCGGCGACGAAGGCGGCTTTGCGCCTGCGGTTAAATCCGCCAAGGAAGCGCTGGATTTCATCATGAAGTCGATTGAAACAGCTGGCTACCGCCCAGGCGAAGATATCATGGTCGCGCTCGATGTTGCCGCGACTGAATTCTTCAAGGACGGTAAATATCACCTTGAAGGAGAAGGGCGCACGCTCTCAACCGAGCAGATGATCCGCTACTATGAAGAACTGGCCGCCAGCTATCCAATCATCTCTATCGAAGACGGTCTGGCCGAAGACGACTGGGATGGCTGGGTTGCGATGAACAAGGCGATGGGTGAGAAAGTTCAACTTGTCGGCGATGATCTGTTCGTCACCAACCCGAAACGCCTTGCTATGGGCATCGAGAAAAAGGCAGCTAATGCCATTCTGGTCAAAGTGAACCAGATCGGCACACTGACCGAAACGCTTGAGGCCGTGCAGATGGCACAAAAAGCTGGGTACGGCGTGATCCTGTCACACCGCTCGGGCGAAACGGAGGACTCGACGATTGCCGACCTCGCGGTTGCAACCAACGCCGGACAGATCAAAACCGGTTCCCTGTCGCGTTCAGACCGGGTTGCCAAATACAACCAGCTGATCCGGATCGAGCAGGAACTGGGCGATATTGCGGCCTATGCCGGGTCGTCGATCATCCGCTCTATGCCAAAGCTTGCCGCGCGGAAGAATGCGGCCTAGTTTACTAGGATGAGCGAGTCCGAGATCAAAAAAACGCCGTGGCAGTCCAGGATGTATTTTATCCTGGCTGTCATCTTCATGCTCATCCCGACCGCGATGAAGTTTTACACGGGCGAAACGCAGAAGCTGATCGTGGCGTCCGGCAAACTGAGCGATCCGAACTTCGACAAGACCGTTGTCTTTATTTTCAAGCATGGACTTGAGGGCGCGATTGGTGTGGTTATCAACCGTCCGCTTGATGCCAAGGGCCGTGAAAATCTGCCGGGCTTCCTGCAAGATAAGGACTTGCCGCTCTATTGGGGTGGGCCTGTCGAAGATAAAGAATTTGTCGCCGTGCTGGAAAGATCGCCTGCGCAGCCAGATGGAACGGTAGAACTTCGCCTGAGAAAATTTGACGACGCGGTCAAAGAGGATCCGGGGTATCTTGATAAGATCGAAAAATCCCACAAAGACGGCAAAGACGATTACCGCATTTATCTCGGCTCATCAGGGTGGGCGCCGTTTCAGTTGAACCTTGAATTCAATCAGGGCGTATGGGCCAGCACCGAGCTTAATCACGAGCTGGTTTTCTACAAAGGCATCACCCCGAAGCAAGTGTGGGAGAGGGCCATGACCAAAGCCAGCACCAAAAGAAAACCGCGGTCTCCGGGCACTATCTAAGTTTACAAAATTCATGAATCGCGCCAAACTCCTTAGGCAAAGAGATTCGTGCTTTGTTCCTCCTAACCCTTTGACTCCACTGGGAATTGTCTTGACGCGCCTGACTCGCGTGTGATTCACTATTTTCTATGAAGCGCCTGCTTGAACAACGCTACCTCGTCCGCAAAAATCTCGTCACATTGATCGGGATGGGCTTGTTCATGTATTTTTCCTACCATCTGGTCCAAGGCGAGCGCAGCTATATCCGCTACCTCAGCCTGACGCAGTCGGTCACGGCGCTCGAAACCGAGACCGCGGACCTTAAGACGAAGCGAGAAAGCCTTGAAACCAAAGTCTCAATGATGCGTCCGGGCTCGATCAACCGCGACCTTCTCGAAGAACGCGCCCGGGTGGTGCTCGGCTTCCGTCGTGACGGCGAAAAAGACCTTTTAACGTCACCCAATTAAACTCTGAATTTGTTCATCAATTCAATATGTTGCGTTGCACAAACCCAATGGTTTTTTGCTAGCCTGAATAGTTAAAATCGGCTACTTATGGCTCAAATTCCAAGGGAGAAATCTTAAGTGACCAGTGCATCGAAGTCCGGTTCCAAGAAACCTAACCTCAAAGCCATTTCCAACAGCCGCCCCAATCCGACCCCGGAAGAGATGAAAAAGCTCTACCGCGATATGTTGGTGATCCGCCGCTTTGAGGAAAAGGCTGGGCAGCTTTACGGCATGGGCCTGATCGGCGGGTTCTGCCATCTCTACATCGGGCAGGAAGCCGTCGTGACCGGGATCACCTCGGCGCAGGAGCCGCAGGACACCTGTGTGACATCTTACCGTGACCACGCGCACATGCTGGCGATGGGCATGGACCCCAAAGGCATCATGGCTGAACTCACTGGCCGCATCGGTGGCTATTCACGCGGTAAGGGCGGCTCGATGCATATGTTCTCGCGCGAGAAGGGCTTCTATGGCGGCCACGGGATCGTTGGGGCGTCGGGTGCAATCGGCACCGGGCTTGGCTTTACGCACAAATACAAAGGCGATGGCGGCGTTGCCGTGGCTTATATGGGCGATGGTGCCGCGAACCAGGGGCAAACCGCAGAATGCATGAACATGGCAAGCCTGTGGAAATTGCCTGTGCTGTTCGTCATTGAAAACAACCAGTACGCCATGGGCACAAGCGTGCCGCGCCACTCGGCGGGTGAATTTTATCGCCGCGGTGAAGGCTATAATATTCCCGGCGAGCAAGTGGATGGCATGGACGTGCTGACCGTACAAGCCGCTGCGCGTCAGGCGCTGGACTATGTACGCACTGGCAACGGCCCGTATATTCTGGAAGTTCAGACATATCGCTATCGTGGCCACTCGATGTCCGACCCTGCGAAATACCGCACCAAGGAAGAGGTCGAGCGGTACAAGGAAGAGCGCGATCCTATTGAGCGCCTGAAAAAGATGATGGCAGATGCCGGTATCAACGAAGACGCTCTGAAGCCGCTTGAAAAAGAAGTGAAGGAAATTGTCGCCGAAGCCGCGCAATTTGCGCAAGACAGCCCGCAGCCGGATGAATCCGAATTGTGGACTGATGTTCTTGTAGAAAATTAGAAGGAAATACCATGTCGACACAAATTCTCATGCCAGCCCTTTCCCCCACTATGACCGAAGGCAATCTGGCCCGGTGGTTGAAGAAAGAGGGTGATAAAGTCAAAGCCGGTGATGTGATCGCTGAAATCGAAACCGACAAGGCGACGATGGAAGTTGAGGCCGTTGATGAGGGCATTCTCGGCAAGATCCTCATTTCGGAAGGCGCACAGGGCGTGGCGGTGAATACGCCGATTGCTGTGCTGCTCGATGATGGCGAAAACGCGTCTGATATTGAGGCCCCGGCAATCACGGATATTCCGTGCATTCCGAATGCGTCTGCCGATCAGCCTGCTGCGGCGGCTCCGGTTTCCACCGCGGCGCAAGCCACGGGTAAAGATATCAAAAACCGCGACATCCTGTATGCGCAGGGTGTTGTGATCGAGCCGCCTGTGTTCGATGAAGCCAAGTTCATGGCGAACACTGCGCCAAAAACCGTGCGGGAAGCTTTGCGCGATGCGATGGCCGAAGAAATGCGCGGCGATGAAAACATCTATGTTATGGGTGAGGAAGTCGCCGAATATCAGGGTGCCTATAAAGTTACTCAAGGTCTGTTGCAGGAATTTGGTGAGAAGCGCGTTATCGATACGCCGATCACCGAGCATGGCTTTGCCGGTCTTGCAGTCGGGTCTGCCATGTCGGGACTGCGTCCGATTGTTGAATTCATGACGATGAACTTCGCCATGCAGGCGATTGATCACATCATCAACTCTGCGGCCAAGACTCTATACATGGCTGGCGGTCAGTTGGGTTGCCCAATCGTGTTCCGTGGCCCGAATGGTGCAGCGTCGCGCGTTGGTGCACAGCACTCGCAGTGTTACGCAAGCTGGTATGCCCATGTGCCGGGTCTGAAAGTCGTATCGCCATGGTCTGCAGCGGATGCCAAAGGGTTGCTGAAAGCCGCGATCCGCGATGCTAACCCGGTGGTCGTGCTTGAAAACGAAATGCTCTACGGCCAGACCTTTGAAGTTCCGACGGATGAAGACTACGTGATCCCGATTGGCCGCGCCAAGATCGAGCGCGAAGGCACAGATGTGACCATCGTTGCTTATTCGATCATGGTCGGCAAAGCGCTTGAAGCCGCGAAAAAACTGGAAGAAGAGGGGATCAGCGCTGAAGTGATCAACCTGCGCACGATCCGCCCGCTCGACCGTTGGACGATCATCGAAAGCGTGAAGAAGACCAACCGCATCGTGTCCGTTGAAGAAAGCTGGCCGTTCGCTGGAATAGGTTCTGAAATCGCCGCGATGATCAACGAGCATGCGTTCGATTATCTCGATGCACCATGCGCCCGCGTTTGCGCGGCCGATGTGCCACTACCTTATGCGGCAAACCTCGAAAAACTGGCTCTGCCGCAGGTCGATGAGATCGTGCACACCGTCAAAAAAGTCTGTTACCGCTGATGCAATTCGTCGTGATCGCCAAAGACCAGCCAGATGCTCTGGAGCGCCGCATGGCGAGCCGTGACGCGCATCTGGAAAAAGTTGGCCAGGCATGCGAGCGCGGCGAGGAAATCGTCGGTGCGGCGTTGCAGGATGATGACGGAAAAATGTGCGGCTCGATGCTGCTGTTTGACGTCGAGTCCCGCGCCCGTGTCGAAGAATTGATTGCCAATGACCCTTACACAAAAAATAACGTGTGGGGTGATGTCCAGATTATGCCGTGTAAAGTTGCGCCAGTGTTTGCGCATTTGCTGAAGAAATAAAAGGAAGCCTGAAGATGCCGACCAATATCCTGATGCCAGCTCTCTCCCCGACCATGACCGAAGGCACGCTTGCCAAGTGGTTGAAGAAGGAAGGCGACAACGTCAAGGCGGGTGATGTGATCGCCGAAATCGAAACCGATAAGGCGACGATGGAAGTCGAGGCGGTCGATGAAGGCAAACTTGGTAAAATCCTGATTGCGTCCGGCACCGCCGGAGTGGCCGTGAATACGCCGATTGCGGTTCTGCTTGAAGAAGGCGAAAGCATCGATGCGATCAAGGCGGTAGCGCCGATCAATTCAAATCAGAAGGCTGCTGCGCCCGAAGCACCTAAGACCGCTGCTGCGGCGGCTCCGCAGGCTGCGGCGCAGAAACCACAAGCTGGAGGCCGCGTGTTTGCGACACCGCTTGCGCGCCGGATTGCAGAGCAAAAGGGTGTTGATCTCTCCTCCATTCAAGGCTCGGGTCCGCATGGCCGGATCGTCAAAG
The DNA here is from genome assembly GCA_964368875.1 of uncultured Pseudobdellovibrionaceae bacterium. Lineage (GTDB taxonomy): Bacteria > Pseudomonadota > Alphaproteobacteria > Micavibrionales > Micavibrionaceae > CAYJDG01. The sequence goes on from CAYJDG010000008.1 coordinate 36,711, forward strand.
CCGATCTTGAAAATGCGAGGTCTGGTGCAGCTGCGCCAAAACCAGCCGCCGCTCAAAAACCAATGGCAGCCGGTGCGGATGCCAAGGCGCTGTCGAACGCGTATGGCATGGAATATTCGGAACTGCCGAACAACAATATCAAGAAAATCGTTGCCCGCCGTCTGCTGGAATCCAAGCAGAGTGTGCCGCATTTCTACCTGACAGTGGATTGCCGCATCGATGGCCTCTTGGCAGCTCGCGCCAAGCTGAATGACTCGGCCAAGGGCGCGTACAAGCTCTCGGTCAATGACTTCGTGATCAAGGCTGTCGCCATGGCCCTGCAAAAATATCCGGCGGCGAATGTGTCGTGGACAGATGATGCGGTTCTGCAATACGTGCATTCCGATGTGTCGGTCGCCGTGGCCACGCCGAACGGTCTGATCACGCCGATCATCAAACATGCTGAAACCAAAGGCCTTGCCGACATTTCCAAAGAGATGAAAGACCTTGCTGGGCGTGCGCGTGATGGCAAGCTCAAACCGGAAGAATTTCAGGGCGGGACGTTCTCGGTTTCCAACCTTGGTATGTTCGGCGTGAAAGATTTTCAGGCGATCATCAATCCGCCGCAGGCCTGTATCCTCGCGGTCGGCGCCGGGATCGAGCAGCCAGTCGTTGAAGACGGTAAGATCGTGGTTGGAACTGTCATGAGCGTGACGCTCTCGGTCGATCACCGCGCGGTCGATGGTGCGGTCGGCGCTGAGTTCCTGCAGTTCTTCAAGCAGTACATTGAAAATCCAGTCGCAATGCTGGTTTAGAAAACAAAAGGTGTGAGATGGTTACGTTTATTGACGAGAAAGTAATTGAGCGTGAAACCCCAGCATTCCGTCAAGATCTGGCGCTGCTCAATCGCTACACCAAAGAAGCCGGCATTACTCTGGAATTTGATGCCGATCGAGCCTTGCAGCGCGATGCAGCCGGAGCCGACCATCGTTATGAAATCGTTACAGCGCTTATGAGCGCAAAAAAATTCGAGATCCCGTCACGCGATAAAATTGATGATACTAAAATTCTTCGTTTTATCCGCTATGTTGCAACGATGGCGGATATCTCTTTGAGACAGGATCATGGCTTGGCTCGGGTTACTGCCGCAAACGCCCCTGAAGCTTTTGATGATGTTAAAATTCTTGGTGACGCGCAGTCTGCCTTGGAAGCTGCTGGTAGCTCTTTGCGGATCGATTACGATCTTGCAACCGGGAAAGGTCCTGAGGCCGGAGCCTATCGCGTAACCATTGCAGATGCGATGGAAGCTCTCATGTTTCCCGGCAGCCCGCCAACGCCTGAAGCAGAAGTCCGCGATCATCCCGCATATGAAGATACAGATGAGCTTCTCGCTATAGCCAGAAGAGCAACATCGATTGATTTTTCTCAAGGTAATAAACTTATTTAAATTCCCAACAAGGAAGCTCTATGTCTGAAACTAACTATGACGTCATCATTCTTGGCGCGGGTCCTGGCGGTTACGTAACGGCTATACGTGCAGCGCAACTGGGCATGAAGGCCTGTGTGATTGAGGCCAATCATCTTGGCGGTATCTGTCTGAACTGGGGTTGCATCCCGACTAAGGCGCTGCTGCGCTCGGCAGAGATAGCACATTACATCAAGCATGCTGAAGATTACGGTCTGAAGGTTGAAGGTTTTTCTTTCGACCTGAAGAAAATCGTCGAGCGCTCGCGTGGCGTTGCCAAGCAGCTGTCTGGCGGAGTAGGGCATTTGCTGAAAAAGAACAAGGTCACAGTCATCGATGGCTATGGCCGCCTGAAAGGCAAAGGTCAGGTCGAAGTCGAGAAGAAAGACAAGACCAAGGAAACCCTGTCTGGCAAGCATATCATCGTAGCCACAGGTGCACGGGCACGGGCGTTCCCCGGCCTTGAGGCTGATGGCAAGCTGGTGTGGAGCTACCGTGAGGCGATGGTGCCGGAGATGATGCCGAAATCGCTTCTGGTGATTGGATCGGGCGCAATCGGGACGGAATTTGCGAGCTTCTATCTCAACCTCGGGGTTGAGGTAACTCTTGTTGAAGTGATGGATCGTATCCTGCCGGTTGAAGACGAGGAAATTTCAGGCCTTGCGCAGAAGGCGTTTGCGAAACAAGGCATGAAAATCCTCACTGGCGCCAAAGTGGCCAAGCTGGACAAAGCGGCAAATTCAGTTACCGCGCATATCGAAGTGGGTGGCAAGACTGAGAAGATCACGGTTGATCGTGTTATCTCAGCGGTTGGCATTACGCCGAATACCGAAGATATCGGCCTCGCTAATACCAAAGTCAAAACTGACCGGGGGCATATTGTCACCGGGAAATACAGCGAGACGGACGAGCCGGGTGTGTATGCTATCGGTGATGTCGCGGGCGCTCCGTGGCTGGCGCACAAGGCTTCGCACGAGGGGATTATCTGCATCGAGAAGATCGCCGGGTTGAAAGACGTGCATCCACTCGATAAATCCGGCATTCCGGGCTGTACTTATTCCATGCCGCAGATTGCGTCCATCGGTTTGACCGAGAAGAAGGCGAAAGAGCAGGGATTGGAGATCAAGGTTGGCCGCTTCCCATTCATGGGTAACGGCAAGGCCATTGCACTTGGCGAACCTGAAGGTCTGGTCAAAACGATTTTCGATGCGAAGACAGGGCAACTGCTTGGTGCGCACATGATCGGAGCGGAAGTGACTGAACTGATCCAAGGTTATGCGATTGGCAAAACCCTTGAGACCACTGAAGCCGAGCTGATGCACACGGTGTTCCCGCATCCGACTTTGTCAGAGATGATGCATGAGAGCGTACTTGCGGCATATGGCAAGACGATCCACTTTTAGAATAGAAAAAAGCCCGGCGATGAACCGGGCTTTTGAATTCTTGGGAGTAAATTTCTAGCGGCGCAGGCCTGAGCGATTTTCGAGGCCACCGCCGACGACTGGCGCGCCCACTGAAGCAGTGCCGAGATTAATTGCATTCAAAGCGGCATTCTTTTCGGAAGAGCTATCTGGAGCCAATTCCATAAATATTGCGCGAATTCCGAGACCATCAAATTTTTCAGCCATAGACACACCTCCTTCATAAAGTTCTTCGTTCAGACTCACAGTCTATCATAAGTTCCAACGCCTCAAAAGACGGTTTGGTTCACAAAAACTTTGACCTATATGAGCATCATCTTTATGGTTAATTTCAGGAACAAAAAGAATGACTTACAACCCAGATTTGCTTGATCGCGCGAAGCGGCACCCGGAGAAACAAAAGAATCCGGACCGGCCTATGGGCAAAAAACCTGACTGGATCCGCGTCAAGGCTCCGCAAGGCACGACTTATGCCGAGACCAAAGAGATCGTCAAACAATTCAAACTGACCACCGTCTGCGAAGAAGCAGGCTGTCCGAATATCGGCGAGTGCTGGAACAAGAAGCACGCGACCTTCATGATCATGGGCGAGGTTTGCACCCGCGCCTGCGCCTTCTGCAATGTCGCCACCGGCAAGCCGGAAGAGCTCGACAAGATGGAGCCACTGCGAGTTGGCGTTGCCGTAGAAAAGATGGGCCTGAAGCACGTCGTCATCACATCAGTCGACCGTGACGATCTGAAAGATGGCGGGGCAGATCACTTTGTCAAAACGATTGCTGCGATCCGGTTTAAATCACCTGAGACGACGATCGAAATTCTGCCGGGTGATTTTCGCGGTGACATGGAGTCCATTGAAGCCGTGATCCGTGCACGTCCCGATGTATTCAACCACAACCTTGAAACGGTTCCGCGCCTGTACCCGACTGTGCGTCCCGGAGCTCGGTATTTCCGCTCGCTGCGTCTGCTTCAGCGTGTGAAGGAAGTCGATCCGTCGATTTTCACAAAATCCGGCCTGATGGTCGGCCTTGGTGAAACACGCGAAGAAGTTGCGCAGGTCATGGATGATATGCGTGCTGCTAATATAGATTTTCTTACTGTCGGCCAATATCTGCAGCCAAGCCCGAAGCATGCTCCGGTGGACCGCTTCTGGACCCCGGAAGAATTCGCGGCCCTTGAAAAGATGGCCCGTGCCAAAGGCTTCCTGATAGTCTCGGCTTCACCTCTGACCCGGTCGAGCCACCATGCTGGTGAAGATTTTGAGAGATTAAAAGTGGCTCGCCAGGGAACTAAACTCGCGGCAGCTGAATAGTCTTATAAGTTTGACTATTTATGGCGGTTTCCCTATAGCCATAGCCATGAATTTTCCTACTCCACCACCTGTCAGCTTGTGCGAAGAATTCGTCTTCCATGCTGGTCGTCCGGATATGATGGACAAGCAGGGCTTTTTGCTCGGGTTGAAGCGGTCACTCGAGCAAGGCGTTATCAGCTATGAGCAATGCGCCATGGAGATTGCCCACTTCGTTCACTACGGAGAAAAACGCCGTTCGTATGACGAAAGCGGCTGGTGCAAAGAATACATTAGCCACGTTCTTGAGGTTTATAATGGGCCAGAGTTATTCAGCGACTATTTTGTAGCTGAATATACGGAAGAAGAACGCATGCTGGCATTGGTGCATGACGTTGTTGAAAAACGTATACCCGGCGCCCAAAAATGGACTTTGGACGATTTCCGGTTTCTGGGCTTCAACGAACCTTTCATTGAAAACCTGGATGCCATCAGCAAACGGCAGGGCGAGACATACGCAGATTATATTCTGCGCGGATCCTATTTTCCGAGCGTTCGCAAAGTTAAAATCTATGACAATCTCTCCAATTCTCTCGATAGCCCGTCCGATCATCAGGAGCTGCGCTATATGGTCAGCCTGCCGTATCTGATCGCGATCGATGCTGGGGCGATTCCTTTGGGGACTCATCCGGGGGTCTACGCAGAGCGGATCGGGCGCGGAGATATCTTCAAACAGTCGATGATTATGCCCCCATCCGGATGGGGCGAGTTTGCTAAGAAGTAGCCAAAACCCTCAGATTCCTGCGCTTTTTCAAGTTTAGAAGGGTCTTAAGTAGAGCCTTAAAATATTATACATAATTTATTTGCCTTTTTCGGCAAATCACTCTAGTTTCCTGCCACCATGGCGGAAAACGACCCCAAGCCAACTGTCACCCCATCCTTTATGCAGGCTGCCGCGCAGCTGCGCAGCCGGATCGCTGCGTTTGCACGCATGGTCGGAACTGAATACCTCGCTGCAAAAATTCCACAAAAGAAAGATCAACGCTTTGCGATCAATCCTGTGACACTGCTGAATGTTGTCGGTAACTCCTTCAGAGCTGCCAATATCGACCTTTATCAGGCTGCGCTGCTGCTTGAAATCAACTGTAACCGTGGTCATGACAATGGCGTAGATCATCCTCTGCGTTTGATCGAATTACACAATAATGATGATGTAGATTTCTCTCATAAGACTGGCTCGTTGCTGCAGTCCCTGATGAAGTGGGGATACTCGTATGATGATTTTTTAAAATCTGGAATTCTTAAAAAGCCTTCCAGTTTAAACGAGGATTTTACTCTCGAAGATATCTATGAAGAAAATGGTATTCGACTAGCTGAGCCAGAAGCGCCACATACAAATGGCGATCCTAGAGACGAGGTTGTCGCTGTTAATTTGCTCGCGCCTCATAAGAAGCAAAAGACCTTCTCCGCTATTCCAAAACCGATTTTCCTTAAGTTGATAACGACAGCAATGTCGAATGGCGACATGAATTATATGCAAGCCACCATGATGTTATCGGTGAACTGCCATTCTCTTGAAACGCGCCGTAAAGGTCAGCGTTATATTGATCATACCATGGGTGTCGCGCATGATCCCAAGTTGAATAAGGATCAGAGATTCATCGCCTTAATCCATGATGTCATCGAAAATTCGAACATTACGCTTGAAGATTTACGCAATATAGGTCTGCCGGGGTATATGATCGATGCGGTAGATGGAATAACTATTCGGGCAGATGAAAAAGAAGACTACGAAAGTATTCCTCTTGCACAGCTTCGCCGTATGGATGCTACAGATCCTAGCCAATTTAAAGGTTACTATAACTTCATTGAGCGTTGTTCGCGCAATATGCATTCAAACGCCGTCAAATGCGCTGATATCCGTCATAATATGCGGGATGCGAAACCCCACAAGATGCTCGAGTACAGTATCGCACTTGGTTATCTCGAGGCTGTGACGGCAGGCGAAATCAAGGCTGGCTCTTCGCTCAGAGCGTGGGCGATGCACGCAATGCCGGATCAGTATGCCGAAGTCATGACACGCAAACTCAAGAAACTTGCCGATGCTATAGAGATAAAAAGCCGCGGGCCGGGAGCTGAAGCTCACAAAGGCTACTCTCTTTCAGATTTCGGTATCACTGTGCCTCCACCGCCTCAGCCAATCCGTGGCACTGACATTCAGATCGAAAGTCTAGACCCTGCGGCTGCAAATGCGAAACTAGGCCTAAAACCACAGTAACTGTTTATTCCTGACGCTAAACCGTTCATAAAGGCGTTATGCCGACTCACGCCGAAAAACGTACCCTTCCTTATACCCGCGACCAGTTGTTTGCTCTGGTTGCAGAGGTCGAAAAATATCCGGAATTCCTTCCCTGGTGCCTGTCATCGCGGATTACGCGGCGCGATGGCGATGATGTTTTTTATGCTGATCTCGTGATCGGCTATAAACTTGTCCGTGAAAAATTCACATCGAAGGTCGTGCTCAGCCGTCCCGATAAAATCCGGGTGGAATACCTGCGCGGTCCACTTAAATACCTTTCCAACAAATGGGAATTCATCGAGGAGGCAGACGGACGCTGCACGATCGATTTTTATGTCGACTTCGAATTCCGCAATCTGGTTTTCCAGAAGCTGATGGGCGTTTTCTTCAACGAGATTGTGCGCCGCATGGTCGGTGCGTTTGAAAAACGCGCGCGAGACTTGTATACGCCAGTGAATTAACGCAGGATACGGCGACCTTACCGCAAAGGAGCCCGTTCTCATGAAACTTTTATCGACGCTTATTCTTTTGTCCCTGACACTGGCAGGCAATGCCCTGGCACAGGATGTACAACCTAAACCACTGGAACCCGGCCAAACGATTGTAACGCTCGCCGCAACCGAGCAAATGAATCTGCAGCAGGATCAGTTACAGGGTAGTCTGCGCATCGAAGTGGATTCCAAAGTCGCGAAAGACGTTCAAGATAAAATCAATAAGGCCATGCAGGCTGCACTCGCCTTGGGCAAAGATTACAAGGATGTGAAGGTTAGCACTGGTCAATACTATGTGTATCAGTTTGATCCAACTCCCATGCCGGTATCCGTGAAAGATACGAAGGGCCGCATGATGTGGAAGGGAAATCAGACGATTGACCTTAAAAGCAAAAATTCTGAGCAACTTCTGGAGCTTGCAGGAAAAATTCAAGAGCTGGGCTTTGTCATGAACGGCCTGAACTACACGCTCTCGCCGGAACAAGAAGAGGCCTACAAAGATACCTTGATGGGTGGGGCGCTGAAGAAAATCCAGGCGCGCGCCGCTCTGGCAGCAAAAGCTTTGGGTAAAAGCAGCTATGAAATCATCGAGGTCAACATCGATAACCCCGGCATGACTCCGCCAATGCCGATGTATAAAGCTGCTCGTATGGAAATGTCGATGGCGGCCAGTGCGGACATGAGCGCACCAGTTGCGCAGTCCGGTGAGCAGGCCGTTGCTATGACCGTAAATGCACGGGTTTTGCTGAAACCTTAAGCCGCGAGATCTTTTTCGCCATCATAATGAGGGGAGCGCAAGCTTCCCTCATAATTTTTGCCTGATAGGGTTTGCAGGGGCGTAGTTAGTGCGCGGTTACGGCGCATGTCGTCGAAGCCCGAGACATGCAGGACGCTGATCGGTTGATGCGGTAGGAACGGCTCGACAAACATCTGGCGGTCCTCATCCCATGTCGGTTCAAACTCACAGAGCCAATGGCACCAAGCCGGAAGAATCTCGAATGGATAGCCGCCGAGATAGCACATCATACCAAGCGTCAGTTGCTCAGCTGTGAAAACCTTGCCCTTTTTGAGGGCTTTTTTGATCAGGGATTGCCAGTAAACCCAATGCGGGGCATCACCGCGTAAGGCAAACATACCAGCCAAAAGGACATGATAAGGGTAAAGTTCCTTCGCAGTTTTAAAACCGAAGGCTTTCTTCGCGTTGCTGAAATAGAACCCGCGCAATTTGAGCGGCAGCCAGCCCAGCCATTTAATCCGCACAGCGCGGGGATAGGCGCGATCAACCTGTCCGGTCAGTGTAATGTGGCCCTTCTGCGCCCCGCGAATGAAGAGCTCTAACCCTTCCCAGTTTTGTACCCATGCATCGGGATCAATCCAGATATAGATATCGTATTCAGGGAAAAAGTTGGGGAGCCACGGTTTGCAGACGCAGGATTTCAGGAACTCCCGCCCGCGAATTTTCCATGACGGAATTTCGCACGGCCAGTCGGGGGCATGCATATGGTTGACGTTATATTGCAACCATACGCGGTCTTCATCGGTCAGCCCTGTATCCAGCACAGCGAAGCTGAATTCAGCCGCTTGCGGCAGGCGTTTGACCGAATGAATCATCTCTTTCAGCATCGGAAAATAATTCGTGTCACAGCCGGAGCAGATGAGAATTCTAGGCATGATGAGGGCCGATCATTTCAAGGATATGGGTAAAAGCGGAGTCGACGCTTTGCTGGCGCACGGCGGCGCGGTCGCCGTAAAAAGTATGACGGAAGATTTGCGCGGGCTGACCTTTGATCGCGACAGCTATAAAAACTAACCCGACTGGTTTTTCGGGGCTGCCGCCACCCGGTCCAGCGATGCCGGTGACCGAGACGCCGATCATTGCTTCGCTGTGCTTGAGAACGCCGCCGACCATGGCCTGAGCCGTATGCTCACTGACAGCGCCGTGGCCTTCGAGAATGGGTTGGTAAACATCCAGCAGGTCGATTTTCGACTGGTTCGAATAGGTGACGAAGCCGCGGTCGAATACATCGGAGGAGCCTGGCAGATCGGTGATCGCGGCAGAGAGCATGCCGCCTGTGCAGGATTCAGCCGCAGCCAGTTTCCAGCCGCGTTTACGCAGTTCAAGTGTGACCTGTTCAGCCAGGGAGGACATAGTAAATCCCCCATAAAACAATGATCGAATAGACCGCCGCGAAAAGATCGTCGATCATCACGCCCCATGCGCCCGGGATCGATTTATCTGCCCATGACACAGGCCATGGTTTGAAAGTATCGAAGGCGCGGTAGACAAAAAATGCGAGCGCAATGAACAGCGGATTGAAGACCGGCAGAGTGAGGATGATAAGAAAGGTCGCAGACACTTCATCGATAACATAGCATGGGCTGTCATGGATGCCGGTGCGCTCTTCGGTCAGCTTCACGGCAAAGAAGCCGACGACTGTGACGATGAGGAAACCGATGAAGAGCGACATCGGGCCAATCAAATACAGAAAGACGGCGAACGGAAGGGCGGCGAGGGTTCCCCATGTCCCAGCGGCAGGAAAAAGAAAGCCGCTACCGAACCAGGTGGAGATCAGGATTTCAGGATCGGTTGCCCGAACTTTGGCGAGTAAGGCGCGGCGTCCGGCGAGCTCCTCCCGGCAAATTTCAAAAAACTTATCGACGATTTTCATGATCATGTTGGGAACCTGACTGTTGCAAGAGCTTGTGCCACAAGGCCTTCTTCACGCCCGGTAAAGCCAAGACGCTCGGTGGTTGTGGCCTTGATCGCAACCGAGGTTGCCGGCAGACCAAGTATGTCGGCGATACGCGTCTGCATGGCGGAGCGGTGCGGTGATATCTTGGGGTTTTCACCTAGAATAGTAATATCGATGTGAATGATCTCGCCTTGTTGCGCGGTGACCAGCTCAAGCGCTTTGCGCAAGAAGACGGCACTGTCCATATTTTTGAATGTCATGTCGGATGGCGGGAAATGTGTGCCGATATCACCTGCGGCAATCGTACCGAGCAGAGCATCGGTGACCGCATGCAGAACAACGTCGGCATCGGAATGTCCGGAAAGTTTTTTACTGTGAGGAATGTCAATTCCACCAAGGCGAATAGTGCCATCGCCGGGGATCAACGCGTGGACATCATAGCCGAGTGCGGTGCGGGTGACGGATGGGGGATTGAGGAGGGCTGACGCCATAATCAGGTCTTCGGGTGTGGTTATTTTCAAATTATTCCGGGAGCCGGGCAGGGTATATACATCAACACCATACGCCGAAACGACCCCGGTATCATCAGTAATATCAGCGAGTTTTCGGGCGGATTCATGGGCCTTGAGAATGGTCGCGTACTGAAAACCCTGAGGGGTTTGCAGCGCCCACAGACCAGTGCGGTTGATCGTATCATCCAAAACACCCTGATCGACCCGGCGCAAAGTATCGCTGACCGCAACACCGAGGGTCACGGCGCTCTGTGTCGCTAGGGCATCGGCAACGGAACAGATCAGAGTCTGATCAATCAGCGGGCGGGCTCCATCATGGATAAGCACCGGATGAGTGGGAGATAAATTCGTCAGGGATTGCAGAGCGTTATAGACACTGTCTTTGCGTTCTTTGCCACCGTGCACAGGGGACGGCAGATCAAGTCCGGCGACGGCATCGCGGTAGAGTGGCTCATGGGCAGGATCGATAACAACGCGCAGATCGGAGAGTCGCGCCCCACATTTCAGGAAAGCATCGATGGCGTGACGCAGGACGGTCTTGCCGTTCAGTCGCGCATATTGTTTGGGCAGATCGCCACCAAAACGCTGGCCGCTTCCACCCGCGACGATAATCGCGGCAAAAGAGGGGCCTGGGGGTTGAGAAACACTGTTCATCCTCTTGTTTTAGCTTGCTTTTTTGTCTCCGAATAGAGATATTTCACGGACTTATCCCTTAAAAACCAGAGATTTGTCTATAGTAGCCGTCATGACACCCCCGGGCGCGACACTTTTGACCTCAAGGCACACAACCCTGCGCAGCAGGATTGGCTGGCTGCGCTTTAAATTCGGTGCGTCATGGGATGGCCGTCTGGCCGTCCTGATGATCGTGCTGGCTTTGGTCAGTGGTATCGCAACCTATGCCGCGCTGAATTCCGCTTTGCCATTTGGAAACAGCGCCGACGTCGTCATCTGGCTGCTCAATATCGATCTGATCATTTTACTCGCTCTGTTTGCTCTGATCGCACGGCGCGTCATCATGCTGTTTACGATATGGCGGCGTGGAATCCCGGGGGCTCGGCTCCATCTGCGGCTGGTCTATATTTTCGGTCTGCTGGCGATGGCGCCTGCAGTGATCATGACTCTCTTCTCACTGTTCTTCTTTCACTATGGTGTACAGACATGGTTTAGCGACCGCGTAAAGACCGCGGTCAATGAATCTCAGGCAGTTGCAGAAGCTTATCTCAAAGAACACCAGCAGGTTATCCGCGCCGATATTCTGGCCATGGCCAACGATCTTGATCGCCAGTCGACGCTTTATTACGCCAATCCAGAGTCGTTTCAACGCATGGTGCAGACCCAGTCCGTGATCAGAAACCTCTCAGAAGTGGTTATTTTTGACAGCGCCGGGACCGTTCTATCGGAGGCGGGATTCAGCATCGGTTTTGATCAGGATGAAGTCCCTAAGGACGCGATTGAGCAAGCCGATACGGGCGAAGTCGTTCTGCTGACGGATAGTGATGACGACCGGGTTCGGGCTCTCGTCAAAATGAGCAATTTTACCGACACCTACCTGTTCGTAGGGCGTCTGGTTGAAGCCAACGTTCTTAGTCACCTGAGCGCAACCCGCGAAGCCGTGCAAAAATATGATGAGGTTGCCTCCCGCTATGCCGGCATGCGGATTACCGTCACGATGATCTACATTATCGTCGCATTACTGCTGTTGCTGGCGGCGGTGTGGTTTGCGCTTGTCTTTGCACGCAGGCTGGCGACACCCATCAGCACACTAATTGAGGCCTCCGAGAAGGTGCGCGGCGGCGACCTGACTGCGCAGGTCTCAGAGGCCAGCGGGCTTGAAGAATTCGATTTTCTATCGCGCTCATTCAACCGCATGACTCGCCAGCTACGCGATCAGCAGGATGAACTTATCGATGCCAACCGCGAAATGGATCAACGCCGCAGGTTTACCGAAACAATTCTTGCCGGGGTTTCATCGGGCGTTCTGGGTGTCGATAGCAAGGGCAAGGTCAATCTGGCCAATAGTTCCTCAGGGGATATCCTGAAACGGCCCGCCTCGTCCCTGACCGGAGAGGATATTCGCGATATTTTCCCTGAAGCGCGGGCGTTTCTGGATGATGCCTACCAGCGTCCCAACCGGATTCACCAGATCGAGATCGGGCATCTGCTGCCTGATAAAACACCGTGCACCTTGCTTTTGAGGATCGCAATTGAACTGATTGGCGACGTCGATCAGGGTGCGGTTATTACGTTTGATGATATTACCAATATGCAATTGGCGCAGCGGAATGCGGCATGGGGTGACGTGGCGCGGCGGATTGCACATGAAATCAAAAACCCGCTTACACCGATTCAGCTTTCTGCCGAGCGTCTGAAACGCAAGTATCTGAATACATTGCCCGAGGCCGACCAGACGATCTTCAGCCAGTGTATCGATACGATCATCCGTCACGTTGGTGATATCGGCACGATGGTCAAAGAGTTCTCAGATTTTGCGCGCATGCCGGAAGCCGTCATGCAGAAGGCCGATCTGCGCAACGTCCTGAATGATGTCATTGCCCTTAACCGTGAAGCTCATCCCGGCGTGACGTTTCATCTTGAGGGAATGCTGAAGGGCACCGAGAAGGTTGTGACGTTCTGCGACGAGCAGCAAATCCGTCAGGCTTTCACCAATCTGCTGCAGAACGCGATCGACGCGACCAATGAGCGAATCCGCAAGGGTGGTGACGGTGCAGAACCGGGTCAAATCTCGATCCGTCTCTCGCGTCTGGACGACCGGGATATCATGATTACCCTCAACGATAACGGCATTGGATTGCCCAAAGGCCAGACCCCCGAAAGTTTGACAGAACCCTATGTAACCTTTAAAGAAAAAGGGACCGGATTGGGCCTCGCAATCGTAAAAAAGATTATGGAGGACCACAAAGGTCGTATAGAATTCGGGGTAGGTCAGGATGTCGCCGGGTTGCCGGGATGGAACGATCTAGGCGGGGCAACTGTTTCCCTTATTATGCCGCAACGATTGATGTAACGCAGACTGAGTATGCCAGCAGAAATTCTCATAGTAGATGATGAAACGGATATCCGGACTCTGATACAGGGCATTCTGGAAGACGAGGGTTATAAAACCCGTCAGGCAGAAAACGCGAAACAGGTTTTCGATCATCTTCAATCCGCTCCGGTCAACCTCATCGTTCTCGACGTGTGGTTGCAAAACAGCGAGTTTGACGGTCTGGATATTCTTGAGCAGCTCAAGGCCAGCTACCCTCACATCCCGGTTCTGATGATCAGCGGTCATGGCACGATTGAGACTGCTGTGAAGGCCATCAAGCATGGTGCGTATGATTTTATCGAGAAGCCATTCAAGACGGACCGTCTGTTGCTGATGATCGAGCGTGCGCTCGAAACGACGCGCCTGCGGCAGGAAAACGCGACTTTGCGCCAGCAAACCGAAGGCGCGAGCGTTCTGGTTGGCTCTTCAGGCCCGATGCAGGCGCTCACGCAGTTGCTGGATAAAGTCGCCCAGACAAATAGCCGCGTGCTGATCACCGGGGATGCCGGAACTGGCAAAGAAATCGCCGCCCGGTATATTCACAAACAATCGACGCGCTCCGACAAACCATTCATGGCCCTCAATTGCGCCATCCTCAACCCAGACCGGATTGAGATCGAGCTGTTTGGGTCTGATATAGCCTCCTCAGGCGCGGCACCGCATATCGGTGTGCTCGAGCGCGCGGATGGTGGCACATTGCTTCTCGATGAAGTGGCCGATATGCCCCTTGAGACACAGGCAAAAATCTTGCGCGTCCTTCAGGACCAGAGCTTCACCCGCGTTGGCGGCCAGAACCAGATCAAGGCCGATGTCCGTATCCTTGCGGCAAGCGGGTCTAACTTGTTGCAGGCCATCGATGAAGGCCGTTTTCGCGAAGATCTCTATTACCGCCTGAACGTCGTCCCAGTTCACGTGCCGTCGCTCAAGGAACGCAGTGACGATATTGGCGCGCTGATCGCCTATTTTATGGATCAGAACGCGGCGCAGGCTGGCCTTGAGAAGCGAAGTTTTTCTGATGGCGCTATGGCCGCCCTGCAATCTTATTCGTGGCCAGGTAACGTGCGTCAGTTGCGCAACCTTATCGAGTGGATGATGATCATGGCGCCGGTCAATCAGGATACGCCGATCCAGCTTGAAGACCTGCCGCCTGAAATTTCGCAGATCGTTTCATCGGCTTTGAAAGCGGAGTGGGGCGAAGACATGATTTCACTGCCCTTGCGCGAAGCCCGTGAAGTGTTCGAGCGTGAATATCTTCTGGCGCAGGTCAACCGCTTCGGTGGCAATATTTCCAAGACAGCCCAGTTTGTCGGTATGGAGCGTTCAGCGTTGCACCGCAAGCTTAAATCCCTCAATATCAATACCTCGGAACGCGATGACGGTAAGGAGGACCATGATGAGTCCTATGATGCCGCCAAGGTTCTTAAACGCGCTTCATGAGCAAACCCGCCGCCGTTGTCTTTGATTGGGACGGAACTCTGATCGACGGGTTCGAAAGCATCATTGGCGGGTATAACGCCGCCCTCACAGCATTTGATCTGCCGCCTTTATCTCCAGCCGAAGCACAGCTGCGCATACGCCGCTCCTTACGCGAAGTCTTCCCGGAAATTTTTGGTGACAACGCCCATCAGGCTCAGAAAATTTATCTGGATTATGTGCGGACCAATCACCTTGAGTTAATACGCCCGCTTGCGCATTCGCGCGAACTTCTCGAGTTTCTGGTGCGGTCACAAATTCCGGCTGCGATTGTCAGTAACAAGACGCATGATATTCTGGAGAAGGAAATCATGCATCTGGGCTGGGGCCATTTGTTCCAGACATGGATCGGGGCAGGGGTAACGCCGCAGGATAAGCCTGCTCCCGACCAGTTGTTCTGGGTCTCGGACAAGCTGGGACTGACCGGACATGAAAATACATTATGGTATATTGGTGATACGGAAACTGATATGCAGGCAGCCCATGCGGCGACCTATTATCCTGTGTTTATTCAGCATGGTTTGGGCAAAGACGGGGAACGTTTTCCATACCCTCCAGCGTTGGTTCTTCCCGACTGCGAAAGCCTTATTTTCGCCATAAAATCGCTGTTTTAACCCCTTGCGGGGCTATACCAAGTCCTTTATGGTCCGGCCTATTAATAACAAAAACTAACTATAGAAGTTAGGACCCTAGGGCAAAATTATGGCTGAAAAAAATCAGAATATTCAGGACGTCTTTCTGAACCGGATCCGCAAGGACAAGCACACGGTTACCGTGTTTCTGGTCAACGGCGTTAAATTACAGGGAATTGTGACCTGGTTTGATAATTTCTCATTGCTGCTCCGCCGCGATTCTCAGGTGCAGCTGGTTTATAAACACGCAATCTCCACCATCATGCCGACCGGCCCGCTTTCTCTGTATGAGGAAGAGCCACAAGATGAGGCTGCCCCGAAGGCTGAATAACGCCTTTGTCCAGTTGCATCATTATCCATCCCGTTTTCAAGGTCCGTGTGGCCGGGCGGGAGCAACGCGACTTTGTCCGTGATCTCGATACCGAGCTGGGTGAGGCTGCAGGCCTTGCCGAAGCGATTGCGCTTGAGGTGCTCGACGTTCATGTGGCTCAGGTGCGCAAGATCGAGCCGGGCACGCTGATCGGTTCCGGCGCGCGGGAAGAAATCGCGGCCAAGATCGAAGTTCTCAAACCTGATGTCGTGATCGTCAATTTCAATCTGACGCCAGTTCAGCAGCGTAACCTCGAAAAAGAATTGAGCGCCAAGGTCATCGACCGTACGGGCCTGATCCTTGAAATCTTCGGTGAGCGGGCCCAGACCCGCGAAGGTAAAATTCAGGTTGAACTTGCAGCACTAACCTATCAGCGTTCCCGTCTCGTCAAATCATGGACCCACCTTGAGCGTCAGCGCGGCGGCACGGGCGGCACAGGCGGTCCGGGGGAAACCCAGCTGGAGATAGACCGCCGCTTAGTCGATGAAAAAATCGATAGCCTCAAGAAACAACTCAAACAGGTCAGCAAAAACCGTGATTTGCAGCGCGAAAGCCGCGAGCGGACCCCGTTCCCGATTGTCGCAATCGTTGGGTACACTAATGCTGGGAAATCGACGCTATTCAACAAGCTGACCGGGGCCGAAGTGTTTGTGCAGGATCTGCGCTTCGCAACGCTTGACCCGACCATGCGCCGCCTCAAGCTGCCGGGCGGGCAGATGGTTATTTTGTCGGATACGGTCGGGTTTATTTCAGAGCTGCCAACCCTGCTGGTTGCAGCATTCAAAGCCACGCTGGAACAGGTTCAGCATGCAGATGTCATTCTGCATGTGCGGGATATCGCTTCACCCGACAGTGATGCGCAGAAAGAAGACGTGATCACCGTTCTCAATGATCTGGGTATCGATATAAAAAGCGATCCGCGCATTCTTGAAGTTCATAACAAAATCGACCTTGCAGCCGAGCGCGGCATTCACATGCACCGCGACCCGAGCATGTCCGGACGGCAGGTAGGCGTATCGGCAAAGACAGGCGAGGGGCTGGACGAGCTGTTACAGGGTATTCAGACCGTGCTCAATCAAAGCCGCACCTCGATTGAAATCACTTTGCCGTCATCTGAGGGTAAGGCGATTGCGTGGTTGCACAGCCATGTTGCTATCCTTGACCGTGCTGACGACGACCTAGGCAATGTGATTATGAAGGTCAGGATGGATCAGAGCGAGCAGGATAAGTTTTCTCATCTGTTTCCAGCCATTAAACTTCTAGCCTGATCAATGCAGGTGAGGGGATGTCGCAATTTTATGCTGGGCAGAGAATAGGGCTGCAGGGTATTGAGGTTGCTCTGTAAGAACTGCATCAATGTCCGAGTTGGTAATTCCCAGTTCGATGGCGAGCGATGACATGCGCATATACATGTTCGGCGTCAGTCCACCTTTCATAAACATATATTCTTGAAAGGCTGATGTCAGAGCCGCTTCATCTTCTTTGCGCCCAGCCGGTAGTTTTTTGAAAATCGAGACAAGTCCGGCCCAGACTATTGTCGCAGGATCGCGTGCAGGCTCGGGAGTTTCAGTCTTTGGCTTTGTATCACTTGGACTGTTGCGGCGGCGGTTATATGTCGCGCTGTGGAAGCCGGGAACAGGCATGGACGCGCGAGTTGCCGTTTCCGAAGCAATTGTTGCTGTAGCAAATGCAGCCGACAGGGTGAGAACCCTTAGTTTTTCAATGAAAGACAAAATTTTACCTCTGCTCGAAGAGTAGAGATGAGCGCCAAAATAGTCAATTAATATGGATAATATCGCCGTTACTTACGCTTTTTATAGCGTTGCTCCAGCAGTTCAAGCACAGCCCGAACCCCCATATCAGTGCCACCACGGGGGCGGCCCGGACGGCCGGCGACTTCCCATGCGGAGAGGTCGAGGTGAATCCAGTTGGTTGTTTTGTCGATGAAACTTTCGAGGAACAAGGCGGCGGTGATGCCGCCCGCCTGATTGTTGCCGGCGTTGTTGATGTCGGCGACAGGCGACATGATGTCAGGCTTGTAAGGTTGATAGAGCGGCATTTGCCACATCGGGTCTTCGTTGCTCATGGCGATGCCCTGCAATTGCTGGGCGATGCCATCGTTATTGGAGAAGATCGCCGGAATATCCATGCCGAGCGCAGTGCGGATATGTCCGGTCAGCGTGGCAAAATCAATCAGCAGATCGGGCTTTTCTTCGCATGCCCAGGTCAGACAGTCAGCGAGGATGAGGCGACCTTCGGCATCGGTGTTACCAATCTCGACGCTTAAACCCTTGCGCGACGGCAAGATATCCATCGGCCGGAAGGCCTGCGGCGAGACGGAATTCTCAACCGCCGGAATGATGACGCGAAGGCGGATCGGCAGTTTGAGTGATGTGACCAGCCACAGAACAGCCAGCACCATCGCCGCGCCGCCCATGTCTTTTTTCATGTTCAGCATGCCAGCGCTTGGCTTAATGTCGAGACCTCCGGTATCGAAACAGACACCTTTGCCGACGAGAGTGACTTTCGGGTCAGTGGCTTTGCCCCATGTGATATCGATCACGCGCGGGCGACGCAGGCTGCTGTCACCGACGCCGTAGACGAGCGGGAAATTCTGGGTGAGGAGCTGTTTGTCCTCGATGATCTTGATCGTTGCCTGTTTGGCTGTGGCAATTGTTTTGGCCGCAGCAGCAAGTTCTTCCGGGCCCATCGCATTGGCGGGCAGGTTGACGAGATTACGCGCCAGTGTGGCGGCCTGAACCTGCGCATCGATGCGTGTTTTGTCGGCACCTTTTGGAACAACCAGCAGAGGCGTGACTTTTTTCGAGGTTTTGTACGCATCGAACTGGTGACAAGCGAGCGCCCAGCCCGTGCAGGCAAGCGTTAAATCGCGCACTGACAACTCATTGGGTGCTGCAAACGTAAACGCCATTTTGGCGAGCAGGTCGCCCGGCACGGATTTCTGCAGGGTATCGACGAGTTGGGCGAAGGTGTACAGGCTAAAAAGCAGGCCGCTACCGACATAAACTTCTTCCAGCGAGCCATCGGTTCCGGGGATCAGCGCAACGGTGCCGACATTGGCTGTCCAGCCTTGCGCGGTGATGACGTTTTGCAACGCTTTGGGCTGTTTTTTTATCCAGCTGCTGAACGCATCGGTTTTCACCACGTGTACAGAGATCGCCTTTGCGCCTTTCGGTACAGAGGTTTTCAGGACATCGGGATAAGACAGAAACGAATAGGCGGGAGGCTGTTTCGATTTCGATTTGGTCGGGCGTGGCTTCGCAGCAGGCATAAAAAAGCTCCAATACTCTGGTATCCAGAAGGATAGAGATATTGGAGCTTTAATCCAAGTCTATTAAAGAAGGTGGTGCTAGAGACTAGCCAACGACCTTGATGTTGACTGCGGCAGTTTTGCCCTTGTCGTTTTGGAGTTCGTATTCAACTTTCTGACCTTCAGTCAGAGTGCGGAGGCCTGAGCGCTCGACAGCTGAAATGTGAACGAAAATATCTTTGCCGCCATCGTCAGAAACGATAAAGCCGTAGCCTTTTTGGGTATTGAACCATTTGACTGTACCAGTCGCCATGTTAGTCATCCTTTAGTTAGTCGTTAGTTAGAAAAAAATAGCCCCACGATGTTTCCGACAAAAAGTCTCATCATCCCAGAAACCGAACAAGGTAAGGTTTTAGCATAATGCCAAATCTCGGCCAAGCAGAAATGCGATAGATTTTATGGTAAAAATGTACGATTAGGCTGGCATCGGCATCTTTTGTGCTGCCGCAGGCGGAGAAGATGCAGGCGGATCAAACCAGTGATATTCATCCTGCAAGTCGAGCTCGTTGATGAAAGCGGCAAAAGTTTTAGCGGCCATATCAGGCGCGACTTTACCGGGTTTAACCGTATCAGGATCAACGAAAACGGGTGTTCCCTCGTGCTTCAGGCCCATATCTCGTGCTGATGTCAGATTAAATCCTGCGGTTCTCATCACTGTGAGCAGGTCGAGCAAACAGCTTTCAAACCTCTCATCCATGAAATCTGGCAAAGGTGCATAAACTTCCCCATGTGCTGTTACTACAGTGTATGCACCGAAACGCATAGTGTTGTGGCCCGGAAGCGGTTCCCAGCCGAGTAACTGGCGATTAGGAAGAACCGGTACATAAGGGAGAATTTCTGTACTCGCTCCATCCCACAATTCGAGACGTGCTTCGGCAGGCAGAACAATCGGCGCTTTTATGCGCGTATGTATGTCGGCACCGCCAACAGTTGGGACGCGCACGACTGAGGGGATTTCATCGCCCTGACGCCATCCTAATAGAGTTCCGCAGCTGCGGCCCTCGGCAAAACGCGCCACATGCGTGATGCCATGATCGCCTATGAATTCACTGAAAGCACGCGTTTTACCAATATCCTGAAGCGCACGGCTTATTTGATAGGAGTCTGACAGGAAAAAGCCCCGGCCATCCACGGCGATGCGCGGTAATCTTGATGGAATAAGCGCTGAGTGCGGCTGCTCGCTTGAAAGAATACAGGCACAGTCGAGGTTCGGCGTACCATCGGAATGGTAAAGCTCATCCGCAATAATCTCAAAAGCGCCCTTTAGAAACTTCAGGCGACCAGCAAGTTGGTTGTTATCCATAAGCCATTACTACCGACGAGCCAGGATTTGTCTATAAAAAAGCGGGCACCTTATTAAGGTGCCCGCTTTGAACAGGAGAAATTCCTTTAATTACGCGGCAGCGATTGCCTTTTTGTCGCCAGCTTTAGCAGCGGCGGCAGCATCGGCATCGGCTTTTTCAGAGGCGCGGGACCGGCGGCCTTTGATCATGCCTTCGAGGCGCTCGGCAGCTTCGATTTCCGTGATCTTTTCGACGGCTGCAACTTCGCGGGCCAGACGCTCGAGGGCAGATTGGTAAATCTGACGCTCAGAGTATGACTGCTCGGTATCATCGTTGCTGCGTTTGAGATCGCGGAGAACTTCGGCGATAGAGACCGGGTCACCCGAGTTGATCTTCATTTCGTATTCCTGAGCGCGACGGCTCCACATGGCGCGACGGATCTGGGCGCGGCCTTGCAGGGTTTTGAGAGCGTCCTGCATGCGGTTCGTGTTGGACAGGCGGCGCAGACCGGAGGCCACGGCTTTGAAAACCGGGACTTTCAGGCGCATACGGTCTTTTTCGAACTGGATCGCATAGAGCTTGATCTCCATACCACCGATGGTCTGGGTCTCAACGGCCTCAATCTGACCGACACCGTGGGCCGGATAGACGACATAATCGCCTTTTTTGTATTCGACCTTTTCAGCTGCCGCCGAAATCGGCGCCATCTGACGGACTGGCTGAAGAGGTGCCAGCGATTTGTTGATGACCTGGATCGGACGGTAAACCGGACGGACCAGCGAGTTGGAATTTGGCGACAGAGCCTTCAGACCATCCGCGGTCTTTTGCAGAACAACTGCTGGCTTGGCATTCTGGTTGGTCGGCTGTTTGACGGCAATCGGGGCCGCCGTCTTACCAGTTTGTTTGGCTTCTGGTTTTTTTGCAGCGACTTTTGCAGGTGCAGCTTTTGCAACTGGTTTAGCAGTTGAAGCTTTAGGTTTGGAAACCGTTTTAACTGGCTGTTTTGCAACGATTTTCTTGGCTGGGGCAGCAGCTTTCTTGGCGACAGGTTTCGTGACCTTCGCAGCTGGTTTCTTAGCCGTTTTCAATGGGGTAGCAGGCTTCTTTGAAGTTTTGACTGAGGCCTTGGCTTTCTGCTGAGGCTTGGTTTTTTGTACTTTTTTGTTGGTTGCCATTGTCTTAGTCCTTTTTCTTGATCTGTTACTTTAAGTAAAGTCAGCTTTGAACCTAGCTTTTGTTCGAAGCCATTTGACTTCGCCCAGTACGCGTCACTCTAAACGGTGTGGAGGTTTGGTAAGAAAATTACGCAAACGCCGAAACGCAAGGAATTTCAAGGTCTTGTAAGGACCAAGTGATTGCCAAGAGCCGTTAAAGTATGTGAAGGACTATAGCAGAAATTGGGTAAATTTCAACGTTTCTTTACAAAATATTAAGACGGTGCGTCATTTTATTCACAGATTGATACACCGCGCCTGTTTTGCGCGGGTGTCAGTCGCCTTCGCCGGGCTTCGGCGAGAAGTATTTCTCGAACTTGCCGCCTTCATTCTTATACTTGTCTGCGTCAGGCATTCCGGGCTTGATCCGGGTGATATTCGGCCACTTAGACGCATACTCGCGGTTTATTTCCAGAAACTTGTCAGCTTTTTCATCCGTGTCTGGGACGATGGCGTCAATCGGGCACTCAGGCTCGCAGACGCCGCAGTCGATACATTCGTCCGGATGGATGACCAGAAAGTTCTCACCTTCATAGAAGCAGTCGACCGGGCAGACTTCTACGCAGTCGGTGTATTTACACATAATGCAGACATCGGTAACGACGAAGGTCATAAAGAAATCCGGATATTTATTGACATAAGTTACGAGTATGTGCTGATTTCCAGCAGGCAAGAACCTATATAGAAAGCTTCATAATGACAAGACCCGCGCGCAATCCCAGCACATTTGTGTTTCCTAATCCTATCAGCCGGGAAACGTCATTCCGTCAAATGTGGACTTACATCGCAAGACAAGTCGAATCCTTCAAAGGGTGGAAGGGCGGTGTTGAAGCAATTGGACCAGAACTCACTTATGACGAAGCCGATAATGCGCCTGTGATCGTCTTGAAAATGGCGATGCCCGATCTGGGAAACCTTCTTAAAGGAGAATGCAGTGAGGCCATATCCTTTAAAATAGGGCCACTGGGGACGGTGGCTATTTCATCTACCTTTACAGAGCTTGCTGCCCAGTATGCATCTACGCGCGAGCCATATAGCCGTCTTTTCGTCACAGCGGCAGATACAATCCGCTATTTTCAGTCACCTGAAGGCGCTTTCACAGGAGAAGATCACTTCGGTGGCCGCAGAAATGACCCGTTTCAACTGACCCAATGCAGCATTATTGCCCAGCACCTGGCTTGCGTGCGGCGCAGCTAAGTATTTGTATCGCTAAAGTGATTCGATAAGTTTCACATGAAACTATATGGTAACTATTGGGTCATTGAGGGTCAGGCTGATCGAATCGCCGTTTGCCTGTAATTTAGCCATCCCCCCGATAGGAAGTGCGTAAAATTCCTTCTCGTCATGCGAGAAGGGGGCATCAAAAATTACAGGTATTTCAAGATCCTGCGTATGCTTCTTGAGAATCTCTTCCAAAGTGAAGCCATAGGGCGTGCCGGTATCCTGCGGATTGAGAAACTGGCCGAAAACCAGCCCACCCAACTCCTGAAACGGAGCGGCCTGACGGAGATGCCACAGCATCCGGTCGATCCGGCTGAATTCTTCGTTGATATCCTCGATAAAAAGGATGGCACCCTTGAGGTTGGGCATATATCCCGTGCCAGCCAGAATGGACAGCATGCTGAGAGTCCCGCCAAAGAGAGGGCCTTCGCCCTCGCCATGGCGCAGGACCTTGGCTGTGCCCAGCGGATAGGACGGTGTCTTACCGGCCAGCAAGGCAAAGGCATGGTCGACACAGGCCGGGTTGAGCGTAGGGAGGCCCTTGAGGAAGGGGCCATGCACAGAGGTCAGTCCCGCTTTGGTCCATAAGGCGCCCTGAAGGGCCGTAGAATCGCTGAAGCCCATGTAAATCTTGGGATTGGCCCGGATCGTGCCAAAATCCAGATGGTCGAGCACCATGCAGGAACCATTGCCACCCCGGGCGCCGATGATCGCTTTGATTTCCGGAGACATGAACATTTCATGGAGGGCAGCGGCTTTTTCCTGCGGTGTGCCGGCAGACTGGCGGTCGCGGGCGAGGGTCTGGGGATGAATCTGGATGTTGAAGCCATAATCTCGCAGAACGCTGACCCCTGCATCGAGTTTGTCTGACTCGATCAGGCTGGAGGGGGCGACGATACCGATGGTGTCGCCCTTGCGCAGGGCGGGCGGTTTGATGAGGTCCATGGCAAGCATGGTAGCTTAAAAGCCTGACTGTTCAAGCTGTTCTATTTGGGGCTTTGTGATGCAAGCCGCTGGTCTACTATTCCGCACAGCTCTCTGAACTCGGTATCGTTAGGGCTATAGAATCCCCCTTTGGCAAGTTCGGTGAATTTGGTGGCCAGAGGATTGCTTTGGGCGACCATTCTTTCAAGTTCAGACTGCACCAAGCCGGGGAATATTTTAATTTTGCGCGAAATGTCACTCGCTAAAATGCCATAATTCTTCTCGTCGTTGAGCTCTTCTGGCTCATCAGCTATCCAAGTGTCAGCTTTGAATAAATCTCTGAGAAAAATTATCAGCATGGCATTTTTTACCATAATGGAGAGCATCTATACAAGTTTTATAGGAAAAGCCTCATGCCGCATCTTCCCTGAGCTGCTTGAAGGCTGCCAAAGCCTCCTCACGGGCCTTTTTATGGTCCACCATCGGGTGTGGATAGGTTTTACCAAGGGTGATCCCGGCTTCCCTGAGGACAAGCGCCGGGGCTTCCCACGGGGCATTGAGCAGATCATCGGGCAGGGCGGCGATTTCGGGAACCCAGCGGCGGATGTACTCGCCAGATGGATCGAATTTGAGACCCTGACCCATCGGGTTGAAAACCCGGAAATAGGGCGAGGCATCGGCACCGCAGCCTGCGATCCATTGCCAGCTGGCTGAATTGTTGGCGAGGTCGGCATCGACCAGGCAATCCCAGAACCAGTCCTCGCCGTGATGCCAGTGCAGGCGGAGGTCTTTGACCAGAAACGAGCCAACGATCATGCGCACGCGGTTGTGCATATACCCTGTTTCCCAAAGTTCGCGCATTCCGGCGTCGACAATCGGGAAACCCGTTTGCCCCTGCTGCCAACGTTTCAGCGCATCACCGCTGTTTTTAGCCCATGGGAAGGCTTCGAAGCGGGTTTGCAAGGGGCTGCGCGGCAAAGTAGGGAAATGATAGAGAAGCGCGTTGGAGAACTCACGCCAGCCGAGTTCGGAGTGGAAGGTATCGAGATCGGTTTCTTTGCCCTGAGCCAGCGCAGCAGCCTCGGAGGCATGCCAGACTTCACGCGGTGAGATTTCACCAAAATGTAGATAGGGGGACAGGCGCGAGACATTGGCGCGGGCAGGGAAATTGCGCCCTTCCTTATAGCCTGCAATTTCAGCAGCTAAAAAATCTTTCAGGCGTTGGCGCGCACCTGCTTCACCGATCACCCAATGTTGTTCCATTTTGTGATCCCAGCGCGGCTCAGGTTTGCGCGGCAGTAGCTGGGCCTGCTCAAGCCCGGAGGGGCCTTTGCGCGCATGGATATTGAGGTTTTTGGGCTTTGGCTTGGGCGTAGCCGGGGGTGCGGCATTGAGGCACCCCTTGCGGTAGAAGGGCGTAAAGACACGGTAGGGTGTGCCATCCTGCTTTTGCACGTCCCATGGTTCCCACAGCAGCGACGCATTCGAGCTTTCGACGGTGAGGCCTTTTTTGGTCAGGTCGTCTTTGATTTTTTTATCGCGGGCAATGCGCCATGGTTCATAGCAACGGTTCCAATACGCGGCTTTGGCGTCGAATTCTTTGATCAATTCCGGCAGGACTTTTTCGGCGTTGCCGCTGCGAACGATCAGGGCATTTTCTAGCGACGCATCGAGAGATTTTAGCGAATGGTGCAGCCACCAACGCGAGGCGCCGCCCTGCTGCCATTCTCCGGCATTGGCATCATCAAGAATATAGACAGGCACGATCGGCAAGCCAGACTGATGCGCGGCGATAAGGGCGGGATTGTCATGCAGGCGTAAATCCTGCCGGAACCAGAGGATGCAAACGGACATGCCAGAACCATAGCATTTCCGCCATTAATTGCTCCATTACATCTCTGTAAGTTTAATTTCCACCGGATGATCCACAGAATTACCCACACACCTGTGGATAACTTGTCTTAGCCGTCTGAGGTGATCCGCTTGATGATCTCGAGCAGGGCTTCTTCTGCCTTAAGATTCTCGATCTGGCAAGTGCCAGCCGCTTCGTGTCCGCCACCGCCATAGGACAGGCAGAGGTTACCGATATGTGTGTGGCTGGTTTTATTGAGGATCGATTTGCCGATCGCGAAAACCGTGTTCTGTTTGTTTTTACCCCACATGACGTGGCAGGAAATATTGCAGTGGGGGAAAAGCGCATAGACAACGAAGCGGTTACCAGCCCAGATGACATCTTCCTGACGCAGATCAATAACGGCGAGGTTCTTGTTGATCTGCGCGCAACGTTCGATCTGCTGGCGGAATTTGATCTGCTGTTCATAGTAGAGATCAACGCGTTCCTTGACGTCTGGCATCGTCAGAATGCGCTCTATGTCCTGGTTCTGACGACAGACATCGATCAGCTTCATCATCAATTGATAATTGGAAATATTGAAGTCCCGGAAGCGTCCGAGGCCGGTACGGGCATCCATGATAAAGGACAAAAGTTCCCAACCTTCAGGGTTGAGGATGTCCTCGCGCGTGAATTGGGCGGCATCGGCTTTGTCGACGGCGGCCATCATGTCGTCTGAAATATTGACGAATTTCTCTTTGCCGCCGAAATAATCATAAACGACACGGGCTGCCGAGGGCGCTTTGGCATCGATGATATGGTTTGGCTTCTGTCCGCCAATGCGTTCGACTTCGCTGGCATGGTGATCAAACGCCATGAATGCGCCCGGCACATAAGGCAGGTTGGTCGTAATATCATCGGGGCCGACATCAACCAGACCATCCTGCATATCCTTGGGATGGGCGAAGGTAATATCGTCGATCAGATTTAATTCTTTAAGGAGAATGCCGCAGACCAGACCGTCCATATCGCTACGCGTAATCAGGCGGTAGCGTTTGTTCGATTCTGGCATCAGTTTCGGGGCTGCCTGGGACATTGTATCTCCGTGAGGGATGAATAAGAAAGATGAACGCAGAGATAAGCATATTTTCTAAATTATAATAGAGAGTTAACGGCGGCAACAACGATCCCTTGTATGGGGCAGAATTGTTCACTTTATGACATGCTAATATTATTGACATAACCTATCGACTCCTGTACACACGTGCCAATTAAAAATTCGGGTGTGAAGGACTGCGTCACTATGCAAGATCAGTTTAAGGGCAATAATCAGCCTTCCGGCGCGCTGTCCATGGCCAGCCGCCTGCATTTCATGGACCTCGTACAGGACAATTCATCGACATTGCGTGCGTATTTCACCAGCAGCCTGACTCCTCAGGAAGCGAAGGATGCGCAAGCTTTTCTGCAAGAGCAAATGGAAAGACTGGGCGTAACGGCGATTGAGGATATATCTCAGACGCGTGATACCTGCTGGACCCAAATCAGCCTGACCTTCAAAACTTTCGCCGGCCAGCAACCTGCGGACCTTCTGCACAGAATGGTCAAGTTTGTTGAGAGCCAGAGAGTCGAAGCTGAAAGAGCCGAACGTGCTGCTGCCTTGGTGCGCAATTCACAACCACAGCCGAAGCTCGATACAATTCTTTAAATCATGCCTTATCAGTTTATCTCAGACAGGTTCGC
>CAYJDG010000009.1:0-4499 GCA_964368875.1 uncultured Pseudobdellovibrionaceae bacterium
ACGTTTCACTATCTGATCGCCGAAGCTGCCGAGGATAAATATGACTGCCTGCGCCAGTATCACGCGGCCTTCAGCGCCCAGAAGCTTTACCGCCAGACCTATGAAAAGCTCAATCAGGCTCTGATTGCTGACAAACGTGCTGAAAAACGAAAAAATAAAACGGCGGAACGAACTGAACAAAAAACCGGGGCGGAGGCCTGACATGCCGCGCTGGACCCCCGAAAGCCGGGCCGCGCAAGCGCAGAGAATCAGGGCGACGAAACCCTGGTCCCGCTCCACCGGTCCGCGCACCCCGGAAGGCAAATTGATTGCCTCCCTCAATTCCCGTAAGCACGGCCTCTACAGCGCAGGCTTCCTTGATTTGCAGCGGTCCTTCCGGCGCGTGCGCCTGTTTCTGGCTTTGGCGGACACCAATTTATTTTCCAGAAACTCAGATATTAAGGAAACTTTAACCTCAATCAGCTTATATAATAACATACAAATACATAAAAACAGGGCGGCCCACCTTGGGACTCAGCCCATAAACAGGGGCTATACTATGGCTGAAGCTGAACACGCGACTCAACTCGCCTCCGCTTTCAATATCGTCCGACTTTACCCGCAAGGCTGGCAATCCGCTTCGTTCCGTAATGATGAAGGGCGCGATGTTTATTACGCCCGCGCCAAACCTGTCGGGCCAAAAGTCGGCACGGTCGTTTTTACTCCCGGCTACGGGGACAGCGTTAATTTTCATTACGATGCGATCCGTAACTGGCAAGAACGTGGTTATGAGGTCTGGGCGATGGACTGGATTGGTCAGGGATTATCCGACCGTGAGAATCCGGCCAACGTGAAAGACTCCAATGACCGTCTCCTCACCCGTCACATGAACGACCTGCATAAATTCGCCACCGAAATCGTCCAGCGTAGCCCCGACCAGCCCCTGCTGCTGGCCTCCCATTCGATGGGAGGTAATGTGGGCATGCTCTACCTCAAGCATTTTCCACAAACCTTTGATGGTGCCGTTCTCGGCGCTCCTATGCTTGATCTCAATACCAGTTTCCTGCCACGCCCGGTCTTCAAAAGCATCGTGACCGCGGCGACGGCCCTTGGCTTTGGCGACAAACCGCTGCCCAATTGGCGGCCTTTGCTTGACCGGATTACGGATGCCTCGCAGAACCTCCGTAACTTAAGCAAAACGCCTGATCAGCTCACGCTCAGTCAGGAAGCGCAGGAAAAGATGCGCAGCTTCCTGAAGCCGGTTGAAATCGACCTGCCGACGTGGAATTTCATCCGCCGCAGTTACCACGCCATGGATGAAATGCGCGAGGCCAATTATTATGACGATATCAAAACGCCTGTCCTGCTGGTTGCCGCCGGGCGCGATGAGTTGGTCAGCAATAAGACCATCCGCTTTGCCGCCGCCCATTTGCCGCATGGCCGTCTGCTTGAACTGCCGCTCTCGGAACATGGTGTGTGGAACAGCAACGCCACCAGCGATACTGCATTATGGAAGGGTATTGACGGCTTTATCGACCATGATATCCGCCACGGTGCCCCGCTTGCGCCGCAAACTCCGGCCATCGAGGTGCCGCAGCGCCGCGAACCGGTCTATTCCTACGTGCCGTCTTATGCGCCGGGGCCGCGCATGGCGTTTGGATGATCTGCCATCCGGCCTTGACGCAGCTTGCCATCCCGATATGGTTGAGCTCAGAGACATGAAATGATTCAATTTTCCGAGCCTGACTCGGCCCCCAATGCCGCCGCAACTTTCGTCCTTAACGAGCCTCGCTTCCGCGAGCCGCCCGGCTGGCGCTGGCATCACTTTACCACGGCGCGGGGCTATAAATTGCGCTACGGCTCGGCCTATCCGACCGAGTCGATTGCCGACGCCGTGGTCGTCATCCTTCCCGGTCTGCGCGATTTCGGTGAACAGTATTTAGAACTCGCGCATGATCTGCTCGCCCGCAATCTGGCCGTCTGGGTCATCGACTGGCGTGGCCAGGGCGACTCTGCACGTTATCTTGACAATCGCCATAAGCGGCACTCGGCTGGATTTGCCAACGACATTCTCGATCTGAAAGAATTGGTCGACGGATATATTCTGCCCTCTGCCGTGCATCCCGATGTTGGTCGCCTGCCGCTCGTCATGCTTGGCCATTCGATGGGCGCGCATCTCGGTTTGCGTTTCCTCCATGATTGTAATTTTTCGGCGAAGGGCAAACAGGCTTTCGCGGTCGCGGCGCTCTGTGCGCCGATGTTCGGTATCGCCCAGCTCGACGCGCTGGTGCCGGGCTTAAGCTGGCTACTCTCGAGTGCGATGCGGATTTTCCCGACCGCCTATGTGCCGGGCGGCCATGACTGGGCGCCGGGATACCGCGAAGATGTTTTCCGCAAAGGCATCTACACCCATGATCCGGTGCGCGGCTCCTTGCAAGATGCGTGGTTTACGCGCAAACCCGACTTGCAGGTCGGCAGTCCGACGACACGCTGGCTCTATGACGCGGCGAAATCTTGCCGGATTGTTAATAAACCGGCCTACCTGAAAGCCGTGACCGTACCATTGCTGGTTGCCACTGCCGGGAACGACAAAATCGTCAGCAACCGCAAGATCAAGCGGGCTGTCGAGCTGCTTCCGAACGTCAAACATGTTGAAATTCATGAGGCGGAACATGAGATTCTCATGGAAACCGACGAATTCCGTCAGGTTTTCCTCGATCATTTCTTTACCTTTATCGAGGATAATGTTTTAAAGAAAAGTGATCGGGGCATGACCAAATTTTAGTCCGGCCAAGGGATTATTGAGGATTTCTGAGGAATGATGATGGACGAAGCATTACTGAACAAGGCCCGGCTCAGCGACCGTATTTTTTACGCGCTGGCGCTCGCGATTGAACAGGAAGACGTCAAACTTGCTGATGCTCTGGTGCTGGCACTTGAACTGTCCATGACTCGGAATACCGGCGGCGGGGAATTCGTCGAACGCCGCGACTATCCGCCAGAGATCGAACGCGCGCTTGACCGTCTGCGCGATATCAAGAAGCAGAACCGCGGATAAGTTTCAGCCAGTCCTGTTCGCTGAGAACTGTAACACCCAGCTCTGCCGCTTTCTTCAATTTCGATCCCGCATCCGCTCCGGCGATCACAAAATCCGTATTCTTGGAAACGGTCCCGGCCACCTTCGCGCCCAGGCTTTCCGCTTTGACCTTGGCCTCCTGCCGTCCCATCTCGACCAGCGTCCCCGTAAACACCACCGTCTTCCCTGCGACCGGACTGTCGACGACTTTCGGCGCGACATAGGGTTTAACGGTGACATATTTGAGAAGATCGGCAATCACCGAGCGGTTGTGCTCCTCGGCAAAGAAATCGAGAACATCCTGCGCCACGCTTGCGCCGACATCGTTGATATTGATGAGATCGGCATAACTTTCTGAAGTCTTGTCCTGCGCCGCCATCATCGCTGCGTTCAAGGCCTCAATCGTGCCATATGCCGCCGCCAACCGTTTCGCCGTCACTTCGCCGACCTGGCGGATACCAAGCGCGTAGATAAACCGCTCAAGCGTAATTTCGCGCCGTGCGGCAATCGACTGATAAAGATTTTTAACCGATAACTCGCCCCAGCCCTCTTTGCTTCTAAGGGGTGTGAGCGACCCTTTATCGTGCTCTTCAAGCCGAAAAATATCCGCAGGCGTTTTAATCCGCCCGTCGGCGAAGAACTCCTCAATAATCTTAAACCCTAAACCTTCAATGTCGAACGCCAGCCTGCTGACAAAATGCCGCAACCGTTCAACCGCCTGCGCCGGGCAAATTAATCCGCCCGTGCACCTGCGTACCACCTCACCCTCTTCACGCACCGCGTGGGATTTGCAGACGGGACATATTTCGGGCGGTACATATTTTGAACTATTTTTAGGACGCTTTTCGAGGATAACCGAAACAACCTGAGGGATCACATCACCCGCGCGCTGCACGACCACCGTATCACCTGCGCGGATATCCTTCCGCTCAATCTCATCTTCGTTATGCAGTGTTGCCCGCGACACCACCACACCGCCCACGGTAATCGGCTCCAGCTCAGCCACCGGTGTCAGCGCCCCGGTCCGGCCCACCTGAATTGAAATGGCCTTCAGCAGCGTGATAGCCTGCTCCGCCGGAAACTTATGCGCCAGCGCCCAGCGCGGTGCGCGTGACACAAAACCAAGCCGCTCCTGCCAGTCAAGACGGTCGACTTTATAAACGACGCCGTCAATATCGTATGGCAAAGTAGAGCGTTGCTCCTGTACCTTTTTATAGTAAGCAAGGATGCTTTCCAGGCTATCACAAACATCATGCGGCTCAGCTTGCGGGAAGCCCCATGATTTAAGTTTCTTGCGGATACCGTCCTGCGTCTGCGCAAATGGCGCACTGACTTCGCCTAGCGCATAGCCGAAAAAGCGTAAGGGTCGTTTTGCCGTGATAGTCGAATCTAGCTGCCGAACACTTCCCGCCGCCGCATTACGCGGATTGGCGAAGATCTGTTT
>CAYJDG010000009.1:4599-22555 GCA_964368875.1 uncultured Pseudobdellovibrionaceae bacterium
ATCTCCGCCGTCAGCTCTGCATGACGGCTTTTAATATCTGCCGGAGTGGTCATGCCGCACTCGCTTCAAGCAATTTGCTGGCCGCTGCCCGCGCCTCTGCGGTAATCTCTGCACCGGACAGCATCCGCGCGATTTCTTCCTGCCGCTCTTGTGCTTTAAGGGCCAGCACATTGGTATTAGCACTCGCCTTGGAAACGACCCAATGATTATTGGCCCGCGCCGCGACTTGAGGAGAGTGGGTCACCACCAGAACCTGATGATGTCCGGCGAGGCGTGCCAGCCGTTCACCGACCGCACTCGCGGTCGCGCCGCCGATCCCGGTATCGATCTCGTCAAAAACATAGGTTCCGGCCATCGTTGCCGCTTCAGCGAGAACCACCTTGAGGGCCAGCATGAACCGGGCCATCTCGCCGCCCGAGGCGACTTTGTTCAAAGGCCCCGGCGGGGTTCCGGTATTCGTCGAAACCAGAAACTTAATGTCGTCGCAACCAGTTGAGTTCCACTGCGCGGCAGGGAGAATTTCAACGGCGGTCATGAATTCGGCTTTGGCGAGTTTGAGCGGAGCCAATTCTTTATTGACGAGAGTATCGAGCTTTTTAGCCGCCTTGCTGCGCACATCATGCAAGGCGTTCGCGGCCTTTTCATACGCCGCCCGCGCCGCCTTGACCTGTTTCTCAAGATCGCCGAGCACGTGATCCTGATAATCGATCAGCTTCAGCTGGTTGGCGAGTTCGGTGCGCTTGTCGGCCAGTTGGTCGACCGTGCAATGATGTTTGCGTGCGACTGACCGCAATTCATAAAGCCGGTCGTCGAGCGATTCAACATTATGCTCCGGCCCGTCAAACCCGGACATCATGCGTTGAATCTGGCGGAGGGCTTCCTGAATGGAAACCGAAGCCCGGTCGAGTGTCTCAAGCACAGGCGTGACTTCATCGCCGATCTTGTCGGCAGCACGCTGCAATGATTTCCATGATTGGCCTATCATGGCCTCGGCGCTGTCCTTGCCTTCAAGCGCCTTGGCTGCGCCCTTCAGGGCTTCAGCGATAGCCTCGCGGTTCTGCATTTTCTGGCGCAAAGAGAGAATTTCGGCCTCTTCTCCGGCCTGAGGCGACAGTTTCTCGATTTCCTCGACGACCACGCGCAGCCATTCTTCGTTGGTAGCCGCCTTGGCAGCATCCTCGCGGGCTTTGGTGAGAGCTTTATCCTGCTCAAGCCAGAGCGCGTAGGTTTTTGCAACGTCGCTCCGCTGCCTGGCCGAGTCCGCATACTCATCCAGCACCTGGCGGTGCGTCTGCGGATTGAGCAGGCCATAGGTTTCGAACTGACCATGAATATCGACCAGGAGTTCACCAAGATTTTTGAGGAAGGCGACGCTGACCGGCTCGTCGTTGACGAACGCGCGGCTCTTGCCATCCGCGCTCACTGTCCGGCGCAGGATCAGCTCATCTCCTGCATCGATCCCCTGCTCGGTGAGCAAGGCGTGAGCTGTATGGCTTGAAGGGATATCGAAGGTGGCGCTGACGCTGGCCTGCTCCGTGCCATGGCGCACCAGCCCGGCATCGGCACGCGCGCCGAGCGTGAGACCAAGACTATCGAGAAGAATTGATTTGCCTGCACCTGTCTCCCCCGTGAGCGCAGAAAGACCTGCTCTGAACTCAAGCGTCAGCTGATCGATCAGCACAACATTCCTGATATGGAGGGCGCGTAACATTCCTTATTCCGGTTTAAGCAGGCTTTCAACGGTGCGGTCGACCCATCCGCGTCCGTCCTTGAGTTTCTTACGCTGGACGGGATCGAGGAGATCATAGCTATCTTCGTACCACTTGCTGCCGGGAAAGTTATACCCGAGCACAGCAGCAACGCGCGTCGCTTCATCCTTCAGCCCAAGGATCGTGTAGGACTCGACCAGTCGATGCAGAGCTTCAGGGACGTGTGTGGTTGTCTGATAATCTTTTACAACAACCAAGAAACGGTTGATCGCAGCGTTCATCTCGTTGCGGCTGAGGTAATACCGACCGATCTCCATTTCTTTACCAGCGAGGTGATCAAGCGTCAGATCACGTTTCAGCTTAGCATCTCGGGCATATTTGCTATCGGGGAAACGAGTGACCACGACATCAAGCGCTTCCAAAGCATCACGAGTCATTTGCTGATCGCGGCGTACATCGGTGATCTGCTCGTAATAGCACATTGCTTTCATGTAATATGCGTAGTCGACATTCGGATGCCCGGGATGTAATTCGATGAAGCGGTCGAGCGCGATCACGGCATCATCATAGCGAAGGGCCTGATAAGATGACTCGGCAGATTTGATCTGCGCCTGCGTTGCGTAATCGGAATAAGGATGCTGACGCTCAACTTCATCGTAGAGCTGATTGGCCTTGGAGTACTCACCGTCCTTGGTTGCTTTGACCGCGTCATTGAAAAGGTCGGCTGCAGGGCGTTCCGGTAATGTTTTATCTTTGTCGTCTTTGTCAGACGAACAGGCGGCAAGGACCAATACGGCCATGGCGCAGGAAAATAAAACGGGTCTGAAAGTCATGCCTAAACATCCTGATTCTGTGAACGCTTTACAGATTAAAGTGTCAGGGGAGAACTTCAAGGCTGAAACCAGCCTTTAAACCCAGAATCACATGATTATTAAGGAATTAGGCGACCGCGACAGCCTGAGCGAAGGCTGGCGACTGAGCTGTCTCAAGGCAGACTGGGGCTACATCGAGATCCATGAAAAGATCGACATACGTCCAGGCATCAGGTGTTGCAAACATCTGGCGTAGAATTTGATTATTCAACGCATGGCCAGGTTTATAAGCTTCATAAAGACCGATAATCGGCGCTCCGGCGAGATAGATATCACCGACAGCATCCAGAACCTTGTGACGAGCGAACTCGTCATCATAACGCAGGCCATCTTCATTCATGACTTTGGTCTGGTCGAGAACAACCGCGTTATCGAGAGATCCGCCAAGCGCAAGACCTTGAGCACGCAGGGCGTTCACTTCGTGAATAAACCCGAAAGTACGGGCATCGGCGATTTCAGTGACAAACTGGTCGCTAAGCATTTCAACTTCGTATGTCTGGCGACCAATCGCCGGATGAGAAAAATCTATCTCGGCGCGGAAACGTGATCCGACTGCAGGCTTCAGGGTGACGCGCTTGTCGCCATCTTGAAGGGTTATTTCTTTCATGATCTTGATCGCACGACGTGGTGCGGTCTGGGCCTTGAGGCCAGCTTTCTGGATCAGCTCAACGAAAGGAGCGGAGCTACCATCCATGATCGGGACTTCGGGGCCATCAAGCTCAACCATGGCATTATCGATGCCACAGGCACGCAAGGCCGCCATAAGATGCTCAATCGTGCCGACGGTCACGCCAGCTGCATTCCCTATGACAGTACACAATCTTGTGTCGATGACTGTGTCCCAGCGAGCCGGAATAACATTGTCACGATCGGTGACGTCTTTGCGAA
The DNA here is from genome assembly GCA_964368875.1 of uncultured Pseudobdellovibrionaceae bacterium. Lineage (GTDB taxonomy): Bacteria > Pseudomonadota > Alphaproteobacteria > Micavibrionales > Micavibrionaceae > CAYJDG01. The sequence continues at coordinate 8,069 of CAYJDG010000009.1, forward strand.
TGAAAGTAATGCCCTGATATGTATCAGCCGCACGAATCCGCAGAGTCGTCTCGGCACCGCTGTGGAGCCCAGTTCCAGAAAGAGTGGCTGTTTTGAGGATGGTCTGTTGCACAGGCGAATACGGGGGCTGGAAAATCAATGGGTTAATATGATCTTGACCCTAATCCCTCCTCCCGCTTTGCACAATTCACGCTATATGACGGCATGTTACACTAATTAAGTATATGATATTACAGAGATAAATCGATATCTTATTACATTTTGCGCAGAAGTCCCAAAAGGCTGATGCCGATAGAAATTTGAAAAATATCAAAAATAGTTTAGAGAAAGATCCAGCAAACTAATCAAAAAAATATCCTGACAGGGATTTAAGCTATGAAAAACCCTCTTCCCGGCATTTCTCTTGCCGTTCTTATGACCGGTTCCGCACATGGTATGATTGCTCCATCCTTGCCGCCCGAAGCCCCGCGCACGGGGACGGTGGCGTCGTCGAAGCCACTTATCTCTGTGTCGCCGACCTCGGTCGTAATAGATCCCCAAGCAATCGCGATTGACGGCAGCTATGATGTAGCAACGCGCACTCTTCGCTTCCGGTTTCAGTTTTTCAGCAAACGCGATGTACGAAATCATACTTGCGCTGAAGTCCAATCCCTTGATGAAACAATTCATGACCCGGTCAAAGGTCCAGAACTCATCAAGCGTCTTGAGCAAGGTGTCCGGCAGGAATTCAGTGATTTACTCGCAACTGATACTATATCGGTTGCAATGAGTGGTCCTCTGGATAGAGAGCAGACTCTATCAAGAATCCGGGAGGAAGTAGCGCTCAGGTATACGCAGGCAAAAATAGATGCCTTGCGAGAAGGCGCGCTCCGTTGCCAATAATAAAAAAGCCCCGCTTTGCAGCGGGGCTTTTTATCACTCATCAGTGAACGATTAGCTCGACTGGCGGCGCAGGAATGCCGGGATGTCGAGAGGATTTTCTTCTTCCGCTGCAGGACGGGATGGTTGATCAATGTTCAAGCGGCCTTGAGCAGGATTCTGTGGAACACGTTGTGGTGCACGCAGATCTTGCTGCGGGTAATACATCCCAGCTGGCGTAGCTTGCGGAGGGGAAGCAACACTGGTGTCTTCCGCAAGAGCACCATCGTCCTGAAGACGGCTGCGCAATTGACCCGTAATCCGCTCAAACAAGGAAGCAGATTTTTTCTTTTCCGGCGCATATACGGCCTGATTTTGAGCTTGTGCCGGAGGAACAATCACAACTGGTTGAGCGACCTGCGGCTGTTGCGGGTAACCCCCAGCTGGCTCCATCGGACGTGGAGGAATAAAGGAATTCCCAACACGCGCACCACGGATCGCTGCATCCTGAACAGCCTGCTGAGTCGTTTGCTGATAGCTCGGCTGAACCTGCTGATAAACAGGTTGTTGTACGGGCTGGCTTTGCATGATCATCTCCTGCTGGACGAAGCCGGCAGGTATTTCATTCGTCTTAAACGCAGACGCTGCCTGAGCATAGGCAGGAGCCGCAACAACCCGTTGTGGGGCCTGAACAGCTTGAGGTACCTGCGGATAGCCGGAGGCGTAGGTCTGCGGCTGGGCTTGTGGCTGAGCCTGCGGATATGCAGTTCTCGTAGTAGCGGTGGTACCAACAGCGCTTGTGGTTGTGGTGGACGAGGTAACCTTATTACGTTTTTCTGCGACTGCCGCATCGATACCCGTTGCAACAACCGAGACACGCATCGTGCCTTCCATGCGTTCATCAAAGCTCGAACCAAAGATAATATTTGCGTTCGGATCGATTTCATCACGGATACGGTTACAAGCTTCATCGACTTCGAAGAGGGTCATGTCGTAACCGCCGGTCACGTTGATGATAACGCCACGGGCGCCCTTCATCGAGACGTCGTCGAGCAATGGGTTACTGATAGCTTTCTCAGCAGCTTCAGTTGCACGGCGGTCGCCAGTTGCTTCGCCTGCACCAATAACGGCCTTGCCCATTTCGAGCATAACGGAACGAATATCGGCGAAATCAAGATTGATCAGACCCTGCATAACGATGAGATCGGTAACGGAGCGAACCGCAGACTGCAAAACACTGTCAGCCATTTTAAAGGCATCGGCGAAGGTGGTCTTCTCATTGACGACACGGAAAAGGTTCTGGTTAGGAATTACGATCAGCGTATCGACATAGTTCTGCATTTCAGCGATGCCCTCTTCCGCCATTTTCATGCGGTGAGTACCTTCGAAATGGAATGGCTTGGTCACAACGCCAACGGTCAGGATACCGCGCTCGCGGCAGCTCTTCGCAATCACTGATGCGCCGAGCGTACCTGTACCACCGCCCATACCGGCTGTGATGAACACCATGTTGGTGTTGTCGAGATGCTGCATAACCTCATCAAGGCTCTCTTCAGCAGCAGCACGGCCGATTTCAGGCTTGGCTCCAGCACCAAGGCCCTCAGTCAGACCAACACCTAACTGAACTTTATGGTCGGCAAGGCTGCCGGCCAGAGCCTGTGCATCCGTGTTACAAACAACAAAGTCGACGCCGATCAGGTTGGATGAAATCATATTGTTGACGGCATTACCGCCCGCTCCACCAACACCGACAACGGTGATCTTGGGGGAAAGCTTTTTAGTCGAGTGCAAATGGGTATCCACGTTATTCATCCTGATGTTGATCATTATTTTGTTCCTGTGAGGCCTCCGTGCAGGGGGAATGTCGCGATTCTAGGTGCGATCTTGATAGAGGAAAAGTGTAAAGGTGCGAGGGGAAGAGAAAACACGAAGAGAATCAGTCCTTTCAGTCTAATCTTGCCCTGAATCATTTTGCAAACACTTTGCGTTAACTGACTCATTTGATTCTGTTTTCAGGATTGTGGCAGGTTAGTTCCGCAGGTCAAACCCGACTCGGGAAGATTGGTGTGGATAACTTAGGTAGGCAAAATTCACCCACGATCAAGATGGCCGCCTCAGGAATCATCTGCTACGCTCAGTCTTCAAGAGGTTCGCGATGCATTCCAGATTCAGCTTGGTCTTTTTCACAGTCCTGCTTGGTATTTTCCCGGGTCGTTACGCAGAAGCAACTGAGGCGCCAACCCAACCCGTTGCGGTTGCCCCACCTCCTGCCCCAAGCCCGGCCGCCCAGGCTGCGGATTCTGCTGTTAAGGAAACCGTAGTGACAACTGGAATATCCGGTAATCAGAAAAAACCTGCTGAAGTAATCCCCCTGCTCTGGAAAGAACAGGATGTGCCTCCTCTATGCTTCGATCAGATGATGATGGCCAGCGAAACAGTTCAACCAAAAATTTCTATTCCGAACTGCAATGATGATGTGGAGAAAAAAATTCTCCGCACCTATAGCGAAGAGGGCTGGATCAGAACCGATTACAGATATAAAGCCGATGGCGACGATTATCCGGCGCTTACCTCTATGTACCGCGTGATAGGCAAAACCAAAGATGGCTACGCTATAGAAATATCAAGTGCGACGGGGGGCTCTGGGCGATTTACAGCGATTATTGTCGTCAAAGTCGATGGTCCGGTGCTTGAGCTGGTGCATAACTACGGTACAGGTGACCGCTGCAATAGCGGCGTAGCCGATGCCGAAGTTAAAGACGGCGCAGTTTTATATGGCTTCTATTTAACTCCGGCAGACTTCGCCTCTGTTGCCTTCGGTGACGATCAGGGACTTCTCGCTTATGAAGATTTAGAAGCGAGCGCAGTCAGCTGCTTCGCTATTCAGCATTATCGTGATGGGAAGATGGAAAATATCGAGCTTGAACCTGATGCATTTAAACAAGATCAAGAAGGCTGGACATCGAATTTTGCTCTGCAGACCTGCATGAATATTTACCTTCGCAAATCTGTCGCTGCAGGAAAAACGAAATTCACATTGCCGGAATTTAAAACCTTTATGGAAGGCTTTTTAAATTCCTGTAAAAAGGCATAAGGTTGAGACGCTTTAGGACTTCATCCATCGCGCCAGGATAAAATGTATCGTCTTGCGGCATCTGTCCGCTTACCTCGCGCGCTTCCCTGACCTGCTCGCTCCAGCCACTGGTCTCTATAACACCTTTTAAATCCAACGACTCACCAGAAGGCTGCAAATCCAGCCGCATATGACTGCGCGGTCCGGTGACATAGATTATACCGCTTGATGGGAATTTAGATTTCTTGAGTCGCAATCTGTATAGATCTTGTCCCTGTACGTAGAGAACGCGCTGATCTGAAAGCTCAAGGAAATACCCGGCACCTTCATCTTCATATTCTTCCATTTCGACAATCGAGAGCACCTTAAATTCTTCCACCTGCGCTTGCCCAGATGCAAGATCCTCGCGGGCCAGCTGCATATGTCCGGAAATTTTATTCATGAACTTTTTATAGGTTCTAACATGGGACCACATACCGTAAGCAGCGGGGACCAGTGCTATACTGCCAGCGATTACCATGCGCAGTTGCTGATCGGTCAACTCAAAGTTTGTCCCAAACCATTTCAGAAGCAGATTTGAGATCACAAAGACGACACTAAAAAAGAAAAACCCTATAAATAATGCGCCTCTAACCATCTCCCCGGTCATCAAGAGACCGGACCTGACTTTCAACAGGCTACGTTCGTCAGGGGTTAACGCACGTAATGTCATGATTTTACCAGTTTTCGCGTAACCACACTTTAACCCGTTGCCAGACGGAACCCGGTTCTACGGATGCCATGATCTCAGCAGGCATTTCAGAGGCACGCTCAGTCACATAATGCAGCAGGCCAGCAGTGGTTGAAAAAGCTGCGCCGCTCACAGCATCGGCCAGGCCAGGCATACGCACTGGTCGGCCTAAGCGAACTTGTTTCTCCAGGTATTTTTGAGCGAGCTCACGCAAACCCGGAATCTGACTCGCTCCACCAGTGAGCACAAGGCGTCGGCCTGCGATCTGCCCCAGCCCGCTTTCATGCAATCGCGCTCGGACCATTTCGAGAGTTTCCTCTAGGCGGGGAGCGATGATGCTGACAAGATAGGAGCGCGGCACATGATTGGGCTGCGTATGGTCATCTTCACCGATTGGCGGCACATCGATGAGATCTTTGTCGTCGGTCGTCGTCGCAATGGCGCTGCCATATAAAATTTTCAGGCGTTCTGCCGCCTGCAATGACGTCGTCAGGCCTTTGGCAATATCATTGGTGACATGCTGCCCGCCGACTGGAATGGCATCCGTAAAAATCAGTTCGCCGCCAAAGAAAACTGCGATTGAGGTTGTTCCTCCACCCATGTCCACAACGGTACAGCCAAGGTCCATTTCATCTTCAACCAGCGAGGAAAGCCCTGCGGCATAAGGGGAAGAGCACAGTGCCGTAATATCGAGATGACTGCTTTCGATACAGTTCGCCATATTGCGCAGCGTACCAATATTGCCAGTTACAAGATGAACATCGACTTCAAGCATCTGACCGAACAGACCGCGGGGTTCACGAATACCTTCATGGCCATCAATGCGGAAAGCCGTCGGAATAGTATGGATCAGTTCCTGTTCATGTCCTGCGACTTGGCCCTGAGCCTTTGCCAGAGCGCGACGAATATCGTTGTTGGTAATTGACTCACCCATCACCTGCACATCGACGCGCATCAGATGAGATTTGGTATGAACGGCCGGGACGTTGACCACAACTTCACGCAGCGGGTAGCCCTTGGTTACATCGGCAGCCATGTTTTCAGCTGCATGGACAGCCTGACGAATGGCGGCCTCGGCTGCATCCAGATCAACAACTGTTCCTGATTTGATACCTTGTGAAGCTTGATGACCAATTCCGATCACATCAACATTGCCGTTATCATCGCGCACGCGTGCGATGAAACAGGCAATCTTGCTGGACCCAATATCGAGCGCAGCAATGACAGATCCTTTCGGCTGAAGGCGTTTCGCCATAACTTCAAATCACTTCACGTTTAAATATTTTTGTCGGGCGTGTAGGAGGCTTGATATTCCTGTACCGCACCCGGCTTGGTTTGCACGACTATACGTACAGGATCGCGCAGGTCAATCGCCTCAATCTGGCGATCCATCAGGCCGCCTTCTGCCTGAGCTTTGGCCAGTCTGGCGATGGCCTGCCCCTGGTCGTCTTCGGGCAACCTGACCGCCACCCCGTTTTTGAGGTAAAGATCCCAGCGCCGTCCGCCAATCCATTTTGCTGACTCGAGACGCGATTTAAGGGCTGGCTCGGCCTGAATCATGGCAACCAGATCGGGTGCACGTTGCGGGGCTTCTTCGCCGACGATAATTGGCAGTGACCGAAATTGATCAAGGTTGGTATCTGTCAGTACAACACCCTGCGCATCGACCAGCGCAAGCTTGCCCTGACGTTGCCAGAGCGCCAACGGTGTACGCTCTTTGATTGCAATATATATTGTATCCGGCAACCTGCGCTCAACCAGAGCGTCATCAACCCAGGATATCTGCTCCAGACGAGTTTCGATGTCGCCGATATTGGTCGCAAAAATTGAATCGCCCGGCTGCACAGCAACTGCAGTTTTCAAAGCTGCCTTGTCGAGATTGGTGCGGCCTTCAATAACGAGATTATGAACACGAAACCCTGAGTCAGCAGAAGCCGAGAAAAAGCTACGCTCAGCGCGCCCTGTGGTTTGTGAAACCCATCCCGACGCCCAGAGATAAAAACAGGCATAAGAGAGCAAACAGCCGCCTACCACAAACAGGCTGAGGCGACGGGCCCAATAGACAAGGCGCGCCCTTTGTCCGGCGCGGCGATTGAGGATGGTTGTACGGCGAGTCCCGGGTGACGGCATGGCTGATCTTTTACAGGTCTGAAGAAAAGGAAAAAGGGCGGAAACGCCCGGAAAGGTCTGGTCTTTTCAGACTACAGAGTTAGGAGAGAATTTTAAAGAGTTGTGAAGGGCTCTTAGATGTTATGTAATTACAAAACGAGTTTTTTCTCATAAACATCGGGCAAATCGTTTTCAATCAGCACAATATCGCCGGGTAACCCGTTCGTCTTCAGCCAAGCTTGACCTTCTGCGAGATTGGCAACCTCATGAAGTTGCCCTGTCCCTTTGGCCTGATGGAATCCTGTTACGAAACTTGGAATTCGGTCGGGCTTCACAGCCAGAACGACATCCGTATGGCTCGCGGCATGCGCCCCCAGTTCCTGATGGACTTCGGCATGACGCGCACCCAACTCAGCAACGCCCGGCGTCATAAGAATTCTGCGTCCACCTTTTTCTGCCGAGATCACGCTCATCAATTCCACTGCCGCCTTAAAGCCAAGCGGGTTTGAATTGTAAGCATCATCAATATAGGTCATTCCATCAGCTTGGGCTTTGACTTCAAGGCGATGCTGGATCTGTGGAACGGTTCGCAGCGATGCGACAACCCGGTCTGGGATCAGGCCCAGCTCGAGGGCCGTAGTAAAGGCAAGCGTTACATTCCCAGCGTGATGATGGCCAAACAATGGCGCAAAAATTGAGTAGTCCCGTCCATGGGCATGAACCTCTATGGTCAAGCCTGTTGCAGACTGAACGACCGACCCAATTTTAACATTAGCGTCTGCCCCGGATCCACATACAACAAATTTTCCTCGCTGGGCCGCGACAAATTCCTTCGCGTAACTTTGCGCAAGTACATCCTCATGGATGACCATGCGTCCGCCTTGTGCACTCAGGACTGCTTCTGCAAGTTCGAATTTAGCACGGGCGACGGTATCAAGCGTTTTAAAACGCTCATAATGCGCTTCACCGATCGCCGTAATAATCCCTGTCTGTGGAGGAGTGAGATTGCAGAGTTTTTCGATGGACTGAATGCCATAAGCACCCATTTCAACGATAAAATACTGACAGTCATCGGGCAGGTTCTCACGGATAATCCGTGAAATTCCCATCAAAGTATTGATACTTCCCGGCGTATAAAGCGTCGGAGCATCCATCTCAAGAATATGCCCAAGGATATGTTTGACCGAGGTTTTGCCGAACGATCCAGTGATACCGATGACCTTTGGAGAAACCTGGGCCAGACGAGCTCTCGCTTCTGCCATTATTTTATTTTTTATTTTTGTCTCGATCGGGCTGAGCAACACATTACCAATCACAAGCAAAACAGGAATGAATTGGACCGCTATAATCCAGCTAATGTAAAATTTGCTGAGCGCCGCAAAAAATCCTGCGACCGCAATCAAAAGCAACGTGATCCAAAATATCCTTTTGGCGCGACTGGTCATGACCAGTTTCTTCTTGGCGTCTTTGCGCGGGTCACTTTCCTTGAAACTGAAGCCTATGAAGGCTCCTATGAAAGCGAGCGGCAAAAGAAATTCATATGGCACAAAAAATAACCCGGTTCCCACAACCAGCAAGGTCAGAGAAAGTTTACGGTCAACTGCCCTTGTCGCGACTATCCAGTTTAAAAAGCGTTGTCCGTCATATTCTTCCTGTTGAAAGATATGTAGATAGCGACGCAGGCGCTGAGCCGAGAAATAAATAAAGGTTATGAGAACCAGCAGGTTAAGCATTTCAGACATTCTCCATAAAATCTGCAAGGCGTTTCACAACAGGATGACGCCCCTCACCCAGCACGCTGTAATGATCCTGTCCTGGTAAAATAACTAGCTCTGCATGCGGCATAAGTTTGACCAGTCTTTCGCCTATGTCTGGCGATGCTTCGCGGTCATTCTCGCCATAAATAAGCTTTACTGGACAGTTTGTGATCTTAGCCTGTTCGGACAAATCTTCGCTGATGACATTGACAAAAACTTTGCGCAGCGGTCCGGCAGATTTGTAATCGGAACTGCCGAATTTCTTACGCAAGCTATCGACACTGATACCAAGCAACGGGACAATCCGCTTCAGGAATTTGAAAAGATACAGGCGCGTGAGGTAACGCACATTCTCTGCAAAAGGCCGTTGTCTTGGTAGACCCGCCGCCGCGATCAGAAAGAGTCCATCGACCAGGTCAGGATGACGTGCAGCCAGTTGAATACCAACCCTGCCGCCAAAAGAATGTCCGACCCAGATAATCTTTTTGATAGAGCGGTAGGACCTGATCAATTCGGCAACATCATCCGCGTAATCAGCAGTGGTCCATGTCTCCGGGGGTGAGGCGCTCTGACCAAAACCGGGGAAATCGACGGCCAGATGTGCTGCGCGCTGGCCGAGAGACTGTATCAACGCCGAGAACGCCTGGCGGTTATGCCCCCAGCCGTGTCCCCAGACGATAAGACAGTGGGCATCTGAGATTGGAACTCCGCTCAAATCATGGGCGATCATATGGCAGCCTCCGGCGGTTCGACATACCCATACCACGCACTGGTCGGCATATCCTCTTTAGACGTTGCCTGAGCATAGAGAACATACAGCTGGTTGCCAAAATCATAATGCCAGAATTCATGCGGAAAATTTGTAAATCCCGCGCTTTGCATAGCTGTAAACAACAGCCGGCGATTGATCAGCCGGAGATCATCTTTTTCAACCCGTCCAGATTGAAGCTCTTCTTCAAAATAAGTGGTAGCCGAAGCGGGAGTCATTTCATCAAACCGCGCCCCCATTTCCAGATGATCCTCAGCATTAAATCTCTTTAATAAGACATCGACTGCGCCGCCTGTGGAGTGCACTGGCCAGCTGGTTGGATCATTGACTGAAAACCGGGTTGGATCAGAAACAAAGGTGCGCACGAAATCCAGTTTTTCCTGAGGGCTAGAATCCGGCATCTCGCGCTCAGCTTGGCGTGAGAAAAAATCCCATAATCCTTGCTGACAGGAAATTGACCGATACCCGTCCAGTACGAGTAATTCAGCCCCATACGGCTGCAAAAATTCATTTACGTTAACAAGCTTCTCTGCAACCCCTGACCTCCCCCAGACATGCGGGATGGCACCCTTTATCGGCTCATGATAAGGCCAATTCGTTCCGTCGGCGCAGGCATAGAAACTTTCGCAGGTAATCCCGTAATCAGAAAATTTTACCAAAGGCTCCGCCGCCCGTGAATCATCAAGATCAATCGGGATATTTCTGCAGCTTGCCGCGCTCAGAGTGCGGTCTAAAGTGGGGATTTCAGGCAGGGACTGATACATGATTGACTTTTTTAAGCACCTATTATCAACATCATAAGAGTTGATATTCGTACAGGAGCGATTAGTCCATATGGTAAAGGAAAAAACAAGAGTCTTCGTCTTTTTTGGCGGTCGCTCGCCCGAACATGATGTCAGTATCATTACAGGCCTTCAGGCTTTGAATGCGCTCGACCCAACACGCTATGATGCCCAGCCTGTTTACATCGCCCCGAATGGCGAATGGCTGATCGGTGACCTGCTCAGGGATCGTAATTCGTATATCCCCGGCCCTGCCATTCTAAAGGAATTAACTCCAGTCCATCTTAAATTTGGTCCCGGCAAGCCTGCCTTGATAACTGAACCACGCGGAGCTTTTGCCCGCCCCAAAACGCTTGAATTTGATGTTGCCCTTCCGGCCTTTCACGGCCTGATTGGTGAAGATGGCGGTATGCAAGGTTTGTTCGAAACCGCGAATGTTCCCTATACAGGCATGCGCGCTCTCGCCTCGACCGTTATGATGGATAAAACCGCCACCAAGCGCATGGTTGCCTCGACAGATGTTCCGCAGTTGCCTTTCTGGGAAATCAAACGTCCAGCGCGCGGTCTCCTGCTTACACCGGATGAGCTTAAGGCAAGTCTTGGCGATCTGCCCTTTCCTATGATCATCAAACCAGCACATCTGGGCAGCAGCATTGGTGTGGCTCGTGTCACCAGCTTTGAAGAAATTTCAGATACGCTTGCAAAAAGTATTTTCCGTTTTGACGATACCGCCATGCTCGAGCCTTTCGTTGAAAACCTCGTCGAATATAACGTTGCAGTGCGCAGAAGCGGCGGCGAGATTGTAACTTCGGCAATCGAGCGCCCGAAAATGTCGAGTGAACTCCTGGATTTCAAAACCAAATATATGTCGGGTGGTGCCAATAAATCGGGCAATAAAACTGGCGGCACGAAAACTGCGGGCACGTCGTCGCAGGGGATGCTGTCTCTGACGCGCGACATCAACCCGCAGATCCCGCCGGAATTCGAAGCCAATATTCGCAAATGGGCGGCGACTGTTTACGCGCAGGTCGGCGGCAGCGGATCGCCGCGCCTTGATTTTCTTTGCAACGGCCAGACTGGTGAAGCGTGGTTCAACGAAGCCAATCCCTGCCCCGGCTCATTCGGTTATTTTTTGTGGGAGGCTGCGAAGAAGCCGACACTCTTTTCAGATTTGCTGGATGAGTTGATTGCAGAGGCACAAACGCTTCATGCTCGCGCCCAAATTCCTGCTGACCCCACACCTGACGACGCGCGTTTGTTTAAGCGACCTTAAGAATAGGCTTGCCTATTTCTCTTTGCTGAGTCATCACAAGCGAGATGACTAAGTCTTTGATAGACTTGTCATCAGCACCTAGATCGTCAACAGCAATTACATGGGTATCGCCGTTTATGATGACATAGCCTGCATTCCCTATATCTTTTTCATCTTGGATCGCGACGGCGCAGAATTTGCGGCCATCAGCAGTCCGGCAAGATTTAACCCGCAGATCAACGCCGATATCTTGCAGTGATTGCTTCATAATTTTCAGAAGATCCGGATAAGCCTGAAGACCAGAGGCAAGGCGCACCATGGCATGATCGAAATCGCTTCGCTCATGCAGGCGCGTTGCCATCTCGGAAAATCCCTCGGCAAAGCCTGCACTCATAAAATGCCACAGTAAAGGACGCTGCTCTAATTTATGTGCAAGCGCTAAAAATGCGCCCGCAGTTTTGTGGCATATTAATCCATAGGCACCATGCCATGCATGAGAAGCCTTGGCTGGGTCAGCATTGAGTGCATCAAGCTCCTGATCCTTACTACCTGTAAGCGTCTGCCCAGTGGCAACACAATCGGCGAATGAAGCATTTAATATATCGTACGCAATGGTTTTACTCATTAAAAGCACCTAATCATATTAACGGAAGTTTTTTCACTTATTGCAAATTCTGTGGTCGCACCGGAACGCCGATGCGTTTGATTTCCCATCGCAGTTCAAGCCCCGTAGTATCTTTAACTCTGCGGCGCAGTTCTTCGCCGAGGTCTTCAAGATCCTGCGCCGTCGCTGTTCCGGTATTAATCATAAAATTGGCATGAAGTTCAGACATCATCGCGCCGCCGATGGTCAGGCCGCGTCCTCCTACCTTATCAACGAGCTGCCATGCCTTCGTTTCCTGCGGGAGATCCGCACGTGCCAACTCCTCAAAGGTTGGATTAGCGAAGGTTGATCCACCCGTTTGCGATTTAATCGGCTGTGTCGCACCACGACGGTCGCGGATTTCTGCCATACGGGCTTCAATTGAGTCGACTTCCCCGGCTTTACCTTCAAATAAGGCACCGAGGAAAATACTATCTTCCGGAACAGTGGTATGACGGTACGTCATACCGAGCTGCTTCGCATCAAGACGGCGTACGACACCCGAGCGGTCAGCGAGATCAGCTTGCAGAAGAATATCTTTCGTCTCTCCGCCATACGCTCCGGCATTCATGCGCAGAGCGCCACCAATCGTGCCCGGCACACCACATAAAAATTCAAGCCCGGCAATACCATGTTGGGCCGCAAAATTTGCGACATTCACATCAAGGGCAGCAGCTCCGGCACGAACGAGATACGTACCCTCAGCTTCGACCTCGGCAAAATCCCGCCCGAGACGAATGACTACACCTGGAATGCCGCCATCCCGCACGATCGTATTGGACATCACACCCAATGTTGTGACTGGTACAGATACAGGACATGCAGCCAGAAAATCGAGAAGATCCTGCCGATCTGCAGGCTTAAACAGAACCTCAGCCGTGCCGCCCGTGCGGAACCAGCCGACCGCGCCGAGTGGTGCATCTTCTGTATATCTTCCGCGCACAATTGGCAGGTGCTGCGATTTCAACGCCGTCTTAGCCATTTGCAACTGCGGACCCTGATGAAGCGAAAAGAGCATTGAGATGCTGCGGCAAAGCGTGCGCCCACTGGGTAATATTCCCTGCACCAAGACAGATAATATAATCGCCGGGCTTGGCGAGGTTGAAAATCATGTCCGGCAGATGATCGCTGGATGCGAGCATGTGCACATCGCGGTGACCATGATTGATGATCCCCGCACTGAGATTTTCTTTGGTCGCATTTTCTATCGGCGATTCCCCTGCGGCATATACATCCGCGACGATGACCGTATCAGCATCGTTGAAGCAGGTGCAGAACTCATCGAACAGGCTGGAAAGACGTGAGTACCTATGTGGCTGCATCACGGCAATCAAACGACCCTGTGTATGCTCCACTGCCTGCCGTCCGGCTTTGAGCACGGCGGCAATCTCGACCGGGTGGTGGCCGTAATCATCGATCACTGTAATGCCATTACTAATCCCGGTTTTTGTGAAGCGGCGCTTAACACCTGAGAAGTTGCCAAGCGCATCTTTGATCTGAGCCGGAGTAACCTTGAGTTGCTGACCGACGGCAATCGCGGCCAGCGAGTTCTGCACATTATGCTGGCCGAGCATGGGGAGGAAAATATCCTTGATCGTTAATTCATCGCCACCCGTCAACCGGGCCGAGACAACTACGTCATATGTGCTGCCAAGCGGCGTAGTGCGCACGTTAACAGCGCGAATATCAGCCTGAGCACTAAATCCGTATGTAACGAGGCGGCGATTAGGGAGCTCAGCAATCAGCGACTGCACAACCGGGTGATCGATGCACATAACCGCGAAGCCATAGAACGGGATATTGGCCACAAAATTCAGAAAAGCTGTGCGGATATTTTCGAAGCTGCCGTAATGATCCAGATGCTCGACGTCTATATTCGTGACAATTGCCACGGTTGCGGGCAGATGTCGGAATGATCCGTCGCTCTCATCGGCTTCGACGACCATCCAGTCGCCTTGTCCAAGCCGAGTGTTCGTTCCATAAGCATTGACGATCCCCCCATTGATAACGGTCGGATCCAATTCACCCTTTTCAAGAACGCAGCCGATCAGAGAAGTTGTTGTTGTCTTCCCATGCGTCCCGGCAACAGCGATGCCCCATTTGAGACGCATCAGCTCACCCAGCATCTCGGCCCGTGCGACAACCGGAATTTTCATCTCCCGTGCAGCCAGTAATTCAGGATTATCTGGCTTGATAGCTGAGGACACGACAACCGCACCGGGAAATGTGCCGGCAGCGGTTTTTATATGGCCAGCATCATGACCTATCATGACCCTGACACCATGCTTGGTCAGTCGTTCGGTGTTGTAACTTTCTGCGGCATCACTGCCTTGAACCTGATAACCGAGCATGTTGAGCGTCTCTGCAATCCCGCTCATGCCAATACCGCCGATACCGACGAAATGCAGGGTTCCGATTTCCGGAGGGATATGGCGCATCTTTAAACTTCTATGCTCAGGGTGTGGTTTCCCCACTTTTACAGAAAGTTATGCCCGGAAACAAGCTATCTGCAGT
>CAYJDG010000009.1:22655-28038 GCA_964368875.1 uncultured Pseudobdellovibrionaceae bacterium
AGATTATGGGCTGCATAAAATGTCCTCACACGCTCAAGCGAATCGGCCCGCACCTGCTGAACGATCTTCAGGCGCTGGCGAATTTCCTGGGGTAAGGCAATTATTGCTTGTGGCAAAACATCGTTAAAGACCGCCGCGCCCTGTGACCCGCCAACCACCAGCAGATTGATATCATGCTGTGGCGGCTCATACGGGATATCTCCCAACCGAATGATTTCTGCCCGGACCGGATTGCCGGTTACAACGATTTTTGCCTGATCGCGTATTTTGACGCCCTTGGTATCTGCCCACGATAACGCCAGTTTTTTAGCCCGGCCAGCCAGCAGCACATTGGCCAGACCAAGAATGGCGTTTTGCTCATGCAGTACGGTTGGCAGAAAACGGTGTTGTGCCGCCCAGATCGGCGGCGCGGATGGATAGCCACCGAAGCCTACGCATACGGCAGGCTTTATTTTTCCCAGCAACACATGCGCCTGAAAATATCCCTTCACCAGCGGCCATATAAATTGCAACTTACCCAGCAATCCGGGGCGATAGGTGCCGGAGGCGAGTACATGCACATCAACCCCGTTTAAACCGTCGAAATATTTACGTCCTCTGATATCGCAGGCAAGTGAGACGCGCAGACCGCGCTCAAGAAGTTCTTCTGCCAGCGCACGCGCCGGAAACATATGACCGCCAGTGCCGCCCGCGCAGAGCAGTATCAGCGGTGCACTCATGCCGCGCTACCTTTGAGGGTGAGGGCAAGACCTCCGCGCGAGACCGCAGCGCGCACCTCACGCCGTGTCAGGCCAAGAACGACCCCCATCGCAAATCCCATCGACAGGATCGAAGATCCGCCGTAACTGATAAATGGCAAGGTCATACCCTTGGTTGGCAGCAAATGCAGACTTGAGCCCATATGCACCAAGGCCTGTAGCCCGAACATACTTAAAATACCTCCGGCAGCGAGGACCACGAACATATCATTGCTGTCCATCAGGCGGTTAAACCCGCGTAATAAAATAAAGGCATATAACCCGACAATCACCAGCGTAATCAGCAGACCAAGTTCTTCCCCGGCAACAGAGAAAATAAAATCGGCATGCGCATCGGGAATGGTCGGACTGACTGTTCCCTGCCCTGGGCCGGTCCCGAACAAGCCGCCATTGGCGAACGCATCCAGCGATTTATCGATCTGGAACGTATCGCCACTCGACGGATCAAGAAACCGATCAAAACGACTGCGGACGTGATCAAAGGTGAAATAAACCCCCGTGACACCGATGGCCGCCAGCGCAATCAGGATCGTCAGATAACGAAACGGCAGTCCGGCAAGAAATATTTGAGCCGCGAATAAGCACGTGACAACCATCGTCATCCCGAAGTCCGGCTGGATCATCAGCAGACTGATCACAAGCATATAAAGACAAGCGCACAGAATATAACCAGGAAACCCTGACACGCGCTTCTGATATGCCATCAACCATGCAGCAACGATCGCGAATGCAGGTTTGACAAACTCGCTCGGTTGCAAAGAAATCCCCGGCAGTGGCAACCAGCGCTGCGCCCCTTTGATATCAGTTCCAACAAACGGAATAGCCATCATCATAAGAATGCCGCCGATACAAACCAGCGATCCCAGCCTGCGGATATTACGGTGATCCAGCATCGAAACGGAAATCATGATCAGCATAGCCGGAACAGCAACCATCACATGACGAATGATAAAGTGACTTGGATCAAGCTTGATCCGCATGGCAACTGCAGGACTGGCTGTAATCACCAGCGCGACCCCAAATACAAATAACGTAATCAGACAGGCGAGCATGCCGCGGTCGACGGTCCACCACCATTGGGCAATATGTGAGCGGTTGGTTCGATCAAAGAGAGATTTCATGTTCCTACCGCAGCTTCAAGGTTGATAGTCCGATCAGGGCCAGCACCACTGCAATGATCCAGAAACGGATCACAACGGTCGATTCCGACCAACCCATTTTTTCAAAGTGATGGTGAATGGGTGCCATCCGGAAGACCCGTTTGCCCGTCAACTTGAAGGAGATGACCTGAATCATGACCGAAAGTGTCTCAAGGACGAACAAGCCACCAATAATCGCCAGAACCAGTTCATGTTTAACGATGATTGCAATCGTCCCAAGGACACCGCCCATCGCCAGCGACCCTGTATCGCCCATAAAAATCATAGCAGGTGGCGCGTTATACCATAGGAAGCCCATCGCCCCTCCGACGAGCGCACCACAAAGTATCGAAAGCTCGGCTGTTCCGGCGACATAAGGAATTTGCAGGTATTCAGAAAAATCAGCCCGCCCAACCAGATATGCGATTAACCCGAAGCAGGCCGCTGCAATCGCAACCGGAACGATCGCCAGACCATCAAGACCATCGGTGAGGTTGACGGCATTCGACGCGCCAATAATGACCAACACTGACCAAAGATAAAAGAAAACTCCAAGTGGTATAAAGAAATGCTTGAAGAATGGCACGGCTACGCTTGTTTCAAGTTCTGGTGGTAAGACCATGACGATCCCGGCAGTAGCAGTTCCAGCAATCAGCGCCTGAATCAGCAGCTTAAGTTTCCCGGACAATCCTTTGGTATTGCGCTTGGTCAGCTTCAGAAAATCATCATAAAATCCGATTAAACCGAACCCAACCATCACGACCAGCGCGATCCAGATGAACGGGTTCGTCAGGTTGGCCCAAAGCAAGGTGCTGAGCGTCACGCTAATCAGGATCATCAGGCCGCCCATCGTCGGCGTACCTGCCTTTTTAAAATGCGTTTCGGGACCATCGTCACGGATTGGCTGACCCGCACCCTGCAGCGCCTTAAGTTTACGGATCATGTACGGCCCAATAATAAAGGAAATGAAGAGCGCCGTCAGGATCGCGCCGCCGGTCCGGAAGGTGACGTACTTAAACAGATTGAAAAAGATGAAATCATCGGCAAGTGGCGTGAGGAGATGATATAGCATCGTGGATATCTCTATCTGTTAAAGTTTGCGGCGTGGCGCTTGGATGGAAGAGTGCGAAGAGCCTCGACAACGACATTCATCTTACTCCCTGCCGAGCCCTTGACCATCACCACATCGCCCGGTACGAGCACATCAGGAACGATCGACGCCATTTCAATACTATTCGCGCGGTGGGCACCCTGTTGTTCAGGAGCAAGCTTATCGTATAGATTTTTCATGAGTGGACCACATGTGTAAACCAGATCAACGTTGGCCGCCTTAAGCGGCAACATCAAATCTGCATGAACCTTACTGCCACGCTCCCCTAACTCCAGCATGTCGCCAAGAATAGCTATCCGTCGCCCCCCGCGGCCTGGATCGATCAAGGCCATAACTTTAAAAGCTGCCTGCATGGCGAACGGCGAAGAATTATAGCTCTCGTCAATCAGCGTGACCGGGTTTTTAGGATCACCGAGCATAATGATTTCGTGACGGCCCTTGCCACCCAGTGGGTCCATACGCTCTAAGGCCCGCGCTGCACTTTCAATATCGCCGTCGATCAGACGCACACTGAGAAGCACAGCCAAGGCATTCAGTGCAGTGTGGAGGGCAGCATGGCGAAGCGTAAAGGAAATTTCTTCTCCCAAAATCATGGCGCGGATGCGGATGCCGTTGCTGGCAATCAGAGTATCCAGCAATCTGGCATCGGCCTGCTCGTGGGTGCCGAAGGTGAAAATTTTGGCAACGCCTTGACCGGTCGCCTCCAGTTTCAGAATTTCAAACTGATCAATATCGCGGTTCAGGATAGCAATGCCGTTTGCATCCATACCTGCGAAAATCTCTCCCACAGCAGGAATTTCTGCAGGAGCGCAATTCGTGATCA
This sequence comes from uncultured Pseudobdellovibrionaceae bacterium, assembly GCA_964368875.1. Classification (GTDB taxonomy): domain Bacteria; phylum Pseudomonadota; class Alphaproteobacteria; order Micavibrionales; family Micavibrionaceae; genus CAYJDG01. The sequence goes on from CAYJDG010000009.1 coordinate 26,487, forward strand.
CGGCAACATGAGGACGCGCCTGCAACGAGAGTGGAATAAGCTCATCTTCAGCCATCATACCGATCTCAACAACGCTGAAATCTGTCCCTGAGTGCATACGGCAAAGCGTGAGGGGCACGCCCCAGTGATCATTAAAATTCTTTTCGCTGTAATGCGTCTGCCCCAGAACCGAGAACGCCTCACTCATCATTTCACGCGTACCCGATTTACCAACGCTACCGGTAATCGCGATGACTCTCGCCGAACAGCGGCCACGCGCAGCGCGACCTAAGTCCTCAAGGGCGGTGAGTGTATCGGGCACCATCAGCAGGCGTTCCGGATCAACATTTTCGGGGATGTAGTCGACCACTGCGGCGACAGCTCCATGGGCGAGCGCCTCGGCGACGAAATCATGGCCGTCTACTTTTTCACCGCGAATTGCAATGAACAAATCTCCGGCACGCAGCGTGCGGGTATCGATCGAAACGCCGCTCGCATACCAGTTACGGGTAGTTTGCCCACCGGTTGCGCGGGCAGCATCGAGAGAGGTCCATAAAGTGCTTGAAGGTGCTTTAAATGTGCTTGTCATTGGGTATTAAGATGCCTCCTGCATCGCTGAATGTGCTTCGTTTACATCGTCGAACGGGTCGACCCGGTCGGCAAAAATTTGTCCCTGCTCATGGCCCTTGCCAGCAATCACCAGAATGTCGCCTGTCTCAAGCATCGCAACCGATCGCTGAATCGCAGCCTTACGTCCATCAACTTCTATGGCACCGGGTGCCCCTTCAAGAATGGCGGCGCGAATTGCCGCCGGATCTTCCGAGCGCGGATTGTCGTCTGTTATAATCACCACGTCTGCTAGCTTGGCAGCAATCTGCCCCATAACTGGACGTTTGCCCCGGTCACGGTCTCCGCCACAGCCGAACAGGCAGACAAGGCGTTTGTCTGTATGAGGCCGCAACGATGAAAGGATATTTTCGAGCGCGTCGGGCGTATGGGCATAATCGACATAGACCGCGGCGCCTTTTGGATGACCTGGCACCAACTGTAAGCGTCCGGCAACGCCCTCAAGCAACGGCAAAACATCCAGAATGTCATCCAGTTTTTTCTCATCGAGCGCAATTGCCAGACCAGCAGCACAGAGAACGTTCATGGCCTGAAACGCCCCAACCAGCGGCAGCGTAAACGTGCATTTGCGGCCCATCAGCTCAAGCTTCAGCAACTGGCCTTGCGCCACTGCGGTGCGCTCAAGAAGTTTCATCTCGCGGCCTTGCTCACCATACGTCCAGCAGCGCAAATTTTTAGCTTCACACGAAGCAATAACATCCTTGGCTTCAGGAACATCAGCATTGATAACTGCGATGCCGTCATCTTCAAGAATATCACTGAAGAGCCGCAGCTTGGCGTCACGGTATTCTTCCATCGTCGCATGATAATCCAGATGGTCGCGGGTCAGGTTGGTGAACCCTGCCGCCTTAATTTTTACGCCGTCGAGGCGGTATTGATGCAGGCCATGGCTGGAGGCTTCTATAGCCAGATGTGTAATCCCACCTGCAGCAAGATCGGCCAGATG
>CAYJDG010000009.1:28138-32478 GCA_964368875.1 uncultured Pseudobdellovibrionaceae bacterium
CGGCCAAGCAGGGCAGAAAGTTTTGGCATCAATGCTCCTCCGGCTTGAAAGAGACGAATTGTTCGAGCGGCTCGGAAATATCCGGCTGGCCCTGTAAAGGTTTCATATTGAGAAGCGGCACCATCGAAGAGATGACACGACTGACGGCCGGAGCAGCGACCCAACCGGCAGTCGCGAAGCCATAACTTTTCTTGTTAGGCTGCGGCTCGTCAAACATTGTGAACACGACATATTTTGGATCGTTAATCGGAAAGACGGCCATAAAGGATGACATTCGCTTATCAGCAGCATAGCGACCGTTCACAGCCTTATCTGCCGTACCGGTTTTACCACCAACCATATATCCAGGGACATCGGCATTACCACCTGTTCCTTCCGTCACAACCAGTCTCATGAGCTGGCGCATCTTCAGGGATGTTTCCTGCCGCACAACGCGAATATTATATTGCTTGGGCACTGCCCCGTCTTCAGCCTTGATCAGGGTTGGCTTAACCAACGTCCCACCATTGATGATCGAGGCGGATGCCGCGACAACCTGTAACGGCGTAACCGCAATACCGTGGCCGTAGGATGCCGTGAGCGTGCTGATTTCGCGCCATGGGTTCGGTAGCAGTGGTGCCCCTACTTCATCGATCTCAAAATCTTCTTTGCGGGTTAAACCGATATCTGTGTAAAAATTGCGTAAGGCCGTAGTTCCGATAGTCTCCGCCATCAGCGCGGTACCGATATTCGAGGAGTGCATAAACACTTCCGGAACCGTCAAAGGATGCTTCTCAGGGTGATAGTCGGAAATTTTTCGTCCATAGCGCTGTAATGGCACCATCGTATTATAGGTGGTTCCCATCGTCGCATGCGTCTTATCGAGCAAAGCGGCAGTGGTAAAAATTTTAAAGATCGACCCCATTTCGAAAACGCCAAGCGTCACGCGGTTGAACATTTCGTTGGGCCGAGCATTCGGAGTCTGTGGATCGAAATCCGGCAGGGAGACAGCCGCAAGCACTTCACCTGTATGAACATCCATTATGACACCGGCACTCGCCTTGGCCGTAAAATCTGCCATCGTCCGGCGCAGCTCACGGCGCAGAATATGCTGAAGTCTGATATCAAGAGTGAGCCTGACGGGAGCCGTGTCTGTAGAGATGATTTTGTTAAAGCTTCGCTCAACTCCGGCGAGTCCACGCCCATCAACATCACTGTAGCCAACCATGTGAGACGTCAGCGGTCCTTGCGGATAAAAACGCCGATAATTATAGGCAAACGCCAAACCTGGATCGCCGATATTGAGGATTTGTTTTTGTTCGTCCGGTGTCAGGTTACGCCTGATCCACACAAAGCGTTTCTTTTCCTGCAACCGGCGTAAGGTTTCACCATAGGTCAAATCAGGAAATATTTTGACCAGTGCTTTGGCAGTGCCGACAGGATCGAGAATCAGTTTGGGATCTGCATGCAGGGACGCGGTCTTTAATGAGGTAGCGAGGAGGACGCCGTTACGGTCGATAATGTCTGCCCGACGGTGCTGGCCATCGTCTTTAAGGGCCTGAGTCTGATTTTCTTCTATCCCGGCAGTTTCTTCATTTTTCAGGAAGTAGCCTTGAATCAGAGTCGCATCGACGAGACGGGCTGCAACGACGATGTAGAAAAGCGTGAATAAGCCGACGATGAGAACAATCCGCCCACGCGCCAGATCGAGGGCTGAACTTTTTTCACCCTTGATCCGCATCGATAGTTTATTAAATGGCGAGCGGCTCATTGCGCCTCCTGCTGCAATGTGTCTAGAAGCTGATCAAAACTCTGTTCGTCCTTGGTAATAGGTGCGGCAGGTGGCGCAGGACGGATTGCAGGAAGCGCGGTTGGCGTTTTGGGTTTGGGTTTGGTTTCGGTCGAGACAAACACCGGCTTGCCTTTCGGAGGCAATGGTATCGTTACGGGCTCCGGAATCATGCTGACATTCTGCACCAGACCATCCGCTTTGATTGGCGTCATCTTCAGATATTCATTCGCCATCTCTTCGAGACGGTCTGGACGATTGAGATAATCCCATTCTGCATCCAGCACGCGGATTGCTTCCTGTTCCTGCGAAACAACCTGCTGAAGTTTACGTTGTTCGCGCTCACCCTTCTGCACCTGCTGGGAAACCCAGAACAAAGCTCCACCGGACAACAATGCCAGCAGCAAGGCAGTGAATGACGAGAGTTTGAGGACAAATTTCATGCAGCAGTCCTTGTAGCAGCGCGCAATTTGGCAGAACGGGCGCGGGGGTTCAGGGAAGTTTCATCATCTTGGGCGATCAGAGCCTTACGGGTGATCAGGGAGAACGTCTGGGAATTTTCTGCTGACGCGGACGCGGGCAGATAACGGGAGGGGGCCGGGGCAGGTTTGGCCCGGTCATTGAGGAAGGTTTTAACAATACGGTCTTCGAGCGAATGGAACGTGACGACGACCAGACGGCCACCTTCACCAAGGACATCTTCGCTCGCTTCAAGCACACGCTCAAGCTCGCCAAGTTCGTCGTTCACATAGATACGCAACGCTTGAAACGTGCGTGTGGAGGGATCGATTTTATCTTTATGCGAAAAATGCACGACTGAGCGAATGATATCCGTCAGCTCGCGCGTAGTTTCGATACGCTTGGTCAGCCGTGCTTTAACGATAGCGGCGGCGATCCGGCGCGAATGACGCTCCTCGCCATAAGTATAAATGATATCCGCCAATTCCTTCTCGGGCGTCGCATTGACGACATCCGCCGCGGTCCGACCTTGCGTTGTGTCCATTCGCATATCGAGCGGCGCATCGAAGCGGAATGAAAATCCCCGTTCCGGCTGATCGATCTGCATTGAGGAGACACCGATATCGAGAACGATTGCATCGACCTTCTCAAGGCCGAGCGCTGCCAGATGCTCTTTGATCTGCGAAAACGCCCCCTGCACGAACGTCAGGCGTGAACCGTAGGTATCTTTCCACGGCGCGGCATGAGCAAACGCACTTGGATCGCGATCAATTGCAATGACATTGCATTTTGCTGCATCGAGCATTCCGCGCGTATATCCACCCGCGCCAAAGGTGCCGTCCACATAGGTCTCATCATCCTGCGGACCAAGGGCTGCCAAAACTTCATTCAGCATGACGGGAATATGTGGCGCAGGCTGCTCCATCACGAGGCCTCCGCATTTCTCAGGCGCGGTAGCGTCAGATTTTGTTTGATGACATTCGCGCGGGCATCGGTGCGGCGTTTCTCAAAAGCTGCAGCATCCCAGAGCTGAAACTTACGGCCAAGTCCGGTAAAGACAACGTTCTCTTTAAAACCGGCATACTCAACCATATGTTCGGGTAACCCAATACGGCCTTCACTGTCGAACGGGCACTGCACGGCTTCTGCGAAGATAGACGTCGCGAGATCGTCCTGCTGATTGGAAAAAAGATCGAAGTGATCAAGGCGATCGCTCAATTCAGCCATCGTGCCGTAATCGAATCCTTCGAGACACGCGTGAGATGTTCCCTTGAACAGCACCACACCTTGAAACGCCTGCCCGACCAGCGCCGACCGGAACGCTGCAGGGACGGAAATCCGGCCCTTTTTATCGATCCTGTTGGTGAAAGTGGAAAGGAAAAGCGGCATGAAAAGCTGGTCTCACCCCTGAGAGAAAATTACGGTAAGTCGAATCCCTCCCCGATTGGGATTTAACCTGTATCTAATGGGATACCATGGGCTTTTATGGGCGGTCAAATGAATCGAAGTGCCTGTCCCGCAAAAAGATGTTGGCAGAACTGGGGGCTAGTCTGTGGATAAGTTTTTGCTCCTCTTAATAAATGTTACGTCAATTATAAATCTGAACCAAATTCTTTGGCTGCCGTTAGTTCAGGGCAAATATTTTTAAAAGGGAATATATATTATGACCATTCATGCCGATCCATCATTTGATCCGTCAAAGGATCCTCGCCGCCTCCGCTTTGAAAAAATGCAGAAAGAGGGCGGCACCTATGAAGAATTATTTCAGCTAATACAGGAATTCATCGCGCTCGGTCACAATCCCAAAGATCCAACGGATGGCATGTACGTGATCCTCGGCATTTCACCAGAGTTTCTGGAAACGATGTTATTTACGCTGCGGACCCAGCCAGATGCGACGATTGATGAATTCAGTATCATTCCAGGCGCGCCGGAAGAGGCGCTTGAGCCGGCAACTCCCGAGGCAGAGTTTCAGGCGGCGGCGACGACCCCACCTGCCCCAGTGCCCCCCACAGAGACGGTTCCGGAAGCTGCGCCTGAGCCAGAAGCCAAAACCGCCTAAAGCACAGTTATGAAATCGAATGCGGTTCAGCTAGTATAATGGCTAAGCTGA
>CAYJDG010000009.1:32578-62606 GCA_964368875.1 uncultured Pseudobdellovibrionaceae bacterium
CTTCAGAAAAATTTGCCAGACGGCCTATAAGCCGGATTTTGTCTTCGCTTGCGCGATGGATGACCATTCATCTGGGAGACGAGTCGCCTCGCCCCTCGAGCAACCTACCCGGACCGCAGACCTGGAAACTGGTACAACGCGATCCCTATTTGGCCTTGCTTCCGGTGGGGTTTGCCATGCCTGTCTGTTACCAGACGAGCGGTGCGCTCTTACCGCACCATTTCAACCTTGCCCGCACCCCCGAAAGGGCCGTTGGCGGTTTCTTTCTGTTGCACTTTCCGTCGGCTTACGCCGCCCAGCCGTTAGCTGGCACCGTGCTTCCGTGAAGTCCGGACTTTCCTCCCTTACTTTCATAAGAGCGGTCATCCGGCCATCTGGCGGGGCGACTATGCGACGGAACGGTGATCCCTGTCAAACTTGAGCTTGCGCTTCTGGCGGGTCAATGCCGCAAGCGCGCTGCAAGTCGGCATGTCCGCGCCCCAGTCATCCAGAGTCGCCGGGAGAAAATGGCGGCGGAATTCCCGCAAAAGAATATTCACATCGACACTTGGATCGTACCCGTATTCCTTGAGCGCAGAAAGAATAAGCTCCGGCTGATCCATCCAGTGCGCAGCCAGTAATTCATCTTCGTTTGTCACCTGCGGCATCAGGCCAAGACCGGCACTCGCCAGCTTATCCCATGGGAATTTCTCACCCGGATCGATTTTTCTCCCCGGGGCGACATCGGAGTGCCCGAGGATGTGATAGTCAGGAATGTCATTGCGGTCCCTTATGTCGCGCACCAGATCGATCACGGCGATAATCTGCACATCTGGAAATTCTTCCAGATCATACTCATGCCCGGTATTCCAGATTTCAATACCGATTGATGCCGAATTGATATCATCCATCCGTCCCCAGCTCGATATTCCAGCATGCCATGCGCGCTTCTTTTCATCGACATATTGCGTGATATTGCCGGTGCCATCGACCATATAATGGGGGGCAACCTTGTCGGGCGTAAGGTAAATCTCTTCCGCTTCCTGCGCGCTGCGCGTTCCCGTGTAATGCAGGATGATCATACTCGGAGCCTGATCGTTGCGGCGTTCGTTACAGTTTGTGGATGGCAAATTTTTAATGATCATACTGGCTCACGCAAAGTTCTGATCATCATAAAACCGACGATCCAGAACAGCAAGATGGTAGCCATTCCAGCTTGCTGGGTTTTGAAGATATCGGTTGCCAAGCCGAATGCCAGCGGACCCATAAAAGCCACGGCCCGACCGGTCAGTGCATAAACACCGTATCTTTCTGTCACTTCTTCAGGAGGCGATAACCGTGCAACCAGAGTCCGGCTTGCCGATTGCACCGGGCCGACAAAAAGTCCGAGCGTCAGGGTCGATGCAAAAAAGATTGTCTTATCAGGGGCCCACAAAACGACCAGACCAAGCAGAGTCATGATCAACAGGCTTGAGCGCGTTACACGGAGGGAGCCAAAACGATCCTCGAGAAAAGATGCCGCCACGCAGCCAAGTCCGGCAGTTACATTTATAAAAATACCAAACAGCAGAATGTCAGCGGTCTCCAGCCCATAACGCGTCGCGGCATAGACGCCGCCTAAAGAAAAAAGTGTCGTCAGCCCGTCGCGGTAAATCGCACTTCCCACCATAAAATTTCGCCACGTCCGATCCTGTAACAGGTCGCGCAGGCTTTTTTTCAGGGAGGTCATTCCCGCCCTTATTGCCTGTCCAAAACCTAGCGAACTATCTGGCCTATCTTTTACAAACAGAAAAAATGGCAGCGAGAACAGCGCGTACCAAATTATCACGACGATGACACAGGCACGGATATGTTCGGAGTGTTCTGTTGGCAAGGTGATCCATGGCTTTATGTCGCCCAGCCCGATCAGGCCGAACAAGACAACGACAAGACTGACCAATCCGCCGAAATATCCTATCCCCCACGCAAGACTTGATACGCGCCCCAGCTGGTCATGTGTGGTGACTTCTGTCAGAAGCGCGTTATTAAAGACAATACTGAGTTCAAAGCCAATATTCGCTACAACCAAGGCAATTAGAACCAGCCAGATGGGTCCCATGCCTTGATATGGAACGGCGAACCACATCAATCCTGAACCGATCAGACAAAGCATCATGCCAAGAAACGTCCAGCGCTTCAGCCGCCCCATGTGATCCGCCAAGGCGCCGCAGACCGGACCCAAGACGGCAAGACCAAACCCAGAAGCCGCGAGCGCGTAACTCCACCACGCTGCGCCATCGGTCGCGTTGGGTGCGGCGACTTTGACAAAATATGTTGCATAGACGAACGTCAGGATAATCGTCGTGAAGCTTGAATTCGCCCAGTCATACAGGGCCCAGGACCAGATTTGTCGGCGATTTTGTAACTTTTCCACGCAAGCCTCGAATTCAAGAAAGAATGCTATATCTTACAGGGATGAATGCCATGAAGAAACGCCTGTTTACAGCTATTGTCGCAATCGTCTGCGCTATTTCCAGTATCACCCTGTGGTCAGGCCGGGGCTTCAGCGAAATCCTGACAACGCCAGATTATAAGCCAAGTGCAACCATCCTCGATGAAAAGCCTGATGGCTATTCGGTCGCGGTCTTTGCCGGGGGTTGTTTCTGGTGTGTAGAAAGTGAATTCCGCCGTATCGACGGGGTTCTCTATACCCGCTCCGGCTATGCCGGAGGCGATGAGAAAAACCCGACCTATGATCAGGTATCATCCCATGAAACGGGGCACCGCGAGTCGGTCGAAATTGTTTTCGACCCGCAGAAAGTTTCTTATAAAGATCTGGTCGATTTCTTTATGACCCGGGCCCATGATCCAACGCAGGCTGATGGCCAAGGGCCGGACATTGGCTTTCAATACACATCTGCGATCTTTGCTATGGATGAAGCGCAACGAAAAACTGCTGAGGACCTTATCGCAGGTTACACCTCATCAAAGCGCTTTAAAAAGCCTATCGCTACCAAGGTCCTGCCGTTCAAGAATTTTTATGATGCAGAAGAGTATCATCAGGAATACTACGAGAAATACGAAGCTAAAAACGGCCAGCCGCACATGAATATCTGGCTGAAGCAGCAGAAAGAGAATGCCCGTAATATACTCGGCAAAGAATAAAAAAAGCCCGCTCTGAAGCGGGCTTTTTAATACGATCTCATGCACTTCAAATAAGCGATAGCGCCTGCAAAACGATGTGGGTCAATGCGATCGCATAATACCCAGCAAGCTGATAGGAGGCATCGACAGCCACGGCGCTGAATGGATCGCCCGTATAGAGCGAGCCCATGACCAGTGGTGGCATCGTGAACGCAACCCACAGCAAACAGGCCAACAGGAAGATTTCTGCGGTGCTGTTGATATTAAAGTAAATCACCATGAAGGTGAAAAACAGCGAGGTCAGGAACCACAAAGGAAAGGAGATGATGAACGGTGTCGGCGTCTTGGGCAGGTCTTCCCATGTTTTGCCCCGGGCTTCGATCCATTTGTTACCAAGGACTTTGGGGTGATACCAGACCAAGCCAAGCATAAAGGCGGCTATGGCACTGACAATCGATGGCATCAGCCACACTTTCAAAAGCTCTTGAAGTACTGCCTGATCCATGAATTTTCTCCCCTGTAATCTGTTTGTAGATAAAATATTAAGTGCGCGCGACCATCAGTTTTTTGATTTCAGCAATGGCTTTGGCCGGATTGAGCCCCTTCGGACAGGTCCGGGTACAATTCATAATGGTGTGGCAACGGTAAAGACGGAACGGGTCTTCCAATGCATCGAGACGGTCGCCGGTGGCTTCGTCGCGGGTATCTGCAATCCAGCGATACGCCTGCAGGAGAATGGCCGGGCCGAGGAAACGGTCGCCGTTCCACCAGTAACTTGGGCAAGACGTTGAACAGCAGAAACACAGAATACAGGCTGCCGGACCTTTGCCATCGTCGCCATTGAGCAGATCGGCATCCGCTGCGCTTTGCAGACGTTCACGGGCTGGTGCGGGAGAATCCGTTTTCATCCATGGTTCAATCGACGCGTACTGGGCGGCGACATGGGTGGTATCAGGCACGAGGTCCTTGATCACCGGCATATGCGGCAGCGGGGTAATCTTGATATCGGATTTCACATCGGCAATCGGCTTGAGACAGGCGAGTGTATTCGAGCCGTCGATATTCATAGCGCAGGATCCGCAAATCCCCTCGCGGCAGGAGCGGCGGAAGGTCAGCGTGCTGTCGATGTCATTTTTAATATGGATGATCGCGTCGAGAACCATCGGACCACAGCGGTCGAGATCAATCGTGAACTCATCAAGGCGTGGATTTTCGCCCGTATCCGGATCAAAGCGGTAAATCTTGAAGGTCTTGACCCGTTTGGCGCCGGGAGCGGCGTCAATTTTTTGACCGGGTTTGACTTTGGAATTCTGGGGGAGGGAAAATTTAGCCATGAAGTTTCTCTACGTAAGACCCTTCAACCATACAATTTTCAAAGCCCTTTGGCCATACGGCATCCGCGACGATCAAACTGCCCCCGCGCACACCCGGACTGATGTCCATAATCCAACCCACCCGCCATCGACGACGGTATTCAGCAGCTGATAAAGGTGCTGGATTCGGGCTGAGACCTCTTTGTCAGTCTGCTCGATCTGGCGAACGAGGCGCAGGCGCGCATACCGGGTCAGCCCCGTCACATGGGCCAAAGACGTAAAAATACGGTTGAGCGCGCTTTCATGGGGTTCAGGTGGCCGGGAGGAAGCCCGCCGTGAGCTTTCGAACTCATGGAAGGTAATCGCCTTCGCAATCCCTTTAGATGGCCGTTTCTGCATCGCAAAACACCCTTAATCTATAGTTTACCCAGTTCATCTTTAGGAAATGGTTAAGTCTCAGAGGTCTTTCCTTTAGACTTACATGGGATAAATGACTGGTTTGAACAGGGGGTGCCGCATGATCACATTGAAAATCCACAATAAAGCCATTCCTGCACTTGGATTTGGCACCTGGAAGCTGCGCGATACCGAGTGCAGCGAGGCGATAAAACTGGCTCTCTCGACCGGGTATCGCCATATCGATACGGCCCAGATATATGAGAATGAAGCGGCTGTCGGCACCGGCATCCGGGAAGGTGGTATTCCCCGCGACCAAGTCTTTCTGACGACCAAAGTCTGGATGAGCAATCTTGGCGATGATGCCTTGCAGAAATCAGTCGAAGACAGCTTGCGTAAGCTTAAGACCGATTACGTCGATTTGCTGCTGATTCACTGGCCAACTGATACCGTCCCCCTTGAGGAACAGCTGCGCGCACTTCAAGCCGTCAAAGATGCAGGGAAAGCAGTTTTGATAGGTGTCTCTAATTTCACTGTCGCCCAGATGCGCGAGGCCACCGAGAATCTCGGCGCTCCGCTCGCCAACAATCAGGTCGAATATCATCCTTATTTATCTCAGAAGCCTGTTCTCGATTTTATTAGGACGCATGACATGTTTTTGACTGCCTATTGCCCACTCGCCCGGGGGCAGGTCAGCCAGTCGGCAACGCTTGCTGAGATCGGTAAAAGATATAACAAAAATCCGGGTCAGGTCACTTTGCGTTGGCTCCTGCAACAGGACAATGTCGCAGCTATTCCCAAGGCGGCGAGCCCGGAAAATATCAAAAACAATTTCGATATCTTTGATTTTTCTCTTACCCCCGCAGACATGGCGGAAATCTCTGGTCTTTCCCGGCCGGAAGGCCGTTTGGTCAATCCGGACTGGGCTCCTGCATGGGACAAATAGCCCCCTGCTTTTCGCATGGGTGGTATGAATAATAATTGACTAATATTGAAAAGTTATCTTAATCTCAAACCGAACTTAACAAAAAAGAGGGTTTGCTATGAAAGATCTCTTCCATGAAGCTGGCGCAACATTAGTCTCAACGCTCGAAAGCGGCGTTGTAGTACCTGCCGCGCAACTTCAGGCTCAACTTGATACATTTGCATTTGTCTGTTCTCAGGTAGGCGAAGAAGACATAGCTGCTGCGGCGTATACCATTAAAACCATCCATGATCACGCCTCGGCAAATCCTGCGCTAAATGTTCCCCCACTCCCAACTCCAGGCCAAGGGCAAATGGGCTAAGTCCTTTTCACCTGAAAAGATTGTAAAAGCCCGGCAATACACCGGGCTTTTCTGCATTAATTGCCAATCGTTGCTTGTGCGATGACAAAAGGTACCACCATAGACTGCGATATTTCACATAAATAATTGCACCTTATGTCAAAATTTGATATTTGACTGACCGTGATTTTTTAAAAAAGGCCAAAAAATGACTGCTGTTTCACCCAATCCTGAAAATACCCGCCGTGAGCGCATACTATCGTTTATAGATCGCATCGAACCCTATTTAACAAATGGAGTATTCGACGCTGCAACGTCTACTGTCGTCGCCAACGCGCTCGGGGCGGCATTTGGAGCAGCAGTCGGGTATGCTGCTAACGGAACTCCGGGGCGTGGAGCAGTCGTAGGGGTGGGAATATCATCGGCATTGCTGGCTGCTGTTGCTGCTGGCGAAGCTGTTGCCGATAAATTTGCCGAGGAGTATGGCGCTGAGTATATCGGGAATGAAGGTACACTCTCTTACCGTCTTAGAAAACGCTGGTCTGCTGTTGCCTTCTCGGTGATAACAGGCGGCGCTGCGGCGGTTGGTTATTACTGGCCCGCGAATGATAAGCCACCTGAACCGACGACTAAAAAAGTTGCCGCTCTCACAATACAACAGCAGGACAACGTCCGCACGCTGGAAGCGAGTTAAACAGAGGTTACCGCTGACTTCACATTTATTTTTAAAAAAGCTTAGTAAACGCGCTTCTTCGGTGGGACCGGTTCAACATCACGGGTCAATGTGTGCATGATCACAGGGCGGTAGCCTATGGCTGTCTGGCCCTGATCATTGCACCACGTTACCGTATGCTTCATCCATTCCTCATCGTGGCGGTCCGGGAAATCTTCTCGGGCGTGTGCGCCGCGGCTTTCCTGACGGTTGACTGCGGAATGCAACGTGACGACCGATTGGTAAAGCAGATTATCGAGCTCGATAGCTTCAACGAGATCAGTATTAAAAATCAGCGAGCGGTCGGCGATCCGCATATCGTTGCGCATCTGGAAAACCTGATCGATCTTCTGACAACCCTCTGAGAGCGACTCGCCGGTGCGGAACACAGCGGCATGATCCTGCATGGTGCGCTGCATATCCTTGCGTACCTGAGTGGTCGGGACGCTGCCATTGGCAAGACGCAGGCGATCAAAGCGCTCGAGCGCCCGCTCCCCTTTATCTGCACCAAGGGATTTATGTTTGGCACCCGGCACGACGGTTTCGGCCGCGCGGATGGCGGCGGCTCGGCCGAACACAACGAGATCAAGCAACGAATTCGATCCGAGACGGTTCGCTCCATGCACAGAAACACAGGCCGCTTCGCCGATTGCCATGAGGCCAGGCACAATCCGGTTCGGATCGTTTTGCGTTGGGTTGATAACCTCAGTGCGGAAATTTGTAGGCACGCCGCCCATATTATAGTGCACGGTCGGCAGAACAGGGATTGGCTCTTTGGTAACATCAACTCCGGCGAAAATCTTGGCCGTTTCAGCAATCCCCGGCAGGCGGGAATGGATAATATCCGGCTCGAGATGTTCAAGGTGAAGGTGAATATGATCTTTATGCGTCCCGACACCACGTCCTTCGCGGATTTCGATGGTCATAGAGCGCGAAACGACGTCGCGGGAGGCGAGGTCTTTGGCAGACGGGGCGTAGCGTAACATGAAACGCTCCCCTTCCGAGTTGGTCAGGTAGCCCCCTTCGCCGCGCGAACCTTCGGTAATCAGACAACCTGAGCCATAAATCCCCGTCGGGTGGAACTGAACGAATTCCATATCCTGAAGCGGCAGCCCGGCGCGCAGCGCCATCGCACTGCCATCACCTGTACAAGTATGCGCGGACGTACACGAGAAATAGGCCCGGCCATAGCCACCGGTCGCGAGCACAGTCTGGTGTGCACGGAAGCGGTGAATGGTTCCGTCATTCAGGTTCCAGGCCATCACACCGAGACAATCGCCCTCGTCTCCCATAATCAGATCGAGCGCGAAATATTCGATAAAGAATTCGGCCTTATGTTTCAGGGCCTGGGTATACAGCGTATGAAGAATCGCGTGACCCGTCCGGTCGGCGGCGGCGCAGGTGCGCTGGGCGGTGCCTTGTCCGTAATGCGTCGTCATCCCGCCGAAGGCACGTTGATAGATTTTGCCTTCCGGAGTGCGCGAAAACGGCACGCCGAAATGTTCGAGCTCGATGATCGCCGGGATCGCTTCGCGGCACATATATTCGATGCAGTCCTGATCGCCGAGCCAATCTGAGCCTTTGATCGTATCGTAAAAGTGAAAGCGCCAGTCGTCTTCACCCATGTTGCCGAGCGCAGCGGAAATTCCACCCTGCGCCGCGACTGTGTGCGACCGCGTCGGGAATACTTTTGTCAGGCAGGCGGTCTTGAGACCTTTTTCAGCCATGCCCATGACCGCGCGCAGACCCGCGCCTCCGCCGCCAACAACGACGACATCATATTCATGATCAATAATCTGATAAGCGGCAGGCATCTTGTTTAAACCTTAGAGCGCGAGTTTGAGAATACAAAAAAGTGTCGTCATGGCGAGGCCGAAGAGCCCGATCCGGACGGCGAATAGCGAAAGGAGTTTATAAAGTTCGCAATGGACATAGTCCTCAATTACGACCTGTAAACCCAGTGCGGCATGATAAAAGGTCGACATCACGAAAAGCCCCAGCAACAGTGGATTAGGCAGGGTTGCGATCCAGTCCTGAAACGTAGCGTAATCCGCTTGCGCCAAGCCCACCACGGACCAGATAGCCCAGATGGTCAGGGGAATATTCAGCACAGCAGTCAGGCGCTGTGAAATCCAGTGATGGGTGCCATGATGAGCCGCACCAAGTCCGCGCGCCCGTGCAATCGGGTTCTTGTACGCAGAGAATTCCCATTTCAGCGTCATGATCAGATCCAGCCTTTCAGGGTCGCCCAAGTACCAAGCGTAAGCAAAATTGTCGCGAGGAAAATAATGATACCAGCCCGGTCAGATCCCTTGATGGTCAGCAGGCGTCCCGTATCCATAAGCAGATGCCGAATGCCGGAGCAGAGATGGAAATAAAGCGCCAGCGACCAGCCAAACAGCATAACCTGTCCTGTGGTCGACTTGATGCAGGTGAGGAAACTGTCATAGGCCCCGGCCCCGCCAACGGCAGCAACAAGCCACCAGACCAAAACGACCGTGCCAATCGCGAGGGCGCAGCCGGACGCACGGTGAAAAATCGACAAAGCCATCGTCAGCGTCCATTTCCAGATCTGTAGATGGGGCGAGAGCGGGCGTGAAGAGGATTGAGTCATGGAAGCCTCGAGGCAAATTTATACAAACATATGTATGGGGGAATACTAATGAAAGATCAGGGCTTTTCCAACCCGGAACTTAAAGAGCGCGCACAAGGAAATGCGGGATTTCAGGCTGGCTTAATCGGGACAACGTTGGCAGGCGGCTCAGACTCATCAAAAAAGCTTTCGGCCTCCTTGAAGACAACTTTATTGCGCCCCGAGCGCTTCGCATCATACATGGCAACATCGGCAAGCACGATTGCGGCTTCAAAATCATCATGGCTGAGATTGACGCGGGTCAATCCGGCGCTCATCGTCAGGCGGCAACGCAGGCCGCGGTCGATCTGGAATTCGGTAGCCTCAACAGCCATGCGCATCCGCTCGACAATGCGTAACCCATCATCTGAAGATGTATGCGGAAGCAGTACGGAAAACTCTTCCCCGCCCAACCGTGCGAATACGTCTTCGTGGCGCATACATTTTTGAATCACTTCAGTAAATTGCTGTAGAACCATATCGCCTGACTTATGGCCATAGTTATCGTTGATCATCTTGAAACGGTCGAGATCGATCAAAGCGAGGCATAGCTCTTTGCGGAGACGGCGTGCCCGCTGAATTTCCTGCGAGCCACGGAAAACGAAATACCTGCGATTGCCGATACCTGTCAGCAGGTCGGTCATGGTGATCCGCTTCAGCTCCTCTGCATAGCGTCGCACGCGGCTAACCAGCGGCATGAAAATAAAGAATGCTTCGCAAATCAAGGTGGCAATAATTACGAAGATCGCCATGCGCTGAAAGGCCTGCAATTTATTGATCTTATCGACGATTTCCGCCTCATAGGAAAACAGGGACGCGTTGAGGGCCGCGCCGAGAGTCCCCTCAACCTGCTTCATCATTTCGGTATAATCAGGATCGCTTGCGGATAAGGTGGCTGCGTCCTTGGCTATCAATTTGTCGGCATGCTCGAGGTAGCCAAGAACTTTGGTATTCAACTCATAGGGGGGATCGAAATAGATACGGACAAGAATTTCAGGAGCGACGTTAGTGGCATCATCCTTATTCATACCTTGCTTGACCAGCATCGTATGCGTGTCCCGCATCTGCTTGACCGAGTCCTTCAGGCCACCAAGACTTTTACTATCAGGCTGATGAACATAAGTTGTGGCATCGAGAGCGATTGCCTGAGCAAGCGTAATCTGGCCCATGCTCTTGCTGATGATGGTTGCCACGCTGTCCTGCTCGGCAACGATCTTGTTGATCATCAGATGAATACTGACCGACATAAAGCCAATGATGGCTAGGGCCAGAATATAACCCCAGGTCAGAAGTTTGACGGGATCTTTTTCATGCATCGGTGAAATAGAAGAAACAATCTGCTGATCGGACACGCCCCGACCCCCTGTCTGGTGCTAAAACGACTGCCAGCCTCTATTATAGATGATTAAGGCCGCTCAAACAAGCAACCCCCTGATTTATTTAGTGAAATCCTGGGAAACGATTATTCTTCTGCCTTTGGGACAAAGGTCATGGCTACGCCATTCATGCAAAACCGTTTACCGGTTGGGGCCGGTCCGTCATCAAAGACATGCCCCAGATGCCCACCGCAATTCGCGCAGTGAACCTCGGTGCGAGGCATCACAAGCTTATAATCTGTCGATTGCCCGACCGCGCCCTCTTTGAGGGGCTTGAAAAAGGATGGCCAGCCTGTGCCGCTGTCAAATTTGGCATCAGAAGAAAAGAGCTCCCAGCCACAACCGGCGCATTTAAAGATCCCTGAACGGTGCTCGTCATTCAGAGGGGACGTAAAAGCGCGCTCTGTACCCTCTTCGCGGAGCACGCGGAATTGTTCGGGGGTGAGTTTCTTTTTCCATTCTTCGTCGGACATAGTAACGGCAAACCTTTCTTGGCTGAAGGCCGGAACAGGCAGAAGTGCCACGGCACTTACTGCGCCAGCCATAACGATAAAACTGCGGCGGTCGATCATGATGAATTCCTTTGTCTACCATAGGGTTATTCGGGGTCAAACCAAAGAAGTTACATTTCATTAAGACCTAGCTAAATCTGGCTAAAAACTGGCTCTGGCCTTATAAAATCTCATTTTATGGGGGGATTTCTGCCAATATACCGTTCTATTTATATACAAGATCTACCGCTTGGAGGGGTGTTCCCTTACAATCGCTGAAAAGGAGCTGTTCCGATGCTGAAACGCCATTTGGCCCTGACTTTGACCACCACCGCCCTGCTGCTGGGCGCGTCGCCATTTTCTGCCGTGTTGGCCGAGGATGGCACACCACCCGCAGATGCCCCGGCACCCGAAGGCGCTCCACCTGCTCCTGAAGGCGCTGGCCCCGGAGCTGGTGGCCCACCTCAGCAAGGGGGTCTGATGGACCCTAAAAAGGGCGGCGCGATGTTCGATCAAGCTGATGTCGATAAAGACGGTGCCCTGACCAGAGACGAGATGCTGGCCGCCCACAAGAAGCGTGTGAATGAAATATTTGATAAACTGGATGCTGATAAGAGTGGCACCGTGACCAAGGATGAAATGAACAAGGGTCGCGAGATGTTGCGTGAAAAACTGCGCCAGCATTTCAAAGGCCGCGGCGAAGGTAAACGTGGTCTTCGAGATGGCGGAATGGCGCCGGATGGTGGAGAACAGCCTGAATAACACTGCCGATAACGACACGCTGACAACGTGGATTGAGGAGACCGCGAAAGGCGATCAAACCGCCTTTCGCAAACTGAGCGCGGCTCTTGGCCAGCGCATGTTTGCTATGGCGTATCGCTTGGTCAACGGCGACCGCGCCGCAGCCGAGGATGCCGTGCAGGAAGTGCTGATAAAATTGTGGCAAACGGCGCCACGCTGGAAATCGGGGGGATCGGTGATCAGTTATGTGAGCCGCCTGACTTATACAAGTTGTATTGATCTGCACCGTAAAAAGCCAAAGACGGCGGAGATCAACGAAGAAACTGTGGCGATTGATGAGACGGCCAGTGCCCAGTTACTGCGTAAAGAGCATAACAAAATTCTGCTCACCTCACTGGAGGTTCTGCCCAAGCGTCAACAGGAAGCGATTCTTCTGACGTACTTCCATGAGAATGAGCGCCGCGAAGTCGCCCGCACGATGGCGACCACGGAAAAGGCAGTCGAACACCTGATTGCACGCGGCTTGAAAACATTGGCAGTACATCTGCCGCAACAGAAATACGGAGGCCAACATGGATAAATTTTTTAATGTGGTTAAGGATGTACCTGTCTTGCCGAGCGCGCGCCTTGAGCAGATGACTGAGTTTGCCCTTTCACACCGCCAGCATGTGGCAGGCAATGAAAACCGCAAAGCCAGCTTTTTCTCGCTGCGCTGGGCCAGCGCCTTTTCGGCAACGGCTTGCGTGGCGCTGGTGATTGGTGTTCTGGCGTTTCAAAGCAATCCGGTTGCACCTACCAAGGTCACAACCGTGGCAGATGCTAATGAGTCCTATGAGGACATCACTGATATCGCCCTGCTGCAAACGCTAGATAGTTTCTAGGCTTTTTTCAGGTAATTCTTGATCAGCACTTCGGCGATCTGGACAGCGTTCAGGGCGGCACCCTTGCGCAGATTGTCCGAAACGCACCAGAAGTTCAGGCCGTAATCAACCGTATGATCATGGCGCACGCGGCTGATGAAGACATCATCTTCGCCCTGAATTTCGGCTGGCGTGACGAATTCCATTTCTGACTCAAGATCGATCAGCGTAATTCCCTTGAATTTCTGCCAGGCCTGACGTGCCTGATCGACGGTGATTTCACTCTCGAACTCAACGTTGACCATTTCAGAATGGGCTAGAAACACAGGGACGCGCACGCAGTTGGCGTGGACCTTAATTTTAGGATCAAGGATTTTTTTCGTCTCAACCGCCATCTTCCACTCTTCCTTGGTGGCGCGGTCATCCATGAATACGTCGATTTGCGGAATGACGTTGAAAGCGATCTGTTTGCTAAATTCCTGCGGCGGCAGTTTGTTGTTCACAAAAAATGCGCGCGTCTGGTTGAACAATTCATCCATCGCGTCCTTGCCAGCGCCGGAAACGGATTGGTAGGTTGAGACAACCACACGTTTTACTCTTGCAATCTCATGCAAGGGCTTAAGTGCCACAACCATCTGAATGGTCGAGCAGTTTGGATTGGCGATGATACCTTTCTTTTTATAGTCGGCGATCGCCTCTGGATTTACCTCGGGCACAACCAGCGGCACATCCGGGTCCATCCGGAAATGGCTGGTGTTGTCGATGACGACTGCACCTGCTGCCGTTGCACGTGGAGCGAACTCAGCTGAGACTTTGGCGCCCGCTGATGAGAGGACAATATCCGTCCCGGCGAAATCAAACTTGGCCAGATCCTGAATTTTCAGGTCCTTGTCGCCGAAAGAGACCTCACCACCGGCTGAGCGTGAGGAGGCGAGAGCAATCACTTCGCTGGCAGGAAACTTTCGTTCCGCCAGAATTCCAAGCATTTCCCGTCCAACATTTCCGCTTGCACCGACAACGGCGACTTTGTAGCCAGTCATAATCTCTCTCATTCTTTAGGTTTTGAGCTATTCGTTTCAGGCTCTATCTGTGCTAATTTGAAGCCGTAAAGTCAAGCATTCTCAAGCGCGCCATGTCCCAAACCCCAGATTTCAAAACCTTTTACGAGCAAATACCCTTAGGTGTGCTGGTTGTCGCGCGCGACCGGCAGAAGCTGAAGACGCTCTACGTCAACGACGTTATGGTTCATTGGATTGGTGTACGCAGCTATACGGGCTTACCGTTAAATGAACTGATCCCCGGAAAATCTACGGCTGAACTGTCCCGGCTTCTACAACAACAGCGCCCGCCCAAAAGTTTCAATCTCTTTATCGATAATCGCTGGCTGCGCCTGACAATCCATGAAGAAACTTGGGAAGGGCAGGATGCCTATATTCTGTGGGCAGATGATGTCTCGGACGATAAAAAAGCCGAGACCAAATTGCGCCAGGCTATCAAGGAAGCTGACGCGGCAGCGGAAACCAAAGCTAACTTTCTGGCAACCATGAGCCATGAAATGCGCACGCCGATGCAGTCAGTCTACGGCCTGCTGGAATTGATCCTGCTCGAAAAACCGGCACCGCAAATTCTTGAAATGGTGAACACGGCCAAGACCTCCGCGAGTGCTTTGCTTGAAATTCTGGATGACATCCTTGATCTCGCCAAGATCGATGCGGATAAAATGGAACTCGATATGTTCGAGGTTCCGGTGCGCACGCTCGCGCGAGGCGTGCTTGAAGCCATGGCTGTGCGTGTCCACGGCAAAGATATTATTTTGAAAGATGAGATCGCCGCGGATGTCCCGTTTGTGATCGTTGGCGATCCCAAGCGTCTGCGTCAGATCCTCATCAACCTGATTGGTAACGCGCTGAAGTTCACTGAAAAAGGCTCAGTGACGATCTCGATCTCGCAGAATGTTCAGCATATTGAAATTCCGCGCAAGGGCATTGGCCTGCGCGTCGCGATCAGTGACACCGGGATCGGCATGAGTCCTGAAGTGTCGGCCAAGCTTTTTCAGGCGTTTACGCAGGCAGACAGCTCAACCGCCCGTAAATTCGGCGGCACTGGCCTCGGCCTTTCAATTTGTAAAAAATTGGTCGAACTGATGGGCGGCGTGATCGGTGTAGAAAGCGAGGTCGGTAAAGGCTCAACTTTCTGGTTCGAAATTCCGACCGAAGAGGTCAGCACGACGGCAACCATTCTTGAAATGCCCGATCTCAACGGCATTTCCGTACTGTCCGTTGAGGACCATCCGCAGGGCGCCAAAGAAATCGTCAATTCCCTGCGCTCAATGGGAGCTACGGTCGAAAGCTGCCCAACCTACAAGGAAGCGCTCGAGCTGGTCAAACGCCGTCCTTTTGATGTTGGTATTATCGATCAGGGACTGCCTGACGGGCTTGGCCTAGATCTGTTGCGCGAAATCATGGAACTACGCCCGTTTATGGGTTTGATGATGTACACGGTGCGCGACGATGTCGGCTTGCAGCACTCGTTACAGTCTCTCGGTGTCCGCTATATTGCAAAACCGGCCAGCCGTATCGGCCTTGGCGAGGCTGTCGCGGAAGCCGCAATCAAATCCTCGCGGATTGAAATTTCCGGCCCGACGCGCCTTTTGATTGCCGAAGATACAGCCAGTGTGCGCGATCTGCTCAAGCGGCAGTTGACCACACTAGGTGCCGATGCTGATTTTGTCGAAAATGGCCGCGAAGCGCTTGCGGCTCTGGCGACTGGGAAATATGGCATTCTGTTTACCGATCTGCACATGCCTGAAATGGATGGCTATGCCTTGATCGAAGCCATTCGTGAACAGGAAAAGAGCGGCGACCGGCACTTACCCGCGATTGTCCTGACCGCCGATGTGCAGATGGCCCAACGACAGGTTTATCTCGGCTACGGTTTCGATGAATGCCTGTTGAAGCCTGTTTCACTTGGTCATTTCCGCCGTCTGCTCATCCGTTGGGGCCTGCTCAATGAAAAAGCGGGCAATGACTCTGCGCCAGAGATTCCCGTTGCCCCTGCGCACCCCCTCCCCGCGGCAGACGGTCAGCCCCCCGCTATTGATCTTGCGGCTATTACAGAGCAAATGGGTGCATTTGATGACAGCGCTAAAGAGATGCTTGGGTTCTTCATTGAAATGACTGAGCCGGTTCTGGCCCGCCTCACCAGCGGTCAGGCCAACAACAACAGTCACGACGTACAGGAAGCGGCCCATTCGCTTAAAGGTGCTGCGCGCTCAGCCTGCGCCATGCAATTGGGCGAGTTAGCCTCTGAAGCGCAGGATCTTGCTGAGAAAAATGCTGATACTGCGCGCGTCGTCGCAGAAATCGTGACGGAGTTTGAACGCGTCAGGCTGGCCATCAAAACCCTTCAGGCCAGCTAAATTAAATTACATTTCTGGTGGCAGGCAGAGTCCCCCACCGCAGGGACCGCTCTCATCCGGCGGCACGTGCGTATGCTGTGCGCCTTGGCAACCGCTATCAGTTTCCTGTGCGCTGGCTTTCTGGGTGAACCAGTGGCGGAAACAAATCGCGCCTCCCGGGCAGGTTTTTTCCGACGTATCACCCGGAACGATATCGGACGACATGTTTGTAGAAGGCCCGCCGCGCATATCGGTCACATCCGTCTGGCAAGGATTATAAATGCTATCGACCGCAAGGATGGCCTTTTTGGTATCAGCCGTCGCGTTGGCTGCATAGGTCATGATATAAACGCCATCGGCGCCGTTATAGTATTTCCACTTGCTGAAACCTGCGGGGGGCTCAGGTAGAAAATTTCCATTGCTGCCACTGAAGATAAATTTTTGTCGCTCAAACCCTGAACTCCCTACCCCGGGATTTCCTGGACAACGAATATAAGTTACGTCATCTGTAATAACCACATCAGCAGCAGGATCTTCTAAATAGGGATCTTTAGGATTAATCGGATACGGAGCATTTTTCTGCTCAGTCGCAGTCATGCCATTATCTTGATCAGGATAGGTCATCGTGCAATCCTGAACAGCTGCCACGATTACATCTAACTGGGATTTAAGTTCGGCTGTCGTGCTAGCGTTTTTGTTGTTATTTGAATGGGTTCCGCTTCCCGTCATCATGGTCGCTGTCACGGCAGCTAGCAGACCTACGGCTACCAGAACATAAACAAGGACACTGCCTCTTTGTCCGTCAGAGCTTGGTGGCTTCATTTTTCTTGCCCTCCCCGGCAATCAAAACAGCTGAAAAATTTATGGACATCCTGCGCTGACCTGAATGGCGGTCGCTTTCTGGATGATCCAATAGCGGAAACAAATGCTCCCGGCGGCGCAGACCTTAGCTCCGGAATCACCGGGTACCGTATCCGAGCTCATGTTCACAGATCCTGATGAAAGACGGTTGGTCACATCGGCCTCGCAATTCGCATACATGCCGTCCAGTCGCGTTAAGCCAGCCTGAATAAAGGCATCTGACTTGGTAGAGGAAATCATGATGAAGACACCGTCTGCACCGTTGTAATACGACCATGGCCCGAAGAGATTAGGTGGTGGTGGCAAAAATTTACCGGAATTTGCGCTATAAAGCGGCACATGATCCTGATTGTTGGAACCGGTACCTCCAGGATTGCCGGGACAGCGGATACCACTGACTGCATCGGTGGTGGCAACCGCAGGATCTGCTGACTGCGCCGTGTAATACGGGTCCTTAGGATTGATCGGATAGGGAATATTTTTCTGCTGTACGGCAGTCAGTTCAGAATCTTGGTCGGGGTAGGTCAGGACGCAATCCTGAATCGTCGAGCTGATGGATGTCACCTGCCCGTCAATCGCCGTGACCAGATTGGTTGTATTCTGGCTCTGAGCCTGCTGGTTGGATGGCTCCATCATACTGACAGTCAGGGCCGCGATCAGGGCGACCGCGACCAGAATATAGATCAACGCGCTGCCGCCTTCGGCAGCCCGGTCAGATCGAATGGTGGCCAGTGTGCGGTCTATCGTCATTTTGTAGTCTTATCCTTTTTGCAGAAAAGCCCGGAACTGAAATGTTCCAGGCTTTCCAGCGAATTTAACAGGAGCAATGAGGCAACTTACGCTTACCGTTCCACGACTGCGTGGTAGTAGTTATACGTGCCAGCTGGCTGCTGGAAGCATCCTTGCGGTTGCCCGTTCAAAACCGAACCGCCCGAGTTGCCGATGACAGCTGCAGCAGCGTATGACGGGATGGTTGCCGTACCGGGTGATGTCAGCATCTTGTCGTTGGTCATGACGATACCCGTTTCTGTTGGGATAGCACCCGCAAGTCCGAGCTGAGTGTGGATACGTTCACAGATACCTTGTGACACGCCCGGCAGGAACGCGATGATGTCCTGCCCTGCGGTCGTACCGCCATCCTGACCGATGTTATAAATTTGGTTGGCCGCGTTGAAAGTCCATGTCCCTGGCGTTGCTGATGCCATGACCGAAGCTGGTGCAAGCGTGTAAGCTGCGCCGCCGCCGGTCGGGTGGAAGACTTCCTGTGCCTGCTGAACTGCGGTCAAGCTGCCGTAGTTTGACGGCGAGTCAAAGACCAGCTGATCGACTGTGACGCCATTGCTGACGAGCATCCGGACGATCGCAGTTTTGATCGAGGCCGGATACTGGGTGATGGTTGAAGAGTTGACCAACGTGGTCTCACGGCTGGCATCGCCACCGCCTGACCGGGTTGATTGGGTTACTGCGTATGAAAGCGCGGCGAACAGGGCCACAGCAATCAAGATCAGGAAGAGAACGTTGCCGCGTTCTGCGGTTCTTTCGCTCTGGCCCTGAGTGGGTTTGTTAATTTCCATGTTTTACTCCATTTGCTCCAGTTTGGTTTGTAGTACGTAATTCAAGTTATTCAGTGCTGACAGCAGGTTTCTCGATATTGAGTTTCTCTACTTTCAGAACTGCATCCAGTGGGTTGGTTTTACATTCACGCCCGACACAGAACCCTTCGACGCGGACCTTCCAGCCAATGCCGCCATTGGCGACATGACCGATAGCTTCGCGAAACTGGCTGAACTGCGCCGTATCTTTAGATTGAATGGTCACGGTATTGGCTTGGTTGTTGAGCTGAATCCCACTGTAAATAGGTTTGATACCTTCTATGAATGGTTTGATCTCTGCATCAGAGACAGCCGCCATGGTCACAACCGGGACGATTGGTTTCAGAGCTTCGGTTGCCTCGAGCTTCCCGCGCAGCTCGGTCAATTCCTTGGTTTGCATCATCGCAAACAACCCGAGGGCAGCGGCTGCACCCCAGGCAATGCCTGCAGCAATCAGAACCGTGTTACCGGCATGCTGAGGCAATTTTTCTAGAAAACGGTTGAGGTCATCCGAGGCTTGCGGATTTAGATATTTATTTAGACCGCGGAAGTCGAAAGTTTTAGAGGCCAAGTTATTATCTCTTTCTGAGGAATTCTTAAATTTTGACCTAAGTTTAGTTTAAACACAGAACATTAAGGTGAGTCTAAGCATAGATAAAATTTTAGGCAAGTCGTAAGCATATGGTTTTGAAGGGATTTTTTATCTTTATGACTATACTTAAATAAGGGTTTTCTACTGTGTCCCTTTAATACGGATACGGCCGTCTTTTTCAATTCCTGGTTGGGCCTGACCACGTACCGACATAACCCCGGTCGAATAGGCGGCTGGCACGAGCGCTTCCCACTCTACTGCTCCGCCTTTGGCTTCATAGCGAACCAGAGTTCCATCGATCTTGGACAAATCGTCGAGGAGCTGCTGGACCCTCACCAGGTGTTTGGAGGTATCGTTTTGCGCCGACTGACCTGCCTTCATCATCAGATCCATGCTCGCATTCTCAGTATCAGCGGTCACTTTGGTCAGCTGGCGATCGATAAAATTGGCCATAATGTATTGAACTGCCATGATCCCGAGAATCATTACTGAGACAATCATCCCTATGATCATCAGCATCCGCGCAGTTGCACGGGAGAGTTTTTCGGTCATCAACTGGCGGTTATGCCATGGGACAATCGTCGCAACCTGCGGATTGACTGTCACAAAGTTGGCATCCATGCTCTGGATACGTGGCAGGATCGTACGAGCAGCACCAAGGAATACCTGCATCCGCCCAGTTTCCGGGTCCCAGCGGAGCGCCGAGGCCAGACCTTCCTGTTCGTAAAGATAAACAGTTTCCTTATCCCAGAACTCACTGTTACCGGGCAGGGCTGCCGCCAGCGGGCACCAGCTGTCAGGGCTGGAGGCCAGAGCGGTGCTTGGGCAAGCCAGATACCAGACTTTGTCACCTTCAAGGCTGTATACGAAATTCACTTTTTCAGACGCGCAAGCCTGCGCCGCTGCATTCCAGACTGCTTCAGTCTCAGTTCCCGGGACATACGGAACCGAACCACCGACCAATTCTGAGGGCAGGTATGGCTTGAGGTCATCGACAAAGCTTTTGGCTTCACCGGCCAGCTTATCGGAAAGACCCGGCTTTGGCCGGGGTGCCATTTTAGTTTCAGATACCGCACCCTCCGCCGATGAATCCTCGGCGGTTTGGTTTTTACGGCCTTTAAAATCAAGGCTAATAGCCATTACATGGCGCCTCCGGCACCACCTGTCAGACCGCCCATCATGCTGTCCATACTCATATTCATCACGGTGAGTGCGTAAATCGCACTCCCGAACGCGATGGCGAGGTAGACACCAGTCAGCACGAACGCCAGCCAGACAATTACTTTATGCTTGGTCCGAGAGCTTTGAGCGCGCATCTCGGAAATTGATTCCATGATTGTAGCAACCTGCGAGAGTTCCGACAAGCTCGCAAGCTCAAGACGTTCGCCGCGTGTCAGCGGGGCGCGGTCAAGCGCCGCCCCAAGGTTAACCCCACGGTTCAGTTCTTCATTGGCCTCCTCCCAGTACGTTATAACATCAGGCGAGTTAGAGGCTTCAGCCGATTGTTTCAGAACGTCTGAGATGGCCACATTGCTGCGAAGCATCCGGCTGGCGGCTGACATCGAGTCGGCAAAGCTCAGATCGCGCAGATATCCGCTGATCAAAGGAATTTTTCTGACAATTCGGGCTGTCGGCCAATCGCGCTTACCGCGGTTGGCGATAAAGGAGATCACGCACCAGGCCATAAAGCCGGCCATCCCGAAAGCCAGCCAGATCAGAACGTCCCAAGTCAGCGACAGGTTGCCGACAACGCGGGTATATTTTTCAAGATCAGGGCCTTCTTTAGGGGCGTTGTCCTCGAACCATTTCAGAACGGTGCCCTTCCCCCAGAACAGGGATTGTACGATCGAGACCACGTCGAAGGCCAGCCACGCCATCGTTCCCATGACCGCACCGGCATTTTTGCGTTTCTGGGTGATCGAGTGGATGGCATAGGGAATGCCTTCGGATAATTTATTAGCTCGCTCAGACGCCGAAAGAATAGCAATCGTCGAGCGGTCAAAAATGCGCAGGGCCTTCAAGGCATCAATCGCGCCAAGACCCCGCGCAAGCGCTTCGCGGGCCGGGGCAAGAATATTCTGACGGGTTGGGTTGGTTTCGGCTTCGATGATCTTCCACAACGCCACGCCGGGTGATGTTGAGGTAGAGCGGAACATGATCCCGCGGAGCAACTGAACCTGCCACCAGCCTGACCGGGCAAGGATACGCTCAAGCGGCGTGCGTTTATGGGCGCGGATAGACAGCACATGTCCGCCCTTGCTGCTGATTGCCGTGCGCACATCGCCTTCTGAGGGCATATAAATCGTCTCAGTCACCTTACGGGGACCGTTACGCGTGTCATAGGCGATTTGGACAACCCACTGCTGCATGGTTCATGAGCCCCGCATCAGCTTTCGAGATAGTTGAGGGCCGATTTCGGATCAACGAGACCAGTCACCACCAGATCGCGCAGACCATCGCGGCGATTGTGTGCATGGACACCTTCTTGATCGTTGATCTCGTTCACGTTTCTCATCAGAGCTTTATAGATGTGATCGCGCTCGGATGGGCCAACGGTAATCAAAAGTGCGTCCAGCAAAAGTGTCCGTCCTGAAATTCCTGTACGGTTACACAGATCGCATCCGCTCGTATTATGGCGACGTAAGGCCACTTCGGGCTCGACGCCCAGCAAATGCATTTCGCTCGCATCGAGCACATCTTTGGCATGGGCACGGTGCGCGCATCCCTGACAAAGCGTTTTGATGAGGCGCTGGTTGATGATACAGCGCACCTGTTGCGCAAGAGTATAGGTCGATGACCGCTCACGGTCCGACGGCATCAGCGATTTTAGACGCTCGAAGGTCTGCAAAGCGGTATCAGCGTGAACGGTCGAGATCACGGTGTGGCCAGATTCAGCAGCTTTCAAGGCTGTTTCAACGGTATCGCTATCGCGCAATTCCCCGATGACGATGTAATCAGGGTCATGACGCATCGCGGCGCGGATCAGGTCGGCAAATGCGCCGCCCGCCATACCCGGACGGACCTGCCATTGGGTGGCATAACGCAGTTCGTATTCGATCGGATCTTCGATGGTGAGAACGTGACGGCGGCGGCGGTCGATTTGCTGCACGCATGCATAGAGGGTCGTCGTTTTACCGGAACCGGTTGGCCCCGAGAGCATGATCAGACCACCCCCACCCTTGATTTCAGGAGAGAGCAGCTGGGCAAGATAATCGCCCACGTCTTCGTGACGTTTGAACAATTCGTCAAAACCTTTAAGCGAGGCGCGGTCGAGAAGACGCATCGTAATCTTCTCACCATCCTGCGCTTGCGGCCCAGCAGCAACCCGGACGTCGATGACGCGGCCCTGCCAGGTATAACTAAAGCGTCCGTCTTTTGGTGTCACGCGATCACCGAAGTTCATCCCGGCATCACGTTTGATCAGGGTTGTCAGACGCGCCATGGCATCCGGCGGAAGAAGGTGCATCGGGATCATGTCACCATCGACACGGTATCTGATCCAGTTCGGCGAGGTCTGATTGTTATCCTGCAACAGGTGAATATCCGAAACACGCATCTGCAGCGCTTCGGAGAGCATATCGCGGAGGAACTGGTTGAGCAGCAGGCCGTTATCGGTATCAGTGAGCCATGTCGCGAGGGTTTTTTCACAGCGGTCGGCAGACAGGTCATGCACTGAGCGCAACGTCTGCAGAAGTTCGGTGCGATCCCAGACTTCGATATCGACTTTTTCGACGAGCAGGCCAGAGCGGTTGGCGGTTGAAACCAGAGCCTCGATCTGGCGGTTGTTCAATTCATTCAACGGAGCAATCTTAAGCGTCCCGCTGGACAGGCCGATCAGGTGAATGTTAAGCGGCAGCCATGCTTGCACCGGCAGCCATGAGCGCAACTGATCTCCGGTCGCGCGGTCTTTGATTGTTGCTTCGGCCTCAATGTCGCCTGCGCTTGGGGCGCCTGCCATATCGAGAAGCTGTTCTGTGGAGCGGTTAACACCCAGATCAAGCATGACGCTGCGTTCACGCTGAACCATGTCGAGGTAACGTTCACGGCCTTCACTGGATCTTGCTTTGCGGCGGTCATGCCATTGACGGCGTTCGACACCGCCCGGAGGCATCACTGCAGCTGTGTCTGTTAATCGCCGCTCTGATTTAGAGCGGGCTTCGAAGCCAAGAGCGAAATCCGCCTTTTCCGTGCCTTCTGCGCCGGAGAGTGGGTCATCTATCATCGTGTTTAGACCTCAAATTCTATTGAGAGGCCGCGCCCGTAGAAGCTGTCGAGGTTGTTGCCGAAGTGGTGGCAGGTGTTGACGCAGAGGTGCTTCCGGACGTTGAGCCGCTACTATTTGATACTGAACCAGAGCGGTTAACAGATGATAAAGACCGGTCAAAAAGCAGACGAACTTTGTCAGATCCGCTTACGAATTCGACCCCTGATTTCGTTATGAAAACATTCCACTGCAAGCCGCCGATCACAATCTGCTGACCATCAGATACGACCCTGCTCCCGCCTGGACCACTGATGATGGCCTTTTTAGAGGCATGCGAGGTTACGACAAATCCTTCAAGCGCTTGGGTTTTATCAACCCGCTTGGTTTCTTCAATGCCGTCGCGGACAACGATGGACTGGGCGTCCTTATTGACTGTTGCCGTCGCGGTACCGCGCACGGGAATAACCAGAATGCCCCGCGCCCCATCATGATGAATTTGCAGATCGTCTAGAATCGCCCCGGTGCGGGATGGCGACCAGTTGACTGTCAGAGGGCAGGCTTCGATCGGAGCAAGAACCGTGCCCGAGGCGCAACCAGTATGGGCAACGCTCAGTCCATTTTCGAGCCCGCCAAGCGCGATGTCATCGATCTTCATATCGACGTCGCCAACGTTCACGAGGGAAACAGTAATTGAGGCTTCGTTCCCAACCGATCCGAAATCCATGGTTTCCTGAGATGAGACCAGCAACCCTTGGCCGGGAACCGGTTCAGGGAAAATTTTCGCTGCTTCGGCATCGTCCGGGTTGTACTCGCCCTTGAGTTCGACGCTGGCAACCTTGGTTGGGCCATCATGGACAACCTGCAGAACGCCTTCAGCCTTGCCTTTTGAAGACGGCGACCACGTCACTGTGGCGATACAGGCCTGACCAACGGCGAGCTTGGCACAATCCGTAACCAGCGAGTAACCGGATTGAGGCGACGCTTGAACCGAGACGTCTGAGATAACGATCGGATCGGATGTCACGTTGCGCAGGATTACAGATTTCACAATCGGGCGGCTGGAGTTGAGATCGCCGAAATCCAGAATATCCGGGATGGTTTCAACATCGCTCAGCAGTTTGTCGCTGCTCTCTTCGCCTTCTTCGACGCTGCCGTTCAGGGACGCGGTCACGATTTTCGTTTTGCCATCATGGCGTACCAGCATATCAACACGCCAGTTACCGGACTTGATGCCTTTGACGGAAACGACAATCGCACATTCGGCACCTGCGAGAAGCGGCTCTTTGCTGCACTCGTTCAGACTAATGACTGCCGAAACGGTCGATGACGGGTAAAGATTGACCTGACCGACTTTGACTTCTTTGGAGCTGTCGTTGCGGAAACGCACGACGATCTGGCTAACTGAACCAACCGTCACCTCGCCTGCATCGATATCATCTTCAACCGGAACCATACCACCGCTGCCGGTGGCCGCAGAGCCGCGGGCACCGGGATCATTGAGGGCTGTTGCAGACGCTCCTGGCGCGGCCAGCATAAAGGCGCAGACCGACAAAGTCGCCAGCAGCTTCAGGAAAGGTGTCTTAGGGAGGGTCATAGATGGACTAAAAAATTTCATGATCGGCCCTAATTCCCCTGCAGCATGTTGTAATCGATGATAACAGAAGGATCGGCGCTTGCCGAGGCTGGTTTTGCTGCCTCAACCGGGACCGGATCCGGCGCAGGAGGCACGTAAGGCTGAATCTCGACTGCCGGAGCTGGAGGAGTTACAGACGCGACAATTGGCTCAGCCTGAACCGGGGCCGGCATGGAATTGTTCATGCTGAGCGGAGCTGGAACATCTGCTGGTGGTAAAGGTGTCAGAGGGGCCTGAACTGGGGCCGCAGCAGGAGCGGCAGTCATCGCCCCTGCTCTGCTGGAATCGGTTGTAAAGACGATTACCCTTGGGCGGATCAGAAACACCAGTTCGCTGTTCGAGGTGGTCCCGGAACGCGAAGTTGGAATGATCGGCTGCGTAATGCCGGGGCCGGATTTGTTGAAGGCATCATTCTCGCGGACCAGTCCGGCAATCAGAAGGCTATCACCCGGGCGGATACGGACCTGGGTCTGCAATTCGCGCTCGGTGGTCTGCGGCAACTGAACAACCGCGTCAGGGTTGTCATCGAACGTATCGATGCCACGCACTTCCTGCAGCAGGATGTTGATGTTGGTATAAACCGACGAATTATCCCAGCTTGAGCCAATCTGCAGAGTAAAGCCGCTGTCGACTGAGTCAGTCGAGGTCGAAACCGTGGTGTTACCGCCATCAGTGGTCGTCCGCGAGATCGAGGCCACATAGTTCTGCGTGTCAGCAACCCGCAGGCGGGCTGAAGAGCCGGACAGAACCGTCAACTGAGGTTGGGAAACTGTTTTGACGGCCCCGTAGTTGGAAATGAACTGAACGACGTCGCTGGTGCTGAAGTTGACGTTGCCGAGTGTCGGCAGACCGATGCTGACTGGCGACCCGAAGGTGGGATCGATCACACCGGGCAAGTTGATCCCGACGGCATATTTACCGAAGTGATCGAACGCATCCCACCTGATCCCGGTGGCGTTCCCTGCATCAAGGCTGACTTCCCAGACGTAAGTTTCAAAAACGACCAGCGCGGTGTTCATGCGCAGGCGTTGGAAATAGCGCTCCGCCATTTCAGATGTTCTCTGGCTGGCGCGATAAACAATCGTGCGTGTGCTTGTATCGGTAATAGGGGCCGTACCGACAATATTGCCGATGGCGGCAGAGACGCTCGTCAGGAGAGCGCCCATCTGATCGGTGGCAACGATTGGCGGAATCGTGACAGTGAAGACTTGGTTGTCTTTAATGATCAGGATACCACCCTGATACGAGCAGTAAAGATCGGCAAGCGAACACACTTGATTGACGACGCTATCCAGAGGGCCTTTCAGATCAGTCACCGTGATGGTGCGGGTCAGGCCTTCAGATGTTTCAAACGCGACCGGAATATTTGTCCCATCCATGACGAGCTGCAATGCGCCGCCAAGTGTTTCACCACGCAACTCGAACGGGCCGACAACTGTGCTTGGCAACGGCGAACCGCTTTCAGCCTGTGGCACGAGTACGTCAGTTCCTAAAGGCAGATACGTAACGGCCTCAGGGCGCTCGTTGATACCGGAACGACGCTCTTCGGCATTGCGCGGCGCGGGAATGCTGACGTCACGCGTGCCGGGCACTCGCGCATCGGCGCAGGATGTCAGCGCCAAAGCGGTCAGCAGCAAAAGCGTGGATCTTTTGGCGTTAGGAAAAAACGGGGACATGAGAAAACTCCTCAAAAATACTTTATTCATTTCTTGGCCTGCTGGATGGCGCGCGTCACCATCTTGATCAGCCGATCTTTTTGTACAGGTTTCATGAGCACAGCGCTCACGCCCCACTTATTAGCTTCATTCAAAAGATCAGGGTTCTGATCACCGGTGACCAGAATGACCGGCGTCTGGATATTCCGTCCCCGCAGAGCCTTGATAAATTCGAAACCGTCGATTGGTTCCATACGAATATCAACAATCGCCAGATCTGTTTCTTTGCTGAAATTGTCGATCGCTACCTGCCCATCAGACGCTTCCTGCGTGGCAAAGCCGGCGTCGGAGAGGTAACGGACAATCTGCATCCGGACGAAATCATTGTCTTCGACGATAAGGACATTTCCACCCTGGGACATGGGTCGGGAGCGCTTTCTACTAAAGGTGACGAATCAGTTTTTGGAATTAAGAAAATCTGAAAAAAGCTAAAACAGTTGTTATCTCATTGCAATGTCATTTAAATCCGGGCTTAACTTATGCCCACAAGCTGGTATGGGCCGCTTGGAAAATCTTATCTGACCGGGGAGCGGCATGGAGTTGGTTTTTGGATGGATTTCGCTGATCTGTGCCGGTGCCGGACTTTCCGTTCTCATAATTCTCTCGGCAATTGATCTGCGGACATGGTTGCTGCCCAACAAATGGGTAGCAACACTCGCTCTTCTGGGAATAGCTTTTCATGCGTGTATGCGCTTCCACCTTCTCCACATTGACCAGATGATTTTTGGCGCTTTGGTGGGCGGCGGCATTCTTTATCTCATCCGCATGGGTGGAAATGCCTATTATAAACAGGACACCTTGGGACTAGGTGACGTGAAATTGCTCCTCGCTGCCGGATTATGGTTAGGCGTTGAGGGCGTGATTATCGCAATAACCGCTGGGGCGTTTGCAGGACTGCTGCATGGGATTTTCTACGCCCTCTTTAAGGCCGCCAAAGAAAAATCCCCAGTTAGCCTTAAACGTCTAATGATCCCTGCAGGGCCGGGTTTCTGTATCGGAATTGCGGTCGCGTGGGTCTGGCTGTACTGGGGCTACTGGCAATGAATTTAAGGCATAGAGACGTAATATTTGCCGGAATAGCCCGCATCTTTTTCATGCGGGATATCAAAATAATCTTTTTCTGAGTCAGCAGTTTTCCACTTCTGCAGCTCTTCGATAAACAAGGATACTCCTGGCGCGGTGCGCGTCGGAAGATTGTCTTTCAGGCGGCTGATACCCCACTGGAAGAAAGCTTTATCAGCTTCGCTAAGCTCCGCTTCAAGAATTTCCAGACCATATTCGGCTTCGGCTCTCGTCATTTCTCTCGCCGAGAGGATACTGGAATCATGCCGGGGAGAAAT
Source organism: uncultured Pseudobdellovibrionaceae bacterium (assembly GCA_964368875.1). Taxonomy (GTDB): domain Bacteria; phylum Pseudomonadota; class Alphaproteobacteria; order Micavibrionales; family Micavibrionaceae; genus CAYJDG01. Next base: position 60,801 of record CAYJDG010000009.1, read on the forward strand.
CGTGAACTTGGTCACCGGATCGTAGTCCGAGTTTGGGCGATAGAAGGTCATGACATAGTGCATGCCGTTGCGGTTAAACTCAAATCCAGCTGTATATTTAGCCTGATAGGGATCGCTGAACGCCTCGGTCAACAATTTAGGTTTTATAGAATTGCTCAGGATATTGGTAAATTGTGTGCGCAGCGACGGGGCAGAGGCAGCTTCTGTAAAATGCTTCAAATATAAGGTTGTGAGTTTTGGTCTAGTCGTCACAATTTGCGTGACGGCTGAGTCAGGCAAGGTCCCTTCGTACTTCCATATCGGTTTGGGCGCGATCACATCGATGGTGAAATCGGTATAGGCTTCCTCAGGTTCATAAGGCTCAGCCGCAATCGAAACCCGGCGTCTGAATGGCCCAATACCATGGGCAGCCGCCAGCGCCAGTGATTTACGGACGCTTTCAGGTGGCAAGTCTCGAGGCTCTGGTAAGTTCGTCATTCTTCTTAATTATCAAAATAGACCGCAAGTTTCCACATAAAAAACCAAATTATGTATAATAATATTACTCAACCTGGGCTGGACTCACTTATATATATGAGCGATAAGCCGAAGATATGAGCACACAGCAAACCTCCGCCCTCTCCGTCCCCCATCTCCTCGACATCGCGTCGCTGAACGCGGATGACATCCATCTCCTCCTCAGGCGTGCAGCCACTCACAAAAAGGCGCTCGCCGCGGACACCGTGAACCGCAAGACCCTTGAGGGTAAGGTCGTTCTCACCCTGTTCACAGAGAATTCCACCCGCACCCGCTCCGCGTTCGTCATGGCGGCACTGCGCCTCGGTGCGCGCTTGATGGACTGGGATGAGAAAACCTCGTCGTCGCAAAAAGGCGAAACGTTTTCAGACACCCTGCGCTACCTCGATGCCTTCGGGCCTGACGCGATTGTCATGCGCCATCAGGATTATAACGCGCCCTACTTCGTCTCGAACCTTGTCAGATGCCCTGTCATCAACGCGGGCGATAGCTGGCGTGCGCACCCGACTCAGGCGCTCGTCGATGCGATGACGCTAATCGAAACCAAAGGTCGCATCCAAGGTCTAACCATGGCCATCTGCGGCGATGTCGCCCACAGCCGTGTCGCCCAGTGCAACATGGCGCTCTTCAGTAAACTCGGCGGCACGATCCACCTGATTACGCCGTCCTATCTGCGCCCCGAAAAACTTGCCTACGATAACATCAAGGTCTTCGACAGCTTCGAAGAAGGCCTGCCCGGTTGCGATGCCGTGATGATGCTGCGCATTCAGAAAGAACGTATGGATCAGTCGTTGATCCCTGATGATGCCACCTATTTCAACAGCTATGGCCTGACCTCCCAGCGTCTTGCGCTTGCTAAACCTGACGCGGTCGTCCTCCATCCGGGCCCGATGAATCGCGGTGTCGAAATCGCCGACGAGGTTGCTGACGATCCGCGTCAAAGTGCGATCTTCCGCCAAGCCGATAATCGCGTTCCGGTCAATATGGCCGCACTTGAACTCGTGATGTCATGATCCAGCACATCATCGATCACATCCAACTGAATGGTCTGCTTGGATTTGGCGGTGGTTACCTGCTCGGTTCGATTCCGTTCGGCCTGGTGCTCTGCCTGCTCGCTGGTTATGGCGACATCCGCAAAATTGGCTCGGGCAATATCGGTGCTACCAATGTCCTGCGCACGGGCAATAAATTTCTGGCCGCGCTCACCCTCATCCTCGATAGCAGTAAAGGCGCGATTGCCGTTCTACTTGCCGCCTATTTTTTTGATAAGCATGCGATGTTCGGCGCAGC
>CAYJDG010000010.1:0-13642 GCA_964368875.1 uncultured Pseudobdellovibrionaceae bacterium
GTGAAGGTGCTGAACAGGCCGAACACATCATCGCTGACCAGAACCTGCCCGTCGCATTTGGGTGAGGCGCCGATGCCGATGGTCGGAATTTTGACGGTGGCGGTGATTTCGGCGGCGACGGTTTCAAGCACACCCTCGATGACGAAGGAAAATGCGCCGGCGGTTGCGACCGCCTCTGCATCCGCCTTGATGCGGGCGATTGCCTCGGGCGTGCGGCCTTGCGCAGCGTAGGTGCCGACCTGATTGATCCGTTGCGGCATCAATCCAACATGACCCATCACTGGAATGCCGCGCGCGCTTAAAAATTCTATCGTCGGCGCAAGCTCAGTACCGCCTTCAAGTTTGACTGCGTCAGCCCCGGCCTGCAATAGCACGACTGAGGCGGTATAGGCTTGCTCAGATGAGCCGTGATACGTGCCGAAGGGAAGATCGGCAATGACGAAGGTATCCGGTGCGCCGCGCCGCACGGCCGCGGTATGCAGCGCCATCATGTCGAGCGTCACGCCAACCGTCGATGGCAGGCCATGATAAACCATGCCGACCGAGTCACCGACCAAGAGTGCGTCGACATGCGGTGCGAGCAAGGCCGCAACCGGAGCCGAATACGCGGTCAGGACCACCAGCTTCGGGCCACCTTTGCGGGCCATGAATGCGGGGACAGTCATTTTTTTAGGGACAATCGTCGTGCTGGTCGTACTCATCGGGGCTTCTCCATATGGGAAAGGATCGTAATGGCTTGCGCGGGAACGCTCCAGCCTTTATTTTCAGGGCATGAACTTATATTTCAGGGTCATTTACCTTCTTATCGCATCGTTCTTCCGCCCCCGCATCAGCGGGATTTTTGATGTGTCCCGCATCCGCATGCGCGTCTGGCCCAATGATCTCGATTTTAACTGGCATATGAACAATGGCCGCTATCTGACGGTCATGGATCTGGGCCGCTTTGACCTAATCCTGCGCAACGGGCTGATGAAGCTGATGCTGAAGCAGAAAAGTGTCCCTATCCTTGCCGCCGCCAAAATCCGCTACCGCCTGCCGCTCGCGCCGCTGCAGAAATTCGATCTCGAGACCCGCGTGATCGCATGGGACGCGAAATGGGTTTTTATCGAACAAAGATTCATCATCGTCGATGGCCCCAAGAAAGATGCAATCGCAGCGATTGCCCTGCTCAAGGCGAGTTTTTACGATAAGAAAAATAAAACTTCTGTGCCGACGGCTATCCTGCTCGAGGCTCTCAACTATACCGGAGCGTCTCCCGACCTGCCGCCACATATCGTCAAGTGGCAGGACGCGGAAGAATCGCTTCGTGATCTGACGAAAGGCTAAGCCATGCTGATATTACGCACTCCCCAGGAATTAAAGGGACGGATGGAAACCCTGCGCCTGTCGCGCAAGATGATCGGTTTCGTGCCGACCATGGGAGCGTTGCATGACGGGCACCTTGCGCTCGGTGCGGAGGCCCGCAAGACCTGCAGCACAGTGATTTACAGCATTTTCGTCAATCCGCTGCAATTCGCGCCGCATGAAGATCTTGACGAATACCCGCGTGATGAGGGGGCCGACCTTGCCAAGCTGGAAGCCGCCGGTGTCGATATCGCATATGTCCCGGATGTCGAATTTATGTATCCGAAAAGTTTCGTCACGAAGATTTCCGTCGGCGGCATCAGCGAGCCGCTTGAGGGCGAATTCCGCCCCCATTTCTTTAACGGCGTGGCGACCGTCGTGACCAAGCTCCTGTTGCAGGTCATGCCGACCCATGCCTATTTCGGGGAAAAAGATTACCAGCAATTGCAGGTCATCAAACGCGTGGTGCGTGATCTGAATGTGCCTGTGGAAATTGTCGGCGTGCCGATCGTGCGCGACGAAAACGGTCTGGCTTTGTCCTCGCGCAATGCTTATCTCTCCCCTGAAGAATATCAAATTGCGATCTTGCTCAACCGCGCCTTGCTCGGGATGAGTGTGCTGGTCCGGCAGGGAGAAAAATTCTCGGAGATCGAGGACGTGGGTCGCGATGCCCTGCGGAAAGTCGGCTTTGACAAGATCGACTATTGCGTGGTGCGTGACGCCGAAACCCTGCTGGCGCCCGATCGACCGACAGAGCTGCGCCTGCTGGCTGCAGCATGGCTGGGCCGGACACGCCTGATCGACAATATGGCGGTTTAGGACTTTTGCTCGGCGAAATAGGTCTTCAGCGTCTCTACCATCGTCTCCGCCGTGTCGGTGGAGCGGAAAAGGTAGACGGGTTTATCGTCCGGAGTCATGAAGTAGATATAAGATGAATGATCCATCGTGTAGGTGTCGTCCTGCGGCACCTTCGCGGCATAGACTTTATAGGTCTTTTTGACCGCGTCGATTTGTTCCACTGATCCGGTCAGGCCGATCAGGTTTTTCGAAAAAAGCGGCACATAATTTTTCATCACGGCAACCGTGTCACGTTCCGGATCGACGGTGATAAAAATGGGCTGGATTTTTGCCCGCAGGTCATCAGGCAGATCGCGCAGCGCCTCGGCAGTTTTTTGTAGTTCCGTCGGGCAGATCGCCGGACAATAAGTGAAGCCGAAATAAATCAGTTTGTAGGTACCCGCATAATCTTTTTCGGTGCGGGTCTTGCCGTCCTGATCGGTGAGCGTAAACGGGCCGCCGATACTCGCGGCGTTCATCAGCGGCGGCTTCGCACTGGCAGATGGTTTCTGGTCCATGAGAAAGCCTGCGCCGCCGATCACGGCCCCGAGAACGAGGCCGATGGCGCAGAGCATGAGAGTGCGAAGAAGGCGCTGTTTTGGTGTCATGTGAGACACTTAGCCCGGACGAGGCGGAAAATCCAGAGCTTTAAGCCGGCAAGCGTGGCGCAGGCTTGGTTTCATTGAGCGAGACGGCTTTGACGGTGTCGCTTAAGAAAGCATAGAGCGCGAGCTGGCGGTCCAGAAACGCGAACAGGTCAGTCTGGGACAGGCCGCTGATCTTGGCAGGTTTCATTTCACAAAGCAGGGAGGCGCAGGTTCGGTGCTGGTCGCGAACATCTTTGAGCGCGCCATCATAATCGGCGTTCCCGGCGGCGAGCGCATCTTTATTCAACCCGAGACAGTTAAAGCTGCGCACCACCGGCTCTTGCGTCAGCTTGCCGAAACAGGCGGCACGGCTGCTCTCTTTATCGGTCGGCACCGGCAGGCGGATCACATGTGGGATCTCAAGCTGGAGGCGTGAGAAATCCGTGTTGAGCGTCAGCGGATCGGTCGAACGCACGCGGATGGTCACGACCGGGCTTGACGGGTTGGCGATATCGGACGGCGTCGGTGGCAGCAGGCTGCGCAGAACATCTTCTTTTTCTTTTGAAGCTTTGCCGCCCGCGGCGACGCCACCCAGCAGGTCATAGGCTTCGGTCACAGGAATGAGCAAAACCTTGCCGTCATTAGGCGGTGCGGAGATCACATCGGGACGCGCTGGGACGTTGGCAGAGGCTTCGCCCGGCATCAGGCGGCGGTTGTCGGTGCCGTACATGACCAGAAAGCCGCGACGGGTGGTCGTGTTGATGACCCAGTAGACGCCGCGGTTGGACGCGCCGCCCTTGAGAATGCCATTGATGGCATCGGCTTCGCTGGATGGATTTCCGGCGACACGTTCAAAGGTGATGTCAGAGCGCACCTGCGGCTCGGCAGGTTTTTTGTCCCCGCATCCGGCCATACAGAAAGCTGCTGCGACAAGCGGGACGGCGTAAGAGGCAGATCGTTGCTGCATAAGAAACACCCTTTAAAATCTGCGGAAGCCTACATCTCCCTGCACCCTGTGTCAAATTTCCATAGATAAGTAAAGATGCATACAAAAGGCCCCCGCAAAATCTCGCGGGGGCTTTGGAGTTTCGAGGAGGAAAGATCAGGCTTTAAATCACTTCGAGCATTTCGGCGACAAGCGGGTGGCGGACGATGTCGACTTGCTGGAGTTTGATGACCGCCATGTTCGGCAGGGGGGCTAAGCGGTTGGCGATATCGGCGAGACCCGACATGCCGGGCAAGAGATCGCTCTGGTCTGGATCGCCCGTCACCACCATCGTCGAGTGCCAGCCTAAGCGCGAGAGCAGCATCTTGAGTTGGGCGTAGGTGCAGTTCTGAGCTTCATCGACCACCACGAAGGCATTGTTGAGCGTGCGTCCGCGCATGAAGCCAACGGGAGCAATCTCGATCGTGCCTTCCTGCAACAACGTGCGCAGGCGTTTGCCGCCCATGCGGTCGCCGAGCGCGTCGTAGAGCGGGCGGAGGTAAGGTGCCATCTTTTCATGCATGTCGCCGGGGAGGAAGCCGAGCGATTCGCCTGCTTCCATCGCAGGGCGCGAGAGGATGATGCGTTCGATCTTGCCTTCATCAAGCGCCTCGACGGCGGCGGAAATCGCGAGGTAGGTTTTCCCTGAACCTGCCGGGCCGAGGGCGAGGGTCAGGCTATGGGCCTTGATCGCATCCATCAGGAGTTTCTGGCCTTCCGAGCGGGGCTTGATCTTGCGCAGGAAGGATTTGTCGCGGTTGTTGTCTATGTCTTTTTCGAGAGGGTGCCAGTCGCGGGATGAGCCGCCGAATTTATCCGTATGAACGACATTGCCTTCGCTCGATTTATCACGCTTGCGATCAGCGGTACGGTTTCTGGCTTTCGACATAGGCATCTCCTGGGGTGGGGGTTGCAGTGAAAAAACCGAAGACACCGGCGCGCGGAAGCGGCTGCCAGTTGTCATATGCGCGGGAGGATTTTTGGGTAAAAGAAGGACGCTGGGCGAGGGGTTGAAATTCGCCGGGGTTTCTATGGGGACCTTGAGACTGACGTGATGTCAAAGAGGAGGTACCGGAGGGGATGAGGCGTTAACTCAATAGCAGAATCGTAACAGGATTCGTTTGGACTGCCTATATTTTTTATTGCAGCGCGGGCGTGGTATATTAATACCCGGTTTTTCGAATCCCCAAACCGCCTTGCCCCCGTGACCGAGTGATTGAATATCGACGCGATATAGACGGCCTGCGCGCCCTGGCGGTGCTGGCCGTTATTTTTTACCACGCGGACCACCGGCTCGTTCCGGGGGGCTATGCGGGTGTCGATATTTTTTTTGTCATCTCCGGCTTCCTGATCACGTCACTCATTCTCAAGGATCATGCCGCAGGAACATTTTCACTCGCGCAGTTCTGGGAGCGGCGCGTACGGCGGATCGTTCCGGCGATGCTGGTGATGATGGTGGCCACGGCCTTTGGTGGGCTGGTGATTCTTTTTCCGCCGGACGTTAAACATCTCGGGGCAGAGATGGCGGTGCAGGCAATTTTCTCCGCCAACTTTCTCTTTGCCGCGCAATCGGGCTATTTCGATCTGCAAAGTTCGTTCAAGCCGCTGCTGCATACCTGGTCGCTGGCGGTCGAGGAACAATTTTATCTCATCTTTCCTGTGCTGATGATGGTGGGGCTGCGCCATTCCTATCGCCGGATCGTGTGGTGGATGTGCGGCGCGCTTGCTGTGTCTTATGTGCTGTGTATTCTCGGCGGGCTCTATGATCCGGTGCCAAGCTTCTATCTGCTGCCGATGCGCAGCTGGGAGTTTCTGGTCGGAGCGTTGCTGCCATTCATTCCGCGCGTGACCTTCAGTCGGTTCGAACATGAACTCCTCAACCTCGCGGCCTTTGGCGGGCTTTTATATGCGCTCTTTTTCCAACAGGGCTATACGACCAATCTCTGGGCGGTGATGGCTCTGCCCTGCCTTGCCACCGCCGTTCTGTTGTGGGATAGGCCCAGCCAGCCGACGCTAGTAACGCGCTTGCTGTCGCAGGCACCCATGCGTGGCACGGGGCTGATTTCCTACTCACTTTATCTATGGCATTGGCCGGTGTTTACCTATGCAACGTATATTCTTGTGCGGCCTTTGCATCTCAACGAGACCTTCGCTCTGCTTGGCATCATTTTCGTGCTCGCCGGATTGTCATGGGCGCTGGTCGAGCGACCCGTGCGGCAGAAAAAGATTCTTCCTGCACGCGCGCAAGTTTTTCGCGCCGCGTTTCTGGGTGCTGCCCTCGTCGCGTTGCTCGGCGGGGCCTTGTATCTGGGCGATGGCGGCACATGGCGGTTCTCACCCGAGGTCAATGCCTACGCGGCCGCAAGCGCCGAGGCGAGTGAACATTTCGATACCTGTTTCCCGAGCCCGCTTTACAAAGTCGACAACGAAAAAATCTGCCATGTCGGTCCGCCGGAGGCAGCTCCGACGTTTCTTGTTTTCGGCGACAGCTTTGCCATGGCGCAGTTGCCTGCGCTTGAAAAGGCGGCGGCCAAGAGCGGTCATGCCGGGCTGGTTGCCTCGCACAATGCCTGTCCGCCACTCTTTGGCATCGATCGTCCCAATCAATCTAAAATGTATCACTGCCGCGCCTTTAACGATGAAATCAAAGGCCTGATCAAATCCAGCGGCGTCAAGGCGGTCATGCTGGTGGCGCGTTGGCCGGCCTATGGGAGCCTTTACATGCTAAGCGATGATGCCAGTGCGGGGTCATGGTCGCCGGAGAAAAGCCGGGCGATCTTCAAGCGCGGGCTCCGCGCAACTGTGGCTGAATTGCACCGGCAGGGTATTGCCGTGTGGATCGTTCAGGCACCCCCCGACTATGCGTTCGACGTGCCGCGCAGGCTGGCGGTGATGGCGCGGCTTGGTGAAGATCCGACTCGGATCGGCCAAAGCCTCGAAGATTATCACGCCAGTCAGGCCCCGTTTGTCGACGCGCTTAAAGATATCCCGGACGTGCGCCTGATCAGTTTCGAGAAAGCCTTGTGTACAGAAGATAAGTGGTGCCGCGCCGAACTGGATGGGATGTCGCTTTATCGCGATACGCACCATCTGTCCGTGCAGGGCGCGATGCTGATGGCACCGCAGTTTGAAGAGTTCTTCAAAAGCCTGGAGTAATCAGATCACTTGCAAATGCGTGAAGCCGCGTTCACGCAGGGTTAAAGTGAAGGCCGCGCGGGCTGCATGGTAGGTGACCATTTCAAGATCCGTTTGCGCATAGCCGTACCCTTCGCCAGGACGACATCTGCGGAAGACATGTTCCAGAGCACCTGTATCGCTTGGCAGAGCGAACCATTTTTCCGGCGTAACCTTAACGGCTTCTTGCGCGGCACCCGCTACCATCTGGCGCTGTGGGGGAAGGGCTGCCTGCTGCTGCGGATCAAGCGGGGGCACGGTGACGCCCGCCTTCATAATGGCTGTGAAGTGTTGGCAGGAATCCCAAAAAATATCACTGAGGTCGATGCCGAGATTAGACAACGATTCGAGTCGTACATCTACTTGATGAGTTTTAGCCGCCATATCAGACCCTGTTTTTTTTAGTATTCTTATTTTTTATAAGGGTACGCAGGTTTTACAAAAAAATCAAAACTTCCTTTGGGAGTTTCCGGACTTTTTATGGTGCAGCGTAATATCAGCAGAAAAAACAAAGCCCTCAGGAACTTTATGAGGCGCGAATTGTTCTGGCGGCGGGGTTGCTGTAAGCTCCGCTGGACATAGATTACAGTCCAGAATAATTAATAACCATACGGAGAACCCATGTTGAAAATTGCCGTCGTCGTCGGAAGCCTGCGCAAGGATTCGTTTAACAAGAAACTGGCCCTTGCCCTCGGCAAGCTCTCTGCCGGAAAAATGGATTTCAAATTTGTCGAGATCGGCGACCTTCCCCTGTTCAATCAGGACCTCGAAGCCAGCGTTCCCGCCTCGGTCACACGCCTGCGTCAGGACATCAAAGGGGCTGACGGCGTTTTGTTCGTAACGCCAGAATACAACCGCAGCATTCCCGCTGCGCTCAAGAACGCTATCGACTGGGCGTCGCGTCCATACGGCCAGAGCGTCTGGGCGGGTAAGCCAGCCGCGATCGGCGGCACGTCACAGGGCGGCATCGCCACGGCAGTCGCGCAGTCTCATCTGAAAAGCATCGTCGGCGGCTACCTTGCCATGCCGATGCTGGGTCAGCCGGAACTCTATGTGCAATGGAAAGACGGCATGATCGCCGATGATGGCACGGTCACCAATGATGATACGAAGAAATTTCTGCAGGGCTTTGTCGATAAGTTCGAGCAGTGGGTGGCAAGCCACGGCACGGCGAAAGAACAGGCCGCTGCATAAAGATACTCCCTGAGCGTCGCTATCTTTTGCTGGCGTTCAGGTTTAAAAAAAGCCCCGCAATCTGCGGGGCTTTTCTTTATTCTTTTGCGGCTCGCTTGTCCTTGGCGTATTCGCCGCGGAAAAGCTGGTCGTCGAAAACGTCTTCCCAGACACCTTGCGTCGAGGCTTTGGAGTACTCGGTCGAGCGGTTTTCGAAGAAGTTGGTATGTTCGGCGCCGTTCAACATCTGGTCCATCCATGGCAGCGGGTTTTTGCTCATGCCGAAGACAGGCTGGAGGTTGAGCTGCTGGAGGCGGCGGTCGCCGATATAGCGAATATAGTCTTTCACTTCCTGCGCCGTCAGGCCTTCGATATCGCCCTGATTGAAGGCGAGATCAATGAACGCATCTTCGAAGCCGATAATGGTCTTACAGCTTTCGGTGATTTCGTTTTTCAGCTCATCATCCCAGATATCGTGGTTTTCTTCGATGAAGGCATTGAAGAGACGGATCATCGAGAGGCAGTGGAGCGTTTCGTCGCGGACCGACCAGGTGACGATCTGGCCCATGCCCTTCATTTTATTGAAGCGCGGGAAGTTCATCAGGATCGCGAAGGATGCGAAGAGTTGCAGGCCCTCGGTAAAGGCTCCGAACATCGCCATGGTTTTGGCAATATCGCGGCGCGATGACATCGAGGCGTTCTGCATGTAGTCGAACTTGTCCTTCATTTCCTTATATTTCAGGAAGGCCGAGTATTCGACTTCAGGCATGCCGATCGTGTCGAGGAGGTGCGAGTAGGCGGCGATATGGACGGTTTCAATGTTCGAGAAGGCTGAGAGCATCATCTGCACTTCGACCGGGCCGAAGACCTGAGAGTAATGCTTCATGTAGCAGTTGTTCACTTCGACATCCGACTGCGTGAAGAAGCGGAAAATCTGCGTCATCAGGTTGCGTTCGGAATCAGTGAGGTTCTTTTTCCAGTCGCGGACGTCTTCGGCGAGCGGAACTTCCTCAGGCAGCCAGTGGATGCGCTGCTGGGTCAGCCATGCTTCGTAACACCACGGATAAAGGAATGGTTTATAAACGTGGCGCTCAACCAACAGGGGCGATTTGATCATATTTGGATCATCAAGGTCAGACTTCTTGAGCGCTGCAGATGCGGACATGGGTATTCTCCTCAGGTGGTTAATCAGTCAGTGGTGGTGTGCGGCCTATCAGACCCCGATTCGGCCATGGCGGGAAGGACTTTCAGACTCTTGCGAACAAAACTCTTTAGCCTCAAGACACAATATATAGTAGGTAAAAGTTAACTTACATACTTTATGTTGAAATTTTCGATTAAAGTATGGGGCGTGGAGAATATAAACTTAGAAAGACATAAGCGGGGACGGGGTTACGGCTTCTCGAGGCTTCTAACCTGACGGGCGAGTTCAGCCAGTTTTTCAGAGGCAAGGCCTGCAAGCCTGCGGTTTCTGGTCTCGTTCGCGAAATCATTCACGTCGCAGAGACAGCCTTCAATTCCTGCGATAGTTTCCTCATGCGTGGCCGCGGTAAAATAGAAGGCAAGCTCAACAACCTCCATGGCGGCGGCTGTTTTCAAAGCGCGGTTAGGCGAGGTGTTGAAGGTTTCAAGCACGACAGGCAGTAGGCGCGGGCGGTTGGTGACTGCGGTATCAGCGCAGACACCCGTCCACTCTTGAATGAGCGAGCCGGCACGGTGCGGTGTGGCGGCAATCTGTTCCTGAATTGCTCCAAGCTTGATCGCTTCATGACTAAAGATGCGGGCGTAATAAGCCTGATGGTTCGAGGCACCCTCAGTATCAGCTCTGGTTTTGCTGCTATCAGACATAGAAACGATCATAATACATTTACATAAGTAATTCAAATTCCTCGGTTAATGCTGCCTTGCAACATGAGAATTGGCCTTTGCTTTCCGGGGGATAAAGCCTGCGCCGCTGGCCGTGCGCTCTGTAGGGCTCCGAAAGGCGATGATACGCTTCCTCTCATAATAATAATTTCAGGCAGGGGCCCCCGATGAGCATTCTCACCACACTTTTGCGCAAGAAATCTCACACCGATGTGGGGGCATCATCTGGCGAACTGAAGCAAGTGCTCGGCGCATGGGATCTCACCCTGCTCGGCATTGGGGCGATCATCGGCACAGGGATTTTTGTGCTGACGGGTGTCGCAGCCGCAACTCAGGCAGGGCCGGCAGTCGTCGTCGCTTTTATCATCTCGGGCCTCGCCTGTGCGTTCGCCGCGTTCGCGTACGCTGAACTCTCGGCCAGCGTCGGCGGGTCGGGCAGCGCGTATGGATATTCTTATGTCGCCTTTGGCGAACTGGTCGCGTGGATCATCGGCTGGGACCTTGTGCTCGAATACGGCGTCTCGGTCGCGGCAGTCGCGAATGGCTGGTCCGGATATTTCAACAACGCGCTCACGGCGATCGGCTTCGGCTTGCCTGTCGCGCTGACCAAGGGACCGTTCGCCGTTGATAAACTGACAGGTGCGCCCGATCCGGGTATCGTCAATCTGCCGGCGGTGGTGATCATTCTTCTCCTGATGTGGATGCTGATCATCGGCGTCAAGGAAAGCGCGAAGCTCAATGCGGGCATGGTATTTATCAAGGTGCTGACAATCTGCGTTTTTGTTGCGGTTGCCGTATTTCATATCAACCCTGATAACTGGACACCGTTTGCTCCGTTCGGCTGGTTCTCGACTTTGCCTGATGGCAAGACGGTCGGCATTCTCGCTGCCGCGTCGCTGGTCTTTTTCGCTTATGTAGGTTTTGATGCCGTCTCCACGGCAGTCGAGGAAGCCAAAGACCCGCAGCGCACGGTGCCGCTCGGTATTCTTGGTGCTTTGGGGTTCTGCACTGTTATTTACATCATCGTTTCCGGCCTGCTCACCGGGATCGTGCCCTATCCTGAACTCAACGTCTCGTCTCCGGTCGCGCATGCGCTGCAGGTCGTCGGCGTCAACTGGGCGTCGGCGCTGGTGGCGACAGGCGTGATCACTGGCCTCACGACAGTTATGCTGGTGCTCTATTACGCGCTGACCCGTGTGCTGCTCGCGATTTCGCGCGACGGTCTTATTTCGCCGTTCTTCGCCAAGATCAGCGATAAGACTCACACCCCGGTGCGCAACACCGTTGTCTGCGGTGTTATCATGGCGCTCGCCGCCGGGTTCGTGCCGCTTGGCACCCTTGCCGAACTCGTCAATATCGGAACGCTCGCAGCCTTCGTGCTGGTTTGTGGTGGTGTGATCGTGCTGCGCATCAAGCATCCCGATCAGCCGCGTCCGTTCAAGACACCGTTTGGTCTGCTGTTCCCGATTCTGGGCGTGCTGTCCTGCGGGGCGCTGATCGCGTTCCTGCCGGTGTTGACGCATCTGCGCTTTATCGCGTGGCTGGGTGTGGGGATCGTGATCTATGTGCTTTATTCAGCCCGCCATAGCAAGCTGAACGCCGCGACAGATGCTGCGCCCCGCGCATAAATCTTAAAGTATAGATGGGCCTTTGACCGCCGTATCGATGCCAGCGAGTTGTTCGCTGGCATCTGCGGCGAGGTCAGGATTGCCGCTGCTGAGCGCAAAGGCCTGCACGGCGGAGAGCGAGGATTTGGCCGCGCCATCAAGCGCAAGGCCACTTAAGGACGATAGCTCGAGCACTTTGCGGCCAATCACTTCCTTAAATTTCGGATCAAGCACGCTGTTGAACGATTGCTCGACCAGCGGAAAAATCTGTGTGCCATCACCGACAACGCGGGACGACATCAAGAGCAGCCAGCTGGTCTGAATGGCGGCGTGGGTTTGCGAAGGCGCGAGCGCTGCATTGGCCGCTTCAACCGCGGTCAGAACTGCACGGGCATGATCCTTCGTGCCAAGCACCGAGAGGCCTTGCTGGATCGCGGCAATTGCGCCGCCATCGTCAAAGCGGTTGGCCCCAGCGAGCAGAACAATCTGGCGGCTGAGATCAGCTGGCAACGCCTGCGGATCGGCGAGCAGGCGCGTGAGGGCGGCTGCGAGAGGATTGGGAGGAATGGTCAAAGCGGCGAAACTCTCTAGAGCGGTCTTGTTACAAGACTACCCGGTCGGAGGCCGAAGGCAAAGGGTGAACTCGCGCCGCGGCTTAGCTAACGGACAACCGGGCCGGAGCGCAACGCAGTATTGAGTTCGCTGAGTTGTTTGCACGCACCGTTGGCGAGAGGCAGATTCTCGGCACTGAAGGCAAAGGCCTGAACTGCGGACAGGGCCTGATGGGCTTTTTTCATGCCATCATCGCTCGTGCAGGCATAAGCAGAGAGCTCCAAAACTTTTTCACCGATGACGGCTTTGAAATTTTCATCCTTTGCCCGGCGGAAAGACTCTTCGACGAGCGGAAACAATTGGGCGCGTTCGGCGAGGGTAGGCGGCGAGAGCAAGTGAACCCAGCTAATCTGTAGTGCGCCTGCGGCTGTTGATCCGCTTTCGCTTTCATTCGCTGCATCAACGGCGGTCAATCCAGCCAGGGTACGGTCTGCGCGGCTGATCGCGACAATGCTATTCTGGAGGGCTGCGGTTACCTGAGGGTCATCGACCAGATTCTTACCAGCCAAAAGGACCGTTTGTTTTGCCAGTTCGGCAGGTGCGGTCTGCGGATTGGCGAGCATACGGTTCAGCTTGTTCAGCTCCCGGCTCAGATCGAGATCATACGTATTCATGGGTCCGCTCATGCCACACACTCCATTAATTGGTGAGTTAAAAGCTTAGCGGCTTCGCGGCAGAAAAGGCAAACAAAAATCAAAGATTCTAATATATGCCTTCCGGACTTGGATCTTCCGCCTGTGGCTCAGGCGCGGCCTGGACCGGGGGAACGGCCGGAGTCTGCGGCTCAGGCGAAGGCTGTGGCTCAGGCTCGGTTTGCGGCACGGCCTCGGCATCGCTCGGCAGGTTGGAAGCCGGGACTGGCTCTTCCTCGACGACCGGATCAGGCGCAGCCCCTTGGGTGCCCGGACCGACCGTCTCGTTGTCTGGGTCTTGCGCCGGTGGCTGGGCTTGCGCGGAGCCCGGGGCTACGACACCGTCATCGTCTTCGGTTGCTTCAGGGGGAAGTTCTTCCGGGTTCTTGCCGAGGCAGTCGATCACCCAGACATCGTAAACCGGATGGTTCATCGCCGAGACGACCGGGCTTGAGGCAAACATCCAGCCACTAAAAATCCAGCTCGACGTATTTTTCAGGGCATCGGTCTGCCAGATCTGCAGGAAAGCGGCGGCTTCGGTTTTTTCGACGGGCGGCGGTTTGCGGCAGGTCTGCACCTTGATGTAGATCTCGCCGAATTTCATCGTCGTGCCGACCTTGGCTTCGAAGGTCATGGTGCGGGCGGTAATCTTATCAAGCGTGCGGAGTTTGACGCTCGGATAGTCTTCGTAATCGAGCGCGAGCGCAGGCTGAGGATTTAAAAAGGTCAAACCACCAAGACACCACGTCACCAAAAGAAGATTTTTAAACAATGACATGAGAGTCCGGTGAGGCGGTGATTACGGGGAAGCTGGGTCTGCGGGGG
>CAYJDG010000010.1:13742-15863 GCA_964368875.1 uncultured Pseudobdellovibrionaceae bacterium
TTATCCTTGCCGCCCTGCATGCTGAAGATAAATTTGCCAAGCAGCTGTTCGAGGTTCTGCGGGTCCTGCGTGTAGTCGATATGGCCTTTGCCATCGGTCGCAATCATTTCTTCCGCGCCGCCCGGTTCGATGGACAGAAAACGTCCACCCAGCAGGCTGGTCGAACTGATCATCGCTGCGGTATCGGTCGGCAATTGAATGGCGCTTTCAATATCAAGCGTGACGCGGGCGAGGAAAGTTTTAGGATCGAGGGTCACACCGACGACCTGACCGATTTTGACACCGCTGATCTGGACGTCGTCGCCGATCTTGAGGCCGCCAATGCCAGAGAAATCAGCCGTAACCTTGTACCCGCCCATGTCGCTGACATTGGCTGTCTTGTAGCTGGTGGCCAGAAAAATGATCGCGCCCAGCAAAACCACGGCGCCGAGAACTGTTTCAACAACACTACGTTTCATGGGGGAGGTCCTTCTTAATTCTATACCGGTGGCGTCCAGGCCTGATAATCGCCAGTCGCCTTGTCACGGGTGCCGCCTTCGAGCACGTGGCCCGGCGGACGGTACGCTGCATCGGTGCCGGTCAGGTTGGCCTGATGCGGTTTCTGCCAGTCACGGCGGAATGAGGCCTGATCGTTTGCCGGCACGACATCGGTCTGGTGATGAATCCAGCCATGCCATTCAGGTGGAATCTTGGAGGCTTCGGCTTCGCCCTTGTACATGACCCAGCGACGCGTGTGGTTGTACCCTTTGCGGGCTTTGGCTTCGTAGTAAACGTTGCCGGTGCCATCCTGTCCAACGCGTTTTGCGCCGGAGGTCAGCGTCACCCACCAGATATGTGCAGGCGACATAGCGCCGAGAAGGCTGAACAGACCCATGTGAAAAAACCCTTGTTAGTCATGAGTTTAAAGCCTAAAAAACCGAGATAATCAAGACTTTAAAGACGGAGCATCCGATGACCGACAGCCCTGACAGCCGCCTCGCCGCCCTCTCTCTCGCGCTGCCCGCCGTTGCGCCCCCCGCCGCGAATTATGTGCCTTACGTCCAGTCGGGTAACCAGCTTTTCATTGCCGGACAAATTCCATTCCTGAACGGGGTCAAAGCCCATATCGGTAAACTGGGCGACGGCTTCAGTATCGAGCAGGGGCAGGATGCCGCCCGGGCTTGCGCGCTTAATATTCTGGCCCAAGCAAAAGCCGCCGCCGGGGGCGACTGGAACCGGATCGTCCGCTGCGTCAAGCTGGGGGTCTTCGTCAATGGCACGCCCGATTTTGACCAGCAGCCAGCCGTGGCCAACGGGGCATCCGACCTGATGGTCGCGGTCCTGGGAGAGTCCGGGAAACATGCCCGCGCCGCCGTTGGCGTGGCCAGCCTGCCGTTCGGAGTCGCAGTCGAAATCGATGCCGTCTTCGAATTATCCTGAAATCTGGAAAATAAAACCATTTAACTGACAGGTTGCCAATAACCTTGTTCGAGCCTAAATCTGGTGGGGTCAACAGGGAGATGCGTTGTGCCATCACTGCCAAAAAAGATTGTCCTGCTGCTTGCATTCGGGGCCATGGGGGCGCTTGGCGCCGCCTATTATATTCACGGTCGCGGCTATGAGCACACCGACGATGCGCAGATCGATGCGCGGGTGACGTTCATCGCGCCGAAAGTCTCCGGCTATGTCACCAAGGTTGCCATTGAAGATAACGCCCATGTTGCGGCGGGTGCGCCGCTGCTTGAAATCGATACACGGGATTACGACCTGCGCATCAAACAGGCACAGGCTGTCATCGATGGCGCGAAGGCCAGGCTTGCGGCCTCGAATGAGACCTATGAATCCTCAGTCGTGACGGCACCGTCGACGATGGATGCCGCGAAAGCAGCGGTCGCTGGTGCGCAGGCAAACTATGACCGCGCCCTTTCGGATTATAATCGTAAAAAGCAACTCAACGATCTCGCCATCAGCAAGCAGGGGATTGTTGATGCACGCACCGCGATGGAAGCGGCAGCTTCAGCACTTGCCGATGCCAAGGCCAAACAAGCCGGGGCAGAGACCGCGCCGCGCGCGATTGCCTCTGCACAGGCAGGCACCGCGCAGGTTAACGCGGAACTGGAAGCGGCACAGGCGCAACTGGCC
>CAYJDG010000010.1:15963-39385 GCA_964368875.1 uncultured Pseudobdellovibrionaceae bacterium
AGCTTCCAGAAAGGGACGGGCGGACGCTTCTCCGCCTTCCCGCCGGAAAACGCGACCGGAAATTTCGTCAAGGTCGTCCAGCGTGTGCCAGTAAAAATCATCTTCGATGAGACACCTGATCCCGCACTCGCAATTGGTCCGGGCATGTCCGTCGTGCCGACCGTCGATGTGCGGTAATGGAGGCCGTGGCCGCATCCGCTGAGGCCCCCAAGGTTGCCAATCCCTGGCTGATTGCCTTCGCGGTCAGCATTGCGACGTTTATGGAGGTGCTCGATACCACCATCACCAATGTTTCGCTCACCCATATCGCGGGCTCGCTGGGCGCGGGGCAGGACGAAAGCACATGGGTGCTCACCTCATATCTGGTTTCCAACGGAATCGTGCTGCCGCTCTCGGGCTGGCTGTCGAACGTCTTCGGGCGCAAACGCTATTTTATCTTCTGTATCGCCGGATTTACGCTCGCCTCGTTTGCCTGTGGCGCGGCGACCTCGCTTGGGATGCTGGTCGCGTTTCGCCTGTTGCAAGGGATAGCCGGAGGAGGGTTACAGCCGACCCAGCAGGCGATCATGCTCGATACCTTCTCGGGAGCCCGGCGCGGTATCGCCTTTGCGATCAGCGGCGTGACCCTGATCGCCGCCCCGGTGATCGGTCCGACGCTTGGCGGCTGGATCACCGATAATTTCGACTGGCGCTGGATTTTCTTTATCAACGTGCCGTTCGGCATTATTGCGATGCTTCTCGTTGCCAACCTCGTCGAGGACCCGGAGCATTCCAAGGCACGCGGTGCGGGACGCATCGATTTTATTGGTCTGGGCCTCGTGACGCTGGGGCTTGGCTGTCTCCAGATCGTGCTCGATAAAGGGCAGCAGGATGACTGGTTCGAAAGCAATTTCATCCTGATTTTCGGCGTGCTCTCCGCGGTCGGCATAGGCGGCGCGATTGCATGGTTGTTGACCCGGGCTGATCCGATCATCGATCTGCGCCTTTTAAAGATACCCAGTTTCGGCATGTCGTTCGTGCTGATCTTCTTTACCGGGTTTATTCTTTATGGCGGAACGCTGCTGATCCCCCTGATGGTGCAGTCACTGCTCGGCTATGACGCGACCTTGTCGGGGATGATTTTATCACCGGGCGGAATTGCTGTGATTTTCCTGATGCCGCTCATGGGCAAATTCGTCAACATGATCCAGTCGCGTTGGCTGGTCATGACCGGGATGACGCTGATTGCAGTCGGGATGTTTTATACTTCGTTTCTGGCACCCAATATCGACTACGAAACGCTGGTTATGATGCGGATTATGCAGGTGCTGGGCCTGCCGTTCCTGTTTATTCCGATCAGTACGCTCGCTTATATGCACATTCCTCCAGCGAAGAACAACAAGGCCTCGGCGCTGTTTGCGCTTGGAAGAAATCTGGGCGGCAGCGTTGGTATTGCCTTGGTCACGACCTATCTGGTGCGGGGCATGCAGAGCGAACAGCATATGCTGGCGGCGCATACCGTTGTCACCGATCCTGTCTGGCAGGCGACCTTGCGTGAAACGGCGCAGGCTTACGTGAACAAGGGCATGTCATGGAGCGCAGCGACAGCGCAGGCAAGTGGCAAACTTTACCAGCAGATGCGCGCCCAAGCCTCGTTCCTTGCTTATCAGGATTCCTACAGATTGCTGGCGGGGATTGCGGTGGGTGGTCTGGCGCTCGCGACGCTGCTGCCGAAGAACTCTCCGGGCAAGGTGCATGCCCCGGCTGGCGCACACTAATCGTTGATGGTCGGTTTGCTGAGCTGCTGGAACTGCTGGAACATCTGCAGCGCTTCTTCGTAGCCAAGACGTTCATACACCGCGGTCTGGCGTTGCTGCGCCGAGCGGATCTGGTTCACATCGGCGTGGCTCAAGCCATAATAGACTTTCGCAATCCCGACACTCTCGATCAGCGCCTTACCGATGGTGGTGGGCTTGCTGCTGCAATATAGCGTGCATCCTTCGAGATGGGTTTGGTTGAGGCGTTCGGTTGCTTTACGGATAGCCATGACCTCGGCGTGAGCCATAGGGTCGCAGCGGGATGTAATGCCGTTGACGCCTTCGCCAATGACGCGGCCTTCCGGGCTTGCCACCACGGCACCAAAGGGACCGCCATGACGCGACTGGGCGTTACGCAGCGCCAGATCAATCGCCCGGGCCATAAGTTCAGAGGGGCTATAGCGCAGATCAATCCCGACTGTAGGTGGGGTTAAGGCATCAATGTGTCTTTCACGCAACGTGCGCTGGACGGTTTCCACGAGCCGTTTTGGCTCGACCGGCTTGCGCAGATATTTGCTGATCCCGTGACGCGTGGTTTCGATGAGGAGATCGGAGGTTTCCTCGTTGGTGACCATGATCATCGGGATGTTGAATTTACCGATCTTGACCTGTTTGGCGAAATCAAAGCCGCCATGCGGGGACATGAAATGATCGATGATCGCGATGCTGACCGGATGCTCGTGAATGACCTTAAGGGCGCTGCCGCCATCAATCGCCTGGATGATGTTGTACCCTGCGGCGGTCAAGGTATTCGCCATAAACTCACGGCTAACCGTGCTGTCGTCGGCAATCAGTATCAGCGGCGGCGATCCAGTCATCAGGCAATCTCGGCAGGCAGGTTTTTTGTATCGGAAATTTCATCGTCATCAGAGTCTGACTCAGGCGGGCGCGGGCGCGCCTTGTCGGCCTTGGTGACGAAAGTAAGATCCTTGCCATCGTAATCGATGTAGACCGACCCGCCATTGCGGAGGTCCCCAAACAGAAGCTCTTCGGCGAGGTTCTTTTTGATCTTTTCCTGAATGACCCGGGCGAGCGGACGGGCCCCCATGGCGGGATCGAAACCAGTTCTGGCGAGATGGTCGCGGGCCTTGTCGGACAGCGTGATCGTAACGTTTTTCTCGGCCAGCTGGGCTTCGAGTTGCATGACGAATTTGTCTACGACGCGCATGATGGTTTCGAGTTTCAGCGCATGGAACGGGACAATCGCATCGAGGCGGTTGCGGAATTCCGGCGTGAAGAGGCGTTTGATTTCTTCCTGATCATCATCGACACGGCGTTCGGACTGGAAGCCGAGCGGAGCCTTGGCCATCTGGGCGGCCCCGGCATTGGTGGTCATGATCAGAATGATATTGCGGCAGTCGATCGATTTGCCGTTGTTGTCGGTCAGTTTGCCGTAGTCCATGACCTGCAGCAAAATGTTAAAGAGATCCGGGTGCGCCTTCTCGACTTCATCGAGCAAGAGCACGCAGTGCGGATGCTGATCGATCTTGTCGGTCAGAAGCCCGCCCTGTTCGAAGCCGACATAGCCTGGCGGCGCACCAATCAGGCGCGAGACGGCATGACGTTCCATGTATTCAGACATATCGAAGCGTACCAGCTCTATGCCAAGGGTCTTGGCGAGCTGGCGGGCCACTTCGGTTTTACCGACGCCGGTCGGGCCGGAGAAGAGATAAGAGCCAATCGGTTTCTCAGGATCGCGCAAACCGGCGCGGGCCATCTTGATCGAAGACGAGAGAACTTTGATCGCGGCATCCTGATCGAAGACCATGGTTTTCAAATCGCGCTCGAGATGCGCCAGCACTTCGCGGTCGTCTTTGGAGACGGCCTTGGCCGGGATGCGGGCAATCTGGGCGACGACCGCTTCGATGTCTTTCGCACCAATGGTTTTCTTGCGTTTGGCTGCGGGCAGCAGCATTTGCGCGGCGCCGACTTCATCGATGATGTCGATGGCCTTGTCGGGAAGTTTGCGATCACCGATATAGCGGGCTGACAGCTCGACCGCGAGGCGGATGGCCTCGGCGGTATACTTCACGTTGTGATGTTCTTCGTAGTAGGTTTTCAGACCTTTGAGAATTTTGATCGCGTCTTCGACCGACGGCTCTGCGACATCGATCTTCTGGAAGCGGCGCACCAACGCGCGGTCTTTTTCGAAGTAGTTGCGGTATTCCTTGTAGGTGGTCGAGCCGATGCAACGGATCGAGCCGTTGGACAACGCTGGCTTCAGCAGGTTCGACGCATCCATCGCCCCGCCGGAGGTCGCGCCTGCGCCAATGATGGTATGGATTTCGTCGATAAAGAGAACGACGTTGTCGATGTTTTGCAGTTCAGTCAGAACCGATTTAAGACGTTCTTCGAAGTCACCGCGATAACGTGTACCAGCAAGAAGCGCGCCCATATCAAGCGCAAAAATGGTGCAGCCCAAAAGCACTTCAGGCACGTCGCCGTCCTCAACTTTTTTGGCGAGGCCCTCAGCAATGGCGGTTTTACCTACACCGGGATCGCCGACATAAAGCGGATTGTTTTTGCTGCGGCGGCAAAGAATCTGGATGGTGCGGTCGACTTCTTTCTCACGCCCGATGAGGGGATCGATTTTACCTTTGCGCGCTTTTTCGTTCAGATTGGTGCAGTAGGCATCCAGCGCGTCGCGCCCGGTCTTAACGGGTTTTTCGTCGGCGCCTTCTTCGGCACCGCGCGGGACGCGGGAGGTATCATTGGCACCCGGCACCTTGGCGATGCCGTGGGAAATATAATTGACCGCATCGAAACGGGTCATGTCCTGTTCCTGCAGGAAATAGACAGCGTTGCTTTCGCGTTCGGAGAAAAGGGCGACAAGGACGTTCGCTCCGGTCACTTCTTCGCGGCCTGACGACTGCACATGGATCGCGGCGCGTTGGAGGACGCGTTGGAAGGCCGTGGTCGGTTTGGCTTCGACCATTTGCGGGTTGGTCAGATAGGTCAGTTCCTGATCGAGGTAGTGTTCGATCAGTTCACGCAGTTCCGGCAGGGACACCCCGCACGAGCGCAGCACCGCCATGGCATCCTGATCTTCGGTCAGGGCCATGAGGAGATGTTCAAGGGTCGCGTATTCGTGCTGGCGGGAATTGGCGGCAGCCAGAGCACGGTGGAGGGTCTGTTCCAGATTGCGTGAAAGCATGTCCTGATCCTAGCATGGATTTCTTAATCCAGCCTATATGGTTGTTGACATAAGAAAATTATTTCTTACGGGGCGGGCCTTAAATTCAATTTATGCCGGAGCGGTGAAATTTCAATTAACGGGTCGTGACAATGCGCAACAAAGACTAGCCTACTCTTGGGCTCCAGCTTGAGGCGGGCAACGATGCCATCAGAGCTTCATCGCACTCAACCTCCCAAATGTTTACGCAGCAGCCGCAGCCTTCGTCATCGGATTTGGACTGAATGTGATCAGCGTTTGCTGCAAACCACGCATCGACCTGCGCAAGCTGAAGTTGATAATCATCATCATCACAGCTGAGAAGGATGGTGAACTTAGCCATCGCTTACTCAGAAAAGCGCGGCGTCATAAAGCCTGCAGAGACATGGGTAACGATATCGTCAGGTCTGCGTTCCGGCGCGCTGCTTGGCGGAGGAGTCCCATAAACCGGGTCGGGAGGCGGTTGGGCTGGCTGGAAATCAATCAGCACCGCCATGGCAGGTTCTCCGCCGGGCGCATCGGGATAAGTAAACTCGCAGCTTTTGAGTATCCACATTTCGCCTTTGAAAAGTGCCTGCAGTCCGCCCGCGAGACTGGCCCATTGCTCGATTTCGGAGCGTTTCAACAGACGCCGGCCACCATCCGGTGCGACAGGCGATATGCGCTCAAAGGTGTCGCGGCAGATTTGGGTCACATAGAAATCCGGGCTGCCGGGAGGCTCGGAGTAGGGCGTCGAGAGTTTAGCGATCTTATCCAGTGGCGAGGCCGTTCCTCCGGAGAGCGGCGTAAAGGACACATCAATTTTGATGACATTCTCGGTCTTGGTATTGAACTGGGACTCAATCGTACAGAAGGTCAGAACGTAGCGCTCGCGCGTGAACACTTCAAAGGTACCGCCATCGGGTGTAGCCAGTTTTTCAAGCTCACCCCGGGTCATGCCCGATTTCACCAGCGCCATGGTCTGGTTACAGAGGCCGCGGATCGGGGTCTTTGGCTCAACTTTCTGGCCAGTATCGCTTGCCAGTGCCGGGGCGGAGGGTGCAGCAAAACTGATCAGACCAAAACATACGAGGGCGATCAGTTTCCGCATGACTATTCCTTTTCCATCGTACACTGCAGCGGCTGGTCGTTGGCGCGGGCGAAGTCCATCACCTGATTGACCTTGGTCTCGGCGACCTCATAGGTGAACACGCCGCACAGGCCGACGCCGCGCCGGTGGACGTGCAGCATAATGTCGGTCGCTTCCTGTTTGGTCTTGCTGAAAAACCGCTCCAGGATATGGACGACGAACTCCATCGGCGTGTAGTCGTCGTTGAGGATCAGGACCTTGTAGAGGGACGGCTTCTTGGTTTTCGGGCGGGTCTTGAGCAGCAGCCCGGTCTGGTGTTCCTTGGCCGGATCGTTGTCGTCGCCATTGCCGGGTTCGCCACCCTGATCAGGCGGATCACCGCCCTCGGGAGCATACTCAGGATAATCCGGGCCACTCATCTGGGGCCTGTGCAAATAAGGATGTGACATAGCCTCTTTCTAGCACAGAGGGGCGCAGTGGAAAAGTCTGGATAGAGAAACCCTCCGGGGAGCTGTCCCGGAGGGTTTCAAGGAGGCTGTTGTCCCGTTTGGTAAAAGGACCTCAGCTTAAACAGGATACCTTATGCGGCCATCGATTCAGAAGCTTTTTTGATCGACTTGCTCACTTGATCGTTGAGCGGCTCGAATACGTCGGTGGCCAGACGGATACCGATTTCAGACAGCTTGGTGCAGGTCGTCATGGCTTCGTCGAAGCTTTCCTGCGCGATGCGGTTCTGGGTTTCGGTCAGTTCGTTAAGGGTCTTGCAGGCCATCAGCGTTTTGAACGCCTCAGTGTTGCGTTGGGTCGACTCTTGAGCGATTTCCGCGAGGGTTTTCATCATCTGTTCGGCACCCTTCATCATGATGTTGCCGGACTTGATGAACGCTTCCATGCCTTGACGGCTGGAGGCCGATGCATCGGCGGTGATTTTTTCGTATTGGTTTTTAGTCGAGCTCATAATCTTCTCCATAGACTCAAATGATTTGGACGCAGTTGGATCAAGCTGGGCGAAAGGAACGACAGATGACGCGCTCTTAGCCGGCTTCGCAGCAGCTTTCTTGGTTGGTTTGCTTGGCATGGTAACCTCGTTTTTTTTATACGCGTTTCAGTCAGCAGACTGTCGGAACATGTCCGGCAGTGTACTCTATTTCTGGCAGTGCAATATATATTATTTTGCACCTGCACACTGGGGCAAGGCAAGGATTATTTTGCATTGCACAAAAATACATCTAGGCCCCTCTTTGCCGTCCGTCAAGAGATTTTTTGTGCAATGCAATAAATAGATTGGTTTCTTATTGAAATTATGGACAGTTTAACCTTTTTCCCCTATGCTTAAAAAACTAATGGAACCAAATCCTACGGGTGCAATCCCACGCTGCTCACCCCGCACGCCGCAGGACTCCTCGCAGGACAGTTTACGAACATAACGGACGGACACCCCATGGTCAGGATCGCCAATCTGTTGATTTTATTCGCCTTTGTTCTGGCGCTCGGTTTGACCGATCCTTCAGCCGCCTTCGCTAAATCCAAGAAAAAAGCCGCCCCGACCGGCCCAAATAACAAGTATTCCTCGATCGTCATCGATGCCCAGACCGGGGCGATTCTGGCCCAGGCCAACCCTGACAAGGTCCTTCACCCGGCCTCCCTGACCAAATTGATGACACTGTCCCTGACCTTTAATGCCCTCGACAAGGGGACGCTTCGGGCCAATGACCGGATCACAGTCTCGCGCCGTGCCGCCAGCATGTCGCCTAGTAAACTCGGCCTCAAAGCCGGGGAAACGATCCGCGTTCAGGATGCCGTGAATGCCGTTATCACCAAATCCGCCAACGATATGGCGGTTGCGCTGGCTGAAGCCGTCGGCGGCTCCGAACAGAATTTCACCCGCCTGATGAATGCCCACGCGCTTGCCATCGGCATGAACCGTACCCGCTTTATGAACGCCTCCGGCCTGCCCGATGCCCGTCAGGTTTCGACCGCCCGCGACATGGCCAAACTCGCCCGCCACATGATCACCGTGCAGGCTCGCTATTATCCGTTGTTTGGTCGGAAAAGCTTTACCTATGCCGGCAAGACTTACCGCAACCATAACCGCCTGATGGAAAGCTATGCCGGGATGGATGGCATGAAGACCGGCTATGTGAATGCGTCCGGGTTCAACCTTGTCGCCTCGGCCAAGCGCGGTGACCAGCGTCTGATCGCAGTCGTCTTCGGCGGCCAGACTGCCAATTCGCGCAACGTCCATATGGCGTCTCTACTGGATGGTGGCTTTGCTACCATGACCAATATTCGTGTCGCTCAGCAGCGTATGCAAAACAGTCAGATTGCCAGTGCGGTCTCATTGCCGTCGCTCGGCCCGGTTGCTGCGGCCCCTGCCGAAAATACAGCCAGCAATCAGATGGGTCTCGTCACCCTCACGGCCAACAATCTGACCGTGCCTGACCGCATGGACGCTGCGCCGCAGGTGTCGTCCTTTACCACGCCGCTGCCGCCATCCCGCCGCCCGGTTGCCGTCACCACCACCCGCGTGACAACGCAGTCCCGCCCAGCGCCAGTGCAACTGGCAAGCCTCGCCACGACCAGCGATGCGCCACCTTTTGAGGCCACGCAAATCTCTTTCCAACAGCCACCTGCTACGCAAACCGATGGCCGCTGGGCTGTACAGGTTGGTGCCTTCCAGAGCCGGGTTGCCACCGACCAGGCGATTTATCAGGCGCAGCATAAACTGCCACCTGAACTCAGCAGCCGGGCCACCGCGATGATCGTGCCGCTGCGCACTGCCGAAGCCACCTGGGTGTTCCGCGCCCGCCTCACCGGCTTTGAAAATCAGGCTCAAGCCCAGCAGGCCTGCGCCCGCCTTGGCAATTGTCTGGTCATTTCACCACAGGCCTACTAAGTGATGTCTCCCCGGCCTTCAGCTCAATCAGGCAATATCCTCTTTTATGTGCTAATCGGGATTGTGCTTTTGGGGGCGCTGACGGTTGCGCTGCGTCTAGGCGGTGATGCCGGAAAAGATCCCGACTCCGAACGCCTAACCATCAAGGCGACTGAAGTCCAGCGCTATGGCGCTCAACTGCAACAAGGGGTTCTTAGTCTGATCAATAAGGGTGTCAGCGAAAGCGATATCCGCTTTGCTCACCCGCTTGCCTCAAGCGATTATGGTGATATTACCACCAACCCGGCCAATGAGGTTTTCAGCACGACCGGAGGCAATGTCGAATATACGATGCCCCCCAAAGGTATCAATGATGGTTCGCCCTGGGAATTTTTTGGTACCAGCGATATTCCGCAGGTTGGCTCCGCCAAATCCGAATTGATCGCGGTGGTCCCCAACGTTACGAAGGAATTCTGCGATACGGTCAACCTACAACTTGGCTTTACCCAAGGTACTCAGCCGCTTGATATTGCGAGCGGGGCCTCCCCGGATTGTGTTTACAGCGCGGTCGGCAGTGACAGGTTTACCGGAACCTACGACACATCCCCGAACACCCTGACCGCAGCAACCTTCAGCCGCATCCCCTCGATGCAGGCCTGTGTCCGCTGCGGTACGACGTACCAATATTTTTATGTGTTGCTGGCGCGTTAGACCCTAGTCACGGCTCTCATAAACAGGGGTTTTGGTCAGGGCTTTGCCCTGCACTGGCTGATTGGTGTAACCCGCCCAGCGGTCATATTCACGCTTCTCACCAGTGAGCACGGCAACCACGGCTTCATCCGCAATCACAGGGGCCGAGGTGGTGGCGCGCAGCATGAAGACGTCTTTCATATCCGCGTCCGGTACATCGGCACCCGGCACGGCCTGTATACCAAGTTTGGCAACCGCCCAGTCGCGGGCAGATTTATTGGTCAGGCTCATCACATCATAAGTGATGGTAGGGCCGCTGCCAGCAATCGTAGAAATGGTATAGCCGCGCTGGGTGAGGGTCTGGCGCAGGTAATGATCAAACGCCTGTTTCTGAGCGGTTTGCGGTTCCCGTGCGACCAGCACAACCGGGCCGGGCGGAACGGTTGGTGCCAACTTGTCGACGAGTTCAAAGACGGCACCCTGCCACGCAGCCGTGCTCGAGGAGAGACCATCGGTTGAGGTGATCACGGCATCATTCAGCCATGGACGGCTCGGGGCCGGGGTCGTGATGGGTGTGTCGTCCTGATAGGTGTAGCCGACCGGCATCCAGTTGGTGGCAAAGGTCGAATCACAGGCGCTGAGCAAAGCAAGGGCGGCACAGGCGGTGAGCAGGGGACGGACACGAATGGACATGAGAGAGGCCTCTTGAGAAACGGGGGGCGGAACGAAAAAATATCGACGCAAAGTCGAGGCGATTGTAGCAGGACTTACAGGGACGGAACAGGGGCCACATCGCTCCCGGTGCTGGCAGGCTGATGCGTCCTGCGCGCCCTGTCGGTGAGGCGCGCATAGAGAGTGCAAAAGGCCGCGCGGATTTCGAGCTCGTCCCGGCCGAGAGCCTCTTCAACCTTGTTTGCGCCATAGGTGCGCACCAGGTCTTCCAGAGTCATGACTGCTTCAAGACGGCCAAAATAATATTCAATGGTGACCAGTTCGGAAATCATGGCAAACCCCCTGTGCGGATGATGATGGACACTAAAACGGGCTGCGAGCGCGGCCCTTGATAATGAGAATGATTATCAATTAAAAGGCCAGCGTCAAGATAAAAATCTATATCTTGTGGTCTTATAGTTATTGAAATACCAGGGATTGATATTTTAAGCGACTGAGGAGAGTTTTTTGATGGTGTTGGTCGTGCTCAAGCCATCGACCAGTCCCATCAGGCGGACTTCGCCGCCATACCCCTGCACGATTTTGGCTTCAGGCAGTTGCTCGATCGTGTAGTCGCCGCCCTTGAAGAAGATATCAGGCTGCAAGCTCTCGATCAGAGCGCACGGGGTGTTGTCGCTGCCAGCTATGGTCGCACCAAACAGCACCACCAGATCGACGGCTCCGAGACCGCCGATGACGGTGGCGCGATCTTCTTCGTTGTTCACCGGGCGCGTCGGGCCTTTGAGGATGCGTACCGAGGCATCGTGATTGAGGCCAAGCACGAGGCGGTCGCAAAGCGTGCGCGCCTGATTGAGATAGGTAACATGCCCCGCGTGGAGAATATCAAAGCAGCCATTGGTAAAGCCGACGCGCAGACCTTTGGCCTGCCAGCGCTTCACTTGCTCGCGAGCGGCGTCCCAGTCATGCAGTGGGGCCTGCCCAGTCTGCGGGGCGGTCGTGTCTATTAAAGCATCGCTGAGATCCTTGCTGCGAATCGCGGCAGTGCCGACCTTGGCAACAACAATTCCGCCCGCGAGGTTGGCCAGCTGGGCTGCCTGCATGAGCGAGCCGCCAGCGGCAAGACCTGCGGCAATGGTCGCGATCACGGTATCGCCAGCGCCTGAGACATCGAACACTTCGAGTGCGCGGGTGGGCAGATGGAGAGGAGATTCGCCCGGTGCAAACACGGACATGCCATCCTGTGAGCGAGTGGCAACAACAGCCTTGATGCCTGAAGTTGTAAGCAGCTGGGTTGCGGCGGCGGTAATCTCGGCATCTGTTTTGGTCGGCAGTCCGGATGTTGCTTCGGCAAGCTCCTTGCGATTGGGCGTAACGACGCTGGCCCCTTGATAACGGCTGTAATCGGAGCCCTTGGGATCAACGAGAACGGGAATGCCTTTGGCCGTTGCCTGCTCGATGACCGAGCGGATCACAGCTGGCGTGAGCACACCCTTGCCGTAGTCGGAAAGCACAACCGCCTGAGCCGACGGCAGATGGGCCGCGATTTGTGCGAGCAGCGCGGCTTCCACAGCGGCATTGAGGGGGGCGGTTTTTTCGGCATCGACGCGTAGCAATTGCTGATGCCCTGCAAGGAAGCGGGTTTTGACGATGGTCGGACGTGATGCGTCGCGCACCAAGCCTGTAAGCGGAGCGTTGCAGGCGGTGCAGAGTTCAGCGATGAGATCGGCTTCTTGATCGTCCCCGGTGAGCGCGATCAGGGTGGCAGTAGCCCCAAGCCCATGGAGGTTGGCCAGAACATTGCCAGCGCCGCCCAGCATCGCCGAGGTTTTTTCAGTAAGGAGAACCGGGACCGGGCTTTCGGGAGAAATGCGCTCGACGCTGCCGGATACAAAGCGGTCCAGAATCAGATCGCCGACCACGAGAATCCGCGTCTTAGCAAGTTTGGCGACCAGCGCCTGCAGGGTCTCGGTCTGATTCATCGGCTTCTTCTGGCTGCAAATCCCGGAAAAGCCCGGAAAATATGGTGTTTGTGCCGCGAGCATTTAAGGAGGGCGTTTAGGTTTTGTCAACTTTTCTAAGGTTTAATAGAAGTGTAGCAGTCGAAATATTTTATTAACTATTGAGCGGTGCGTATGCCACAACCGACAGGGATCTTTAAAACGATCAAGACGTATCTGGAGCGGAACCGGATCGGCGATCTGCTGGTCATCCGTAAGGCTCTGACCCCGGCCCAGCTCAAGACGGCACTCGCCAAACAACAATTCGATAGCCGCACCCTCGGCGACATTCTCGTTCAGGAAGGCTATGTCACGCGCGGCCAGATCCGCACGGCTCTTGCCACACAATATACTGTGCGTGGTGTTGCTGCGGCCCTGACACTCTTTATTTCAGTTTCGGCGTTTACGCCGCGTACGGCTCAGGCCGGATCGCTCAAAGATTTTCCAACCCAGCTCACCCTAGTCTCGGCTTCGGTCGGCAGTGTTGCGTCCTATCCGCAATTGTTCGGCACTGGCGAAAAACGCTCCGGTGATCTGTCCGCTTTCACCAAATGGTCGGCGATGTTCGACCGCTTTGAGCGGGATAGCCGCTCAAGCGATGCTCAGGGCGTGCTCGCGACATGGAAATCCAAGCTAGAACCGATGCGCGGTCTGCCGCTCGACCAGATGGTGCTGCAGGTCAACGAGATGGCCAATAAGGTCAAGTATATCGGCGATAATAAAAACTGGGGCAAATCCGATTACTGGGAAACTCCGGTTGAGTTCTTTACCCGCGGTGGCGATTGTGAAGATTTTGCGATTGCCAAATATTCCAGCTTGCGTGCCCTCGGCGTCCCCGATGACCGGATGCGCATCGCCATCGTCAAGGACATGGAAAAGAATCTCCCGCACGCTATTTTGATCGTCTATGGCGACAGCAATACATATGTGCTCGATAACCAGATCAAGACGGTACGCACAACTGGCAGCATCGGCCATTACAAACCGATCTTCTCGATTAACCGGTCTGCCTGGTGGCTTCACACCAGCCCGCAGAACACCATGGTTGCCTCAGCCGCTGGCCAATAATTTTTAAGTTACGGGATCTTTCGGCGCGAGCGTTGTCGTACGCCTGATCGACAGCTCGGTGTCGGACATTTTGTAAAGCGCCCGTAACTCTTTCGAAAATTCCCGCTTGTTCATCATGCCGCGCTCCAGTTTATCGCGCAGAGCAATCTCAAGTGCATCGCGGTCAGGATTAACGGGCTTTTTAGCGCGGTCCGCCTGCGGTTTTGCCACGAGATAAATATAGCCAAGCCCACCGAAGAGAATCAGCGTCACGATCAGCATCTTGATAAACCCGAGTCCGGCCGAGTTGCCGGGGGCGAGGATCGATTTCAGGCCGGGGTTTGCGCTAGGTGGAGGATTGATGATGCTTTGCGCCTGCAGGACCTGAGCGTCTTCGGGACAGTAGGCCTCGGGCAGGGCATCGAGCTCGGCAACAGTTGGCGCATAGGCCATGACGCAGCGGCTTTCATCAAGACGCGCAGCGAGACCGACGCTGCGCATGACCATTTTCTTCAGGCGGGTGAAAAACAAAGAGGCCGGTTCAGCAACCGGTTGTACCGAGATCACGCCACGGCGTTCATAGGGCAGGGTCCAGCTGAGGACGGGGTCTCCGGTCGGGCCATAAAGAGCGCTGCCGACCAAAGCAATCACCATTTCACCGGGCCGCAAGCTTTGGGTGCGGAAGAGGGTGTCGAGATGTGTAATCCCCGGCGCAAAATACAGCCCACGCGCTGCATTATAGTTGAGCTCGATGGCATGCTTGGAATTGATGATCTTGACGGGAATCTTAAAGATGGCGACGAGCTCATCTTCGAGACGGTTCTGCTCTTCGGGGCGCAGGCTATTGGTGATGTCGATCAGCAGCAGGTCTGAAATCGGCTGCTGCGCGGTCCAATAAAGATCCGGATCGAGATCAGGCATATAGAGGCGGGTTTTGGGGCTAAGCTTGGTCAGGGCCGCCTGGGCTTCTGTGCTGCCGCGCGCTGCCGCAAAACGCAGGGCGGCGACGCAGGCTTTGTGGTCAACCTTGACGACGTTCGGAACGCCCTGACAATAGGTGACGCCGACCTTATAAAGACTGAACGGATCTTTAAGCGCAGCGCCCTTCAGGAAATCCGCCCATGCTCCGGCGGGGTCTTTAAGATGACGGCTCCGCACTTCGCCGCGCAGGCCGTGGTAACGCCCGCGTTCGGCGTAACTGTCATCCTGCAGCAAAGTATTAAGGGCCTGATAGACTTCCGGCTCGCGGCCTTCGTTGCCATTGACGATACTTTGCAGGTAGAGCGTCAGCGTGTAGCCCGCCAGTGCATCGCGCATGGTGGGATCGAAGGCGATCTCCTTGGCCCAGGCCTGTTTGTAATAGCCTGCGGCCTCAGGATATTTACCCTGATCCCGCGCATCACGGCCCATGCTGGACAAGACGATACTTTCGAGATAGGTCGCCTGTCCCGCTGTCAGGCGCTGTTCTTTTTTCTGCTGATCGATAAAGGCGAGCATCGCTTCATAGGTGCCGCCCCCTTGAGGCGAGAGCTCCTCGAGGATCGCCTTGGCAACGATGATATTGACCGGATCGCCTTTGGTGGCCAAGGCGATGATCTGCGGGAAATTCTCAAGCATGCCGAGTTTGCCGTCCGTACTGATCATCCGCGCGGCGGCCAGTGTCGGGCGGGGGCTCAGGCCAAGCGCTTTATCGAGATCGGCGCGCGCCTTGATCATTTCGGCGTTAAACCCTGCGGTCTGCCCCGTGGTGGTGTCGCTCAAAGACTGCAGGCCGCGCAGGGCAAAGGCGCGGGCGTAATGATATTCGGCGCGCAGCACGAGCGCGACATAAGATTGCGGATAGGCGGCAACCCATTTGTCGAAGAGGGGTTCAAGCGCTGGCTGGGGCGCAATCGGTGCCGCTGCGAAACGCGCGGCCAGCTGGAGGTCGGTGATGCGGCCCTGCTCGTAATCGTCTTGCGCCCTTTGATAGGGCGCCCCGAATTCAAGAAACTTGCCTTGTTCAAGCAGGGCATAGGGACTGACAGCAGCTTGCGCAGGTGCAGTGACAGCAGGCGGGGCTACCGCAGGGGCTGATGTCGGAACCGGAGCAGGGGCCGCGGCAAGGGCGGGGAAATTCAGCAGGCAGACCAGCAAACCAATCAGGCGAAACCGATGCAGCATGAAACTTCTCCCCATTTGCCTGAGCGCCTTATTCCACCCACGCCACGCGCAGGATGTTGGTTGAGCCGGGTGTGCCGAACGGTACGCCGGCGGTCATGACAAAGCGCGACCCTTTGGCGGCAAGGCCGTCTGCGGCGACGCGTTTCTGCGCCAGCGCCACGGCATCGCCGAAATTACTGACTTCCTCGACATGGATGGCGAAGACACCATACGAGAGCGCGAGACGGCGCGCAGTTGAAAGATTTTGCGTCAGGCAGACAACCTTCATCGACGGACGCTGGCGCACGGCGCGAAGGGCGGTCGAGCCTGAGGTCGTATAGGTGACGATGCAGGCGGCCTTGATGTCGTGGGCGACCTGATCGGCGGCGACTGTGATCGCATCCGAGGCATCGTTGTTGCGGGCATCGAGGTGGTCGGCATCGATCAGTGAGCGGTAGAGCTCGTCGCGCTCAACCCGCTGGCAAATGCGGTCCATGATCTGTACCGCTTCGACCGGATACTGGCCCGAGGCCGTTTCGGCGGAGAGCATCACGCAATCCGTGCCGTCATACACAGCGGTTGCAACATCTGAGGCTTCGGCACGGGTCGGGGCCGCATTTTCGATCATCGATTCGAGCATCTGCGTGGCAACCACAATCGGCTTACCCGCATAGCGCACCTTGCGCACAATTTTCTTCTGCACGACCGGGACATCTTCGGGCGGAATTTCAACGCCGAGATCGCCACGCGCCAGCATCACCCCGTCAGCCAAGACAAGGATCTGGTCGAAATATTCGACAGCGGACGGTTTTTCGATTTTGACCATCAGAGCAGCGCGGCCTGCGATCAGCTTTTTCGCTTCGGCGACGTCTTCAGGGGTCTGGACGAAAGATTGGGCGATCCAGTCGACGCCCATGGTGAGCGCTGCATCGAGATCGCGGCGGTCTTTTTCAGTCAGTGACGAGACGGGCAGGATGACACCCGGAATGTTAAAGCCCTTGCGGTCGGACAGGTTGCGCCCGGAAATGATTTTGCCGACGAGATGGTCTTTGGCCTGTTCGACGATCTCCATTTTCACCTTGCCGTCATCGAGCAAAATGATCGAGCCCGGATGCATCGCTGCAATCACTTCGGGGTGGGGCAGGTTGACGCGGGTGGCATCACCCGGCGTTTCGTCGAGGTCGAGGCGGATCAGCTGGCCGGCTTTGACCTCGATCTTACCGTCCTTGAATTTTCCGATGCGGTTCTTGGGGCCTTGCAGATCGGCGACGACACCGACCGGGCGGCCAAATTCTTTTTCGAGAGCGCGGATAAACCCAAGACGCATGGCATGGTCTTCATGGGTGCCGTGGGAAAAGTTGAGCCGGAACATATCGACGCCCGTCAGATAGAGCGTGCGGATCATCTCGGCAGTGCTGGAGGCCGGGCCGAGCGTGGCAAGGATTTTGGTCTGGCGAGAACGGATAACGGAGGGTGATGGGGGCATAGGGGTACCACTAAGTGTTTGACTGTATTGAGGTGTAGCACGGCGCAGCGGGTCCGTCACGGGGGTCAAAAGGGGCGTGTCAGCTTTAACAGGGTTATTTCTTCTTTTTTTAAAGCGCTTTTGGAAGCTGCGGCTCTCTATTTCCTGAGAGTCCGGTGAGTCGGATTCTCCGACTCCTATTAAAATCTAGGGCTTGTGAGGGCCTCTAAAACTTCCTTTCAGGATTCCAGAAATAGCCCGAAAGGTCTGATTTCGAGTAATCCTGAAATTTGGTTGCGTTTTTGAGTTGTCCCCGTAATCCCCATAATTTGTAACTATTTGATAAATATAGGAAACAGCCCGTGGCACGTGAATCTTGCGCTTGCACCCCTTGAGGTTTTCATGACATTTTTCCGTGCAGGTCACTACGAGATATAGTAGCTTATTGAGTATCAGTATCGCTATGGGTTGTGGGTTCTCCCCAGCCCGTCTCAAAGAGAAAACGCACTATATTGGTTAAAAACAGGGCAGACGCGCCCCCGTTGAAGACGCGCCTAAAAAAATTGAAGCTAAAAATTAAGGGAGCTAAGCATGTTTGATGTCGCACAAATGGAAAGAGGGAACCGGGTCACGATTGACCGCTCCCGTGATTCCAAGCTGACGAAATTCGGGATCGCCACACTGGTCGACCGTTATCTGCTGCCGGAAGAAGGCCCGCAGGACCTCTTTGCGCGTGTGGCCATGTACTATGGCGACGATTCCGCCCATGCCCAGCGTCTCTATGATTACATTTCCAAATTGTGGTTTATGCCCGCCACGCCGATTCTCTCGAATGGCGGCACCAACCGCGGCCTGCCGATTTCGTGCTTCCTGAACGAAACCAAGGACTCCCTGGAAGATATCGTTGCCCTCTGGAACGAAAACGTCTGGCTGGCCTCGCTTGGTGGCGGCATCGGCTCTTACTGGGGCAATGTGCGCTCGATTGGTGAAAAAGTCGGCCGCAACGGCAAGACCTCCGGGATCGTGCCGTTTATCCGTGTTATGGACTCTCTCACCCTCGCTATTTCTCAAGGCTCACTGCGCCGCGGGTCTGCAGCAATTTACCTGCCGATCGATCATCCCGAAATCGAGGACTTCATCGAAATCCGCCGTCCAACCGGTGGCGATCCGAACCGCAAAGCACTGAACCTGCACCATGGCGTGCTCGTGTCCGATGCCTTCATGATCGCCGTCGAGCGCGACGAAGAATGGGCACTGCGCTCACCAAAAGACAAAGCCGTTATCGCCCGCGTCAAAGCGCGTGATCTGTGGATCCGTCTGCTGACCGCCCGGATCGAAACGGGTGAGCCATATATCGTGAACATCGATCATGTGAACAACGCGATCCCTGAACACCACAAGATGGCCGGTCTGAACGTCAAGATGTCGAACCTCTGCTCGGAGATCACGCTGCCGACCGGTGTCGACCATCTCGGTAATGACCGCACCGCCGTGTGCTGCCTGTCCTCGCTCAACTGCGAAACCTTTGAAGAATGGCAGGATCACCCGACCTTTATCGAAGACATCATGCGCTTCCTCGATAACGTCCTGACCGATTTTATCGCCAAGGCCCCTGACAGCATGAAACGTGCGAAATATGCCGCCATGCGCGAGCGTTCGGTTGGTTTGGGCGTGATGGGTTTCCACTCGTTCCTGCAATCGAAAATGATCCCGATGGAATCGGTCATGGCAAAAGTCTGGAACCGCCGCATGTTCCAGCATGTCAAACGTGGCGTCGATGATGCCTCTATCAAGCTGGCGCATGAGCGCGGTGCCTGTCCGGATGCCGCCGATTACGGCATCATGGAGCGGTTCTCGAACAAGATGGCGATTGCGCCGACGGCCTCCATCTCGATCATCTGCGGTGGCGCAAGCCCCGGGATCGAGCCGAATGCTGCGAACGCCTACACGCATAAAACCCTGTCCGGCTCCTTCGCCGTCAAGAACCCGCACTTCGAAAAACTCCTCGAAGAAAAAGGCCAGAACTCCGAAGACGTCTGGTCGTCGATCTATACCAACGAAGGTTCGGTCCAGCATCTCGACTTCCTGTCACAGGACGAAAAAGATGTGTTCAAAACCGCCTTCGAAATCGACCAGCGCTGGCTGATCGAGCATGCGGCCGACCGCACGCCGTTCATCTGTCAGGCCCAGTCGCTCAACGTCTTCCTGCCCGCCAACGTGCACAAAAAAGAACTGCACGACATCCACTTCCAGGCGTGGAAAAAAGGCGTCAAGTCGCTCTACTACTGCCGCTCGAAATCAATCCAGCGCGCGGAATCCGCTGCCAGCTGGCAACGTGCCAAGGACGATGCCCTGCCGAAGCAGCTTGAGCTTGGCGCAGTTACGCCGGCAGAAGAGCCCAAAAATTACGAGGAATGCCTGGCCTGCCAGTAATTCCCCGTCACTGCGTAAAAAAACTCCCTGCTGCGGCGGGGAGTTTTTATTTTAACTGGATGGGGATGGCTGTCGCGACGCTGGCTGTTTTACGCAGGCCTTGCGTCGAGGCAAACAATCTCGAGATGAGGTGGCAGCGGCAACTGCATCAAGCGGCGCGTCAAATGATTGCTGGCCTCAATCCCAATCCGGGCAGGGTTAATACTCATGCCCACGACGCGAAACTGATCACGCATATCCACCGAGCCGGTCACGACATCGAGGAACTCAGAAACATCATCAAGATTTTCCAGTTGCCGATGGGTCCAGCCTTTAATGCTGACGGCACTCTTAAATACACCCTGCGGACCGCCGCGATGATTGATAATCATAAGATCTTTCATATTTTAAATCCCTGTTTTTGAATTTTGTCCAAGTTTAGGCCATTAAAAACGGGTTTTGCAAAAAAATTCTCCTGAAATTGACTTAAGTCACTGCCCCGCTGCGGGTTTGGCTGATTATGGTTTAAGGAAATTTACAGGGAAGGACTTAAGCCATGAGTTTCGTCGCCAAGCATATCGTCGGAGGATCGGAGCGGCTGATGTATATAACCCGCCTGCATTGGGTCTATATACTTAAAGGCGTAATATGGCTTTCTGTTTTCACAGCCCTCGCGTTACCGGCTGGGTGGTACAGTTACATTTATAACACTCCGCAGGATATCCAGCTGGGCGGGCACGAGCTTTTGCCGCACTGGATGATCGAGTGGCAATGGGTTATCCCGCCTGTGCTGCTGCTGTTTACAGGCGTCATGATTTTCATGGTCTATGTATCGCGCAAGCTATTCACCGAGATCGCTCTGACCAACCAGCGGCTGATCTATAAAACCGGACTTCTTTTCACCCATGTTGAGGAGGCTGTTCTCAGTGAGATCAGTGCAGAAACTGTCCATAATGGCCTGCTGGGTAAGGTATTCAATTATGGCAGAATTCATCTCGATATGCGCTTCGTCGAAGACCTCGAATTGCCTTATGTACCAAAGCCTTATCGCTTCCTCCGCGCCGTTCATAAAGCGCGTGAAGATGCGCCTGCTCGGGACGCTCCCCCACGGCTTTAAAAATTATGAAGAAGGCTGGAACTGCGTCTTTCTCCAGACGTTGGAAAGAATAGCAACAGGGGTGCTCTTCCCTTTCGGGATCGGCTGAGATTAGACCCTCATGATCTGCCATGGGTAATGCCGGGCGGACACGTTGCTTGCGGCCCCGTGTTCTTCAGTGAGCACGGGGTTCCGCGTTTAAGGCTGCGCTTTCAGGAAGTCTGGCACGGCGGGCAGATCGGCAAAGGAAAGTGGTTTTTGCCCGCCCAGAAAATCAAGCTTTACGCGCTGATTGGTTGCACCATCAAAAATCTTGGTCACAGTCCATGCGCCACTGGTGCCGCTCAGTTCGATCACATCGCCGTTCCCGGGTGTGGCAAGCCGCTGGTCCGCCTGCGGATTGAGATGGAGCCATGACACAAGGAACGCGCGGATAATTTCGCCGTGCACGGTAAAAAGAAATTCGTCCTTACCACTTTCGATGTCACGGCGCAGGCTGCCATCGATCAGGCTTTTGACGAAGGCCTGCGTATCCTTTGACGACTCGCCCATCAGCGCTCGCGAAATATATGGCTCGTTTTGATGGATCACCCGCGATACCTGCAGCAGGGCCGCAATGACGTCAGGGTCCATGGAGTCGGAGGGCGCTTGCAGCAGGCTGGTCGCACCAAAAAATTTCTCGGCGAGGCGTCCGTCGGCATAGAGTTTGGGGATGCCGGGAAACAGGCCATCCAGACCATGAATGATGCCAGACAGACTCTGGCGGGTGCGGAAATGGGGGCTTAGGTAGAGGGTCGGCCAGTCGGTTACGCCCTGCTCAGGATAATAAGCATGGAGAAATTGTCCGACGTGGTAGACCTGCCACCAGCCTTTTTCCGTCAGTCCAAGCTTACTGTCACCGCTCAGGTGATAGGCTTGCGGGTGGAGATTGCCATCGGACTCTCCATGGCGAACGAAAAGAATGCGCATGAATTTACTAATCACGAAGGGGGTATTTTCCGCAAGAAAACTTTGCCCGGCGTGAAAAAGGGCAGTAAAGTCCCGCCATGAAACATTTTCCGGCAACCATCGACAGTCCGCGCGTCTACCTGCGCCTTCTCACCTCGCGGGATGCCGCCGAGTTTTATGCGCTGACCAATGATCCGAAGATTGCCGACATCATTTCGTTTCTGTCGTATCCCGTGCCGCGCAAATTTGCCGATGAGTGGATCGCAAAAAACCTTGGTACCGCCGACCGCATCTATGGGGCGTACGCAACCAACAACCGGCTGGTCGGTACGATCGGCGCGCATGAAACCGAGAGTGGCATTGAAATCGGCTACTGGGTCGGCAGCGCCTATATGGGACAGGGCTATGCCACTGAAATGGCCAAGGCCCTGATCAAGATGATCGGTGAATACAGCCCGCAGGCCGAGGTCTTTGCTGAATGCCTGCCCGACAATGCCGGATCATGGCGCGTGCTGGAGAAGGTCGGTTTCGTGAGTACCGGCAAAGACGGGGCAAAACCCGGCCGTGTGCATCTGGCTTTAAAGAAAGCTGCCTGATCTAAAATAGTGTTTTCAGCGAAACGTCCCACGCGGGCATGGTCAGGCCATAGTCGCGTTTCAACTTGCTGCAATCGAGCAGGGAATTGAGTGGACGATCAACCGGCGAGGCGACAGCGTGGGTTGGAATCGGTATCAGACGCGTATGGGCACGCAAGCCCGAATAATCGAGAATTTTTTTAGCAAATTCGAAGCGGCTGACACTGCCGCTTGCAGTGCAGTGATACGTGGCGCCCGGGCCCTGATAAGGCGGGGTTTTGCGCGCGAGCATGGCGAGGGTGGTGCGGGCCAGATCATCCGCGAGCGTCGGGCTGCCGACCTGATCATCGACGACTTCGAGTTTTGAGCGCGCGGTTGCGGCTTCGATGATCTTGCTGACGAAGTTATCAGGGCTGTCGGAATAAACCCACGAGGTGCGCAGGATCAGGTGACGGCAGCCGGACTCGCGCACGGCCATTTCGCCAAGCATCTTGGTGTGGCCATAGTGATTGAGCGGAGCCGGGGCATCATCCTCGACATAGGCACCGGATTTCATACCATCAAAGACATAGTCGGTAGAATACGTGACGAGCAGACTGCCTTGCAGGGCTGCTTCCTTGGCCATGACGCGCACAGCCTGATGATTGACGAGATCGCAGAGTTCATTGGCATCCTGTTCGGCGCGGTCGACATTGGTATAGGCGGCGGCATTTAAAATGACATAGGGTTTGGCAACAGCAACCATTTCGCGCACCTGCGCCAGGTTGGTGAAGTCAACGCGCGTGCGGTCCGGGGCGATCACTTCATGCGCCCCGCCAATCTGCTGTTCCAGCGCGCGGCCCAACTGGCCGGTTTTTCCGAACAAAAGTATTTTCACGCAAACGCCTCCAGCGCAGCAAAACTGAGACCCTGCGCATCCTTGTCCGAGAGGATCGGAGGTGCGGTGAGCGGCCAGATGATACCTATATCCGGATCATCATAGCGCAACGTGCGCTGACCGTTCGGATCATAGGGAGATGTGACTTTATAGAGAACTTCGCTTGCTTCCGAAAGGGTCAGGAAACCATGGGCGAAGCCTTCAGGTACCCAAAGTTGTTTGCGGTTCTCGGCTGAGAGTTCAATCCCAAACCAGTGCCCGAACGTTGAAGAGGAGCGGCGCAGATCAACGGTCGCATTGAAGATCGTGCCGCTGATGACACGGACGAATTTCCCCTGCGCGCTGGGGTATTGGTAGTGCAGGCCACGCAGCACGTTGCGGCGAGATAGAGAATGATTGTCCTGAAAGAACTGGAGGTCGCGCCCGGTCGCGGCCTTGAACTGATCATGCTGGTAACTTTCAAACAGAAAGCCGCGCGCGTCTTCGTGGAGGACAGGCGTGAAAATCAGTAAATCATTGAGAGGGGTGGGCGTGACGGTCATGGAATATTTTAACCGAGTTTCATGGAGCGGGCGAAGGGATTCGAACC
>CAYJDG010000010.1:39485-51736 GCA_964368875.1 uncultured Pseudobdellovibrionaceae bacterium
ACGGTCATGGAATATTTTAACCGAGTTTCATGGAGCGGGCGAAGGGATTCGAACCCTCGGCTTCAACCTTGGCAAGGTTGCGCTCTACCCCTGAGCTACGCCCGCTTACCCATGAAATGGATAGGGGGGATTTATACTGATCCCTCCACCAAATGCAAGAGGAAGCCTCAAAAAGGCTGAAAATACAGAAAATGGGGGGAATTTTAAGCGCCGACCTGGATCAGGGAGGTGTAATAGCCCATCGGGCGGCCTGTCGCCTGATCGGGTTCGATCACAACCATCGAGCTTTTGCGCTCGACCTTGCGGGCGAGGTCGTCCGCGATTTCATAGTGCATCAATTCGCCTTCATGATCGGGTTGGTCATAGACCAGCATGAAGAGCTTTTGATCGCGGTAATATTCAATCCGTTTGATATCGGCGGGAAAGGTTGCATCGCTGACCAGAACCAGATCGCCATCAGGAAGGGAGCCG
This sequence comes from uncultured Pseudobdellovibrionaceae bacterium, assembly GCA_964368875.1. Taxonomy (GTDB): domain Bacteria; phylum Pseudomonadota; class Alphaproteobacteria; order Micavibrionales; family Micavibrionaceae; genus CAYJDG01. The sequence goes on from CAYJDG010000010.1 coordinate 39,957, forward strand.
AGAGAAACGTTCATAATCGCTTATCTCCCGCCGGGCGTTGTCGTGGGGAGAATGCGGGCGCTCATATCTACGGCAGGCGCTGCTGAGGAAACTTGCGGTGCGGCGAGGCCCATCGCCTTGGTATCGACGCCAGACCCCATGAGGGTCGCCTCGACCGTGACCTGAAGAGAGCCTGCATCAAATTTTGTGAATTCTGCCATACGTTCCCTATTACCTGATTATAATTACATAATTCCGTTAAATTTACAAAATCTCATATTCAAGATCGTGTAATCTTACTGTGCTTTACGCAGTGTTTTATTCAGGTTTAATATGACTATAGCTTCCAATCCTTAATAACAGTTTAATGCCCCCTATGATTTCCACCGTTTCCGTTAACTTTCCCCCAGATGCTCTGCCAACCTCTCCGGAGGCTCTGATCGGGCAGCTGGAGGCTTTGGGCCTGCCCCATCGGGTGCACACTCATGCGGCGGTATTTACGGTTGCCGAGAGCAAGGAAATCGATGCCGGTATCGCTGGTGCCCATACGCGCAATATGTTCCTGAAAGACAAAAAGGGCGCGATGTTTCTGGTTACACTGCGCCACGATACGCTCATCGATCTTAAGAAATTATCCGACGTTCTGGAGGCTGGGCGGTTCTCGTTTGGCTCGCCCGAGCGGCTCTGGGAAAATCTCGGTGTGCGGCCTGGCTCGGTGACACCTTTCGCCATCATCAACGATACCGCGCATGCGGTCACGCTGGTGCTGGAAGAGGGGATGATGGCGGAGGAGATCGTCAATTTTCACCCCTTGATCAATACCATGACGGTAGGTTTGCGCCCGGATGATTTTCTGAAATTCCTAAGCGCGATCAACGTTGTTCCGCGCATCGTCGATCTGAGCGCAGCCGCGCCTTAAAATAGCTTTCCGGACTTTTTTCTGCTAGGCTTCACACATGTCCGGAAAGTTTCTGCATCTGCTTCAGGATTATGCCACGGCTATCTGCGTTGCCGCCGAAGCCATCGCGCCATCCCCCACCCTTGCCGCGCAGCCTCCCCTCGATACGCCCGTCATGCAGGCCGTGTTACCCGGTCATATGAGCTGGAGTGCCGAGGCTTCGAAGCTCCTGTGGGAAGACATCCAGGAAAAATCACGCACCCAGCCTTATGTCGGCACCTATCAGATCATTGCCCTGACCGGGCATGTGCCCGCCGGGCCGCATTAATCAGTTTCCTTGAATATGCCCTCACCCTAGAAAGTCTCGCTTATGTGGTATGCCCTTATCAAAGCTGCCTTATCCGGCCTCATCGTTGCGACCGCCTCAGAAACCGCAAAGCGCAGTCCATCCTTTGGGGCGCTGATCGCGTCTTTGCCGCTGGTCTCCATTCTGGGGATGATCTGGCTGTGGCGGGATACAAAAGACCCGCTGCGGCTTGCCGCCCATGCTGAGGCAACTTTCTGGTATGTGCTGCCGTCCCTGCCGATGTTTCTTGTCTTGCCCAGGTTGCTGCGTTCAGGAATGCAGTTTTATCCGGCGCTGGCGCTTTCCTGTGTGCTGACCATTGTTCTGTACGGGCTTATGGTCTGGTCGCTGAAACGCTTTGGTATCAGCCTTTAAATCCCTTATTTGACTCTCTCCGTGTGGCTGCCTATTTTGCTGCGGTATTCACCCAAGGACCTTTTATGCTGATCGGACTGCCCCCAACCGCCAAGCCTGCAGCTGCCGCAGATGATGTGATCTACGACGTGACCACGGCTGACTTTGAGACAAGCGTGCTCAAAGCCTCGATGGAACGTCCGGTGATCATCGACTTCTGGGCCCCATGGTGCGGCCCGTGCAAACAGCTCGGCCCTCTGCTTGAAGGGGCGGTTAACGCTCAGGGTGGCAAAGTCGCTTTGGCCAAAATCGATATCGATAAAAACCCGGAACTGGCTCAGGCCTTCCGCGTCCAGTCGATCCCGATGGTGGTCGCAATGTATCAGGGCCAGCCTGTCACTGCCTTTGCCGGCGCGCGCCCAAAGGCTGAGATCGACCAGTTGATTGCGCAACTGGTGCAGGTCGCCAACCAGAATAAACCGGATGCGATCGATATTCCTGCGGCTCTCAAAGACGCCGCGACGCTGCTCGCGGCCAATGATTTCATGGGGGCGCAGAATTTATACGTGGCCGTTTTACAGCAAGACGAAGAAAATGCCGGGGCCTATACGGGTCTCGTGCGCGTCCTGATTGCTGCTGGCGAACTTGATCAGGCGCAAGCCATGCTCGATGACGCGCCGGAAAAAATCACCAAAGACTCATTGTTTGCTGCGACCAAAACCGCGCTTGAACTGGCACGGTCTGCGCCTGCTCCAGATGAACTGGCGGCGCTGAAGGCAAAAGTCCAGTCTGCACCCGAAGATTTTGAGGCCCGCTTCGCCTATGCCGAGGCCGCCTGTGCTGCAGGAGCAAAAGACGAGGCCGCAGACGCTTTGCTCGAAATCATCCGGCGTGACCGGACATGGCAGGACGACAAGGCCCGCAAAGAACTGCTGCGTTACTTTGAAGCCTGGGGATTTTCTGACCCGGCATCGGTGGCCGGACGCAGAAAGCTTTCAACCCTGCTTTTCTCTTAGAAAAATAAGCCTATATACGTACCCATGACCAACGAAACTCCATTCAACCCGCGCTTTGACGACCTGCCGACGCAGTTGCCGGTGTTTCCGCTGGACGGGGTTTTGCTGCTGCCGCGCGGCCAGCTCCCGCTTAATATCTTTGAGCCGCGCTATCTTGCCATGGTCAATGACGCCCTTTGCCGTGACCGGATGATCGGCATGGTTCAGACGACCGGAACGGGCCCTGAGATTTTTAAAACCGGATGTGCCGGACGGATCACCCAGTTTGAAGAAACTTCCGATGGGCGCTATCTGATCACGCTGACCGGCGTGTGTCGGTTTGAGATTGCCGAAGAGCTTGAGCATCAGCGCGGCTATCGGCGTGTGCGCCCCGACTGGTCGGGCTTTGCAGGCGATCTTGAGAAAACTGGTTGCCTCGGTCTTGACCGTTCGCACCTGACCGATCTGCTCAAGGATTATTTTACGCTCAATGAACTCTCGATGGACTGGGGTTTGATTGACGCGATTGGTGATGACAGCCTGCTGACCGCGCTCGCGATGATCTGCCCGCTTTCCGCACCGGAAAAACAGGCGTTGCTCGAAGCGCCGTCGTGTAAAGCACGGGCGACGTTGTTCATGAACCTGCTTGAAATCGCAGTGCGCGCCAAAGGCTGCTGCGGATCGGCGCACTGATCATGAGCATCCCAGGCGTTGCGCAAACTATCGATCCGCGTCTGCTCGAAGTGCTGGTCTGCCCGCTCACCAAAATTCCTCTCCGCTATGACCGCGAAAAACAGGAACTGATTTCTGATCAGGCTGGCCTCGCCTATCCGATCCGTGATGGCATTCCGATTATGCTGGTTGAGGGCGCACGCAAGCTGGCTGAGACCGAAGTCAAAAAATGACGACCAGATGGCCGACTGAGATCAGGCTCGAGCCTGGTAAACGGACGCTGCATGTTGCGTATGACGATGGGCAAGCGGTCGCGATCCCGGCTGAACGCCTGCGCGTTGAAAGCCCCTCTGCCGAAGTGCAGGGGCATGGGCCGGGACAGAAAATCACCGTGACCGGCAAAGAAAACGTCACGATTACAGCCATTCAGCCTGTCGGGAATTACGCCGTGCGGCTCGTCTTTGATGACGGGCACGCAACCGGAATTTATACGTGGGACTACCTGTATCAGCTGGGCGCCTCGTAAAAAGGCTTGCCGCCCCGTCGCCTTTCGGGCTACAAAATGGGCATGACCCAGCAAGGACTTCTCCTTCTACGACTTATCTCCCCCTCAGCCTAAGGGCGCGAGCGTTCGCCCCTATCCGCTGCAGGGGTTCAGAGATCCGGGTTCACCATCATTCATAATCAAGAGAGTTTTTTACCATGACCAAAGACCGCGTCATTATTTTTGACACCACCCTGCGCGACGGCGAACAATCGCCGGGCTGTTCGATGAACCTTGAGGAAAAACTCAAGATCGCGCATTTGCTTGACCAGATGGGTGTCGATGTCATCGAAGCCGGGTTCCCGATTGCCTCGAAAGGTGATTTTGAATCGGTACAGGAAATTGCCCGCCAGATGAAAAACGCCGTTGTGTGCGGCCTTTCCCGTGCCAAGGCGGCTGATATCGATGTAGCAGGGGAAGCCCTTGCCCCGGCAAAGCGCCGCCGCATTCATACATTCATTTCGACCAGTGAAATCCATATGCGCTACCAGTTACAGATGTCTGAGGACGCGGTGGTGGAAAGCGTACGCGAAAGCGTGACGCGCGCCCGCAAATTTACCGACGATGTCGAATGGTCGGGTATGGATGCGACGCGCTCGGATATCGATTTCCTTTGCAGGTGCGTTGAAGAAGCGATCAAAAGCGGCGCGACCACGGTCAATATTCCCGATACAGTCGGTTTTGCGATGCCGGATGAGATGGCCGGGATTATTACGGCGCTTAAAAACCGTGTGCCAAATATAGATAAAGCCATACTGTCCATGCATTGCCACAACGATCTGGGTTTGGCTGTCGCTAACTCACTGGCTGGTGTAAAAGCGGGCGCACGCCAGATCGAATGCACGATCAACGGCATCGGCGAGCGTGCTGGCAACGCGGCGCTAGAAGAAATCGTCATGGCGCTGAAAACGCGGCAGGATATCGCGCCTTATGCAACGGGCGTCGATACGACCATGATCACGAAAGTGTCGCGCACGCTCTCATCAATCACCGGGTTCACCGTGCAGCCGAATAAGGCGATCGTCGGGGCCAACGCGTTTGCGCATGAAAGTGGTATCCATCAGGATGGCATGCTCAAGCACAAGGGCACTTACGAAATCATGACACCTGAGTCCGTAGGCCTGACCCGCTCGTCGCTGGTCATGGGCAAGCATTCGGGCCGCCATGCGTTCAAGACCAAATTACAGGAACTTGGATTCGACCTTGGCGAGAATGCGCTTGAAGATGCGTTTACGCGCTTCAAGGATCTCGCTGACAAAAAGAAAAATGTTTACGACGAAGACATTCTCGCGCTGGTCGAAGACGAAATCGTACGCGATCATGAGAATATCCGCTTTATCGGACTTCAGGTTCAGGCCGGAACCAAAGGGCCGCAAACCGCGCAGCTGGAGCTTGAAGTCGAGGGCGAACTGAAAACAGCCAGTGTCACCGGCAATGGCCCGGTCGATGCGATCTTCAAGGCGATCCGTGCGATTATCCCGCATGACGATGCTACGCTTGAGATTTATCAGGTGCATGCCGTCACTGGCGGCACCGATGCGCAGGCCGAAGTGACGGTGCGCCTTGCTGAAAACGGTAAGACCGTGATGGGGCAGGGGGCGGATGCTGATACACTCGTTGCCAGCTGCCGCGCCTATATCCACGCGCTCAATAAACTCATGGACAAGCGTCTGCGCACCGCGCCGCCCGTCGAGGAAACGGCTGCGGAGCTGAAAGGCGCTGCCCGGGTTGGTCCTTAAGCGCTTGAACTTGAGGAGCGCTTGATTCAAAATGAAGCAGCCGATTCGCGTCGGCTGCTTTTCTTTTCTCCTGTTCAGGAGCTACCCGTGAAAAATCTTGCTGCATGTCTGCTGCTTGTCCTGTTGCCTGCGTCCGCGCAGGCAGACGGGTTGCCGGGGACATTCACGGCAAACCTGAACCTGACGTCGGATTACGCGTTTCGCGGCATTTCCCTCAGCGATGAAGGCCCGGCTCTGCAGGGCAGTATTGATTGGGGGTGGGAGCCAGCCGGAGTTTATGCGGGGGCGTGGGCTTCGACAGTCGATCTTGAGGACGCAAGTCTGGAAATCGATTTTTACGCAGGCCTGAACGGCGTGAAAAATGATTTCACCTGGGATTTAGGTGCGATCTATTACGCTTATCCGGGGGCCGATTCTGATCTTGATTACGATTACTGGGAACTCGCACTTGCGGGCGGCTATGATTTCAATCTTTTTGCCGTCTCGACTGCGCTCAATTTTTCACCAGATTATTTCGGTGAGACCGGGGCATCGCTTTATCCTGCCGCCTATCTGAGCGTGCCTTTGCCGCATGGCTTTACCGTGACGGGTAGCATGGGCTATCTGCTGGCGAATGCCGATGACAATGAAATCGGGAATTATGCCGACTGGTCGCTCGGTATGACGTTTGACCTTGAAGGTCTCGATGCCGGGATTAAATACAAGGATACCAGCCTCGAAGACCCCCAGGATTGCGACGATGGCTGCGATGGGCGGGTTATCTTTAATATCGGTAAGACCTTTTAGGCCGTTTATTTGCATAATTTTTCAGGCTCGGGTACAGTCAAGCCAATTAAAAATAAGGAGGAGGTCCTAAAAAATGAAACAAATTTTGTTGTCTGCTGCTGTTCTGTTTGCCAGCTTTGGCACAGCGCATGCTTTTGAACCCGCATCTCAGGCCGCCCTTATGGAGGCGACTGAAGATATTCAGGCCGGGCTTGATACCGACCTTCGCCCAACAGATACGTCCGAACCGCCGACGGCTCAACCCGCAGCGGTCGAACCGGCCGCCGGGGCTGAACCGGAAACCACCGGCTCCCCTGCCGAGCGCGATACCACCCGCGAACTACAGCAGCAGATGAAATTGCCCCGCAAGCATTAGAATAAAAAAAGCCGGAACAGATGTCCGGCTTTTTTATTGATCACAAAGAAAATTACCCGCGCTGTAAAATCGCTGGTCTTGGTTCATCTTCATCATCGAAATCATCATCCGTAAAGCCATGGTCATTCGGGCTGGCCGGACGCTGCGCCGGACCGCCATCACGGGCAATAAAGTCAGCAAGCCCATTGAGATCGATAAACTGATCCGCCTGACGGCGCAGTTCATCGGCAATCATTGGCGGGCTGGTCGTAATCGTGGATACAACACTCACGCGAACGCCCTTGCGTTGGGCCGCTTCAAGCAAGCGACGGAAATCTCCATCTCCTGAGAAGAGAATGACGTGGTCGACCTTGTCACACATTTCCATCATGTCGATGGCCAGTTCGATGTCGATATTGCCTTTGATTTTCTTACGGCCCTGACTGTCGATGAATTCTTTCGCAGGCTTGGTGACCATCGTGTAGCCATTATAGTCGAGCCAATCGACGAGAGGGCGGATCGGGGTGTAATCCTGATCTTCGATCAGGGCTGTGTAATAGAATGCGCGGATTAAGCGACCGCGCTGGCCAGCCCATGTGAGCAATTTACGGTAGTCGATATCAAAGCCAAGGGATTTGGCGGCGGCATAGAGATTGGCCCCGTCGATAAACAACGCAACCTTCTCATCGGGATAAAACAGATGTTCCTGACCTTTTCGGCCTGACGACTTGTTTGCTTGTTTCATTGCACATCCTTTTAATTATGTATAATCTAACGTCTAAATCTATGTTCTGTCCCAAACGGCCAGACAATTTGTTACATTAGAGCTATATTATATACTAACCTGCAAGTCTCTAAAAATTCAATCCTGACCTGCAGGCAGGACAAGGCTGAAGCTCCTGAAGCCCAATCCTTGCATTCCAACGCCTGAATGCTTATATAGGTGCCGTCCGACAGAAAAGAAGTTTAGAGGTTCTCAAAAATGGCCCGCGTAACCGTAGAAGATTGCATTCTCAAAGTGTCCAACCGTTTCGAATTGGTTATGGTATCGGCCCAGCGCGCCCGCCGCATTGGTACTGGCGCGGCACTGACCGTTGATCGTGATAACGATAAAAACCCGGTCGTATCGCTCCGTGAAATCGCCGATGAAACCGTCAGCGTTGCTGATCTTAAAGAAGATCTGATCAAGTCGCATCAGCGCGTATTCGCTGTTGAAGACGACAAGGACGATGTCATCGAAGAAATGCAGGGCGAAGAAGAGTGGAATACGCTCGTCTCTCAGGCCAACAATACTGGTGCTGACGCCGAAGATATCGATGACGATGCTGAAGACGAGGAAGAAGAGGAAGCCTCGATCGAAGATATGGCCGGATTTGACGAGAGCAAAGAGGCCTAAGTCCAGCTTTGCATTAAAAGGTTTAAAACCCGCGCCCGCCGCGGGTTTTTTATTGCCTGTCACAGTGGTGTAACCCCCCTCCGGCATGGTAGATTGTTAAGAAATAAAGGCTAAATTGTTCGCATGGCTCCTGAAACCAACCTTATCAAGATTGTCGGCACCTATAACCCTGACCTTGACCCGGCCCTGATCCCGCGGGCGGTCGAGTATGCGCGCAAAATGCACGAGGGCCAGACGCGCTCGTCGGGTGAGCCGTATTATACTCATCCGGTGGAGGTTGCCGAAATTCTCGCCGGCATGAAGATGGACCCGACCACCATCATCACCGCCATTCTCCATGACACGCTCGAAGATACAGCGGCGACCACCGCAGACCTTGAAAAAATGTTCGGGGCGGAGGTCGCGCAGCTCGTCAACGGCGTCAGCAAGCTGACCAAGATTGAGGGCCAGACAGTCGAAGGCAAGCAGGCGGAAAATTTCCGCAAACTTCTCCTCGCCATGTCAGAAGATATTCGCGTCCTGCTCGTCAAGCTGGCCGACCGCCTGCACAACATGCGCACGCTGGATGGGATTGCCAAGCCGGAAAAGCGCCGCCGCATCGCCCGCGAAACGCTCGATATTTATGTCCCGCTTGCTGAACGCATAGGTGTGCACCGCATCAAGGAAGAGCTTGAGGATCTGGCGTTCGCGCAAATGAACCCCGAGGCCCGTGACAGCATAACCAACCGTCTGGCGTTCCTGCGCTCTGAAGGCGTCGATGTCAGTCAGGCTGTGATCGACGAGCTTGGCGGCCTGATGAAAGAGGCCGGGATCAATGCGCTGGTCAATGGCCGCGAAAAGACCCGTTATTCGATCTGGAAGAAGATGCAGCGCAAGAACATTTCGTTCGAGCAGCTCTCTGACATCATGGCCTTCCGCATCGTGGTGGAATCAGTTGAGCAGTGTTACCATGCGCTTGGCATCATTCACTCGCATTATCCCGTTGTACCGGGCCGCTTTAAAGATTTTATTTCAACGCCGAAGCCCAACGGCTACCGCTCGTTACATACAACTGTAATCGGCCCCCACAACCAGCGCATCGAAGTGCAGATCCGCACCAAGGATATGCACGCCGAAGCTGATCTGGGTGTCGCCGCGCACTGGTCGTACAAGCAGGGTGAACTCAAAGACGCGCTGGCGGATGCGAAGAAATACCGCTGGCTGCGTGAGCTGCTTGATATTCTCGACCAGGAGCAAAAACCCGAAGATTTCCTAGAAAATACCAAGCTCGAACTGTTTCAGGATCAGGTCTTTGCCTTTACGCCGAAGGGTGATCTGATCGATCTGCCTAGCGGGTCGACACCGATTGATTTCGCCTACGCCATCCACTCGGATGTTGGCGATAAGTGTATCGGCGCGAAAATCAATGGACGGATTGCACCGCTTAACACGAAAATTCACAACGGCGATCAGGTCGATATCGTCACGGCCAAGACGCAGAATCCATCGCCGACCTGGGAACGCTTTGTCGTCACTGGTAAGGCGCGTTCGCATATCCGCCGCTTTATCCGCCAGCAGCAGCGCACTGAATACGTCACGCTCGGCAAGGCGATGATGCAGAAGATCTTCAAAAGCGAAGGCTATGAATTCACTGAGAAAGCCATCAGCGGGATCGTTGCCCAGTATAAAGACTGCGAGAACGTCGAAGATGTCTTCGCCGGGATTGGAGCGGGTAACATCGTCGCCCGCGACGCGTTCCGCCTGATTTTCCCGGGTCATAAATTCGATGCCGAAGACCGCCGCGACCAGCGCGATCCGGAAGAAATTCACAGCAATAAAGGCAAACAGGAACAGATCGTCCTTGGGGCAAAATCCGCGCCTATGATTATCCGCGGGCTGATTCCCGGTATGGCCGTGCATTTTGCGCGCTGTTGTCACCCGCTGCCGGGCGACCGTATCGTCGGCATCGTCACCACCGGCAAGGGTGTTACCATTCATACGATCGATTGTGAAACGCTCGAACAATTTGCCGATACGCCTGAACGCTGGCTCGATGTGTCATGGGGCGACAGTGTTGAGGCGTCTGAAAACCGCGTGGGCCGCCTGATGGTCACGATTTCAAACGAACCGGGTGCACTCGGTACACTCTCCACTGTGATTGGCAAGAGCGGCGGCAATATCACCAACCTCAAGATCACCAGCCGTTCGACCGATTTCTGGGATATGTTCATCGATGTGGCGGTGGGAGACACCAAACATCTGAACAATATTCTGGCGGCCTTGCGTGCCACGCCGCAGGTCATCAGCGTTGACCGCGCGCGCGGCCGATAAAGCAGAGCGCCTGATACATGTTCAAACGCCGCACCCCGCTTACGACATCCCAGAAGCTCAGGGAAATGATCTGGCCGAGCATGGGGTTTCGGCGCGGGTCGCGCTATATCCTGCACCGTTTGCTACGGATCAAAGACTCCAACCACAGCATCGCGCTTGGCTTAAGCCTTGGCATCGTCGTGTCTTTTATACCTCTGCCCGGCACGCACATCATTCAGGCGGCGTTGCTCGCCTGGTTATTGCGCTCAAGCGTGCTCGCGTCTTTTATCGGCACTCTGTTTGGCAATCCTTTGACCCTGCCGCTGATGTGGTGGGCCGCCTACAAGGTTGGCGAAACTGGCTTCGAGGCGCTGGGCTTCGAGGTCAGCACCATGCCGGACAGCCTCAATTTCAGTGTCGCAGAAATCACCAAAGATTTTATTGGCCTGTTTCTGCCATGGGTGGTGGGTGGCTATATTCTTATGGTGGCCTCGTTTCCGCCTGTTTACGCCGCTATTTTCTGGATTGTCAGTACCTCCCGTAAACGTAAGATCAAGTGGCAGCAGGATCGCATTCATGAGATTGCCGCAACGCTCACGGACCCTCAGGGAAAAACATCATGATTATTGGAACCGGGTCCGATCTGATAGATATTCGCCGCATCGAAAAAACGCTGGAGCGGTTTGGTGAGCGGTTTATCCAGAGATGTTTCTCACCGGTAGAAATCGCCAAGGCTGAACGCCGCCGGGCTGCCGGCACTCATATTGCGACCTATGCCAAGCGGTTTGCCGCTAAGGAGGCCTGCTCAAAGGCGCTGGGGACAGGGTTCTCGCACGGGGTCTATATGAAGGATATTTCCGTCGAAAACGATGCACTGGGTCGCCCGACACTGGTGCTTAGCAACGGGGCTGCCGCCCGCATGCGCAGCATGATCCCTGCGGGCCTGACACCACGCCTGCATCTGACCATTACCGATGAGCCCCCGCTGGCGCAGGCGATGGTGACGATCGAGGCTGTTTAAGGGGGTTTAAAAGCCTTTCCGGCTTCCTTTCGCGGGCGTTTTCAATTAAAAACCCAGATATGACCGATCCTGTAGACACGCCCGCCGCCGTTGCCGCTCCCGCAGACACCCCTGTTCCAGAGGCGCCCCTGGTTGAAAAAGAAGACTGGGGCGAGCTGAGCCGCACCGCGCTCATTGCCATCCTGCTGGCACTTTTAATCCGGACCTTCCTGTTCGAGCCGTTCAATATTCCATCCGGATCGATGATCCCTAATCTGCTGGTTGGTGATTACCTGTTCGTCACCAAATATTCCTATGGCTACAGCCAGTATTCCTTCCCGTTCGGGATTGCGAGTTTTAAGGGACGTATCATGGCCGATATGCCAGAGCGCGGTGACGTCGTTGTGTTCCGCCTGCCTTCTAATACATCAATCGATTATATCAAGCG
>CAYJDG010000010.1:51836-57458 GCA_964368875.1 uncultured Pseudobdellovibrionaceae bacterium
TATGAAGTGTGGAAATGGCCTTGGACGATCCGCTATGAGCGTCTCTTCAACATGATCAAGGGTGGGGCCGATCTCAAAATCGCGGCCAAGGATACACCGTCATGAGTGACCTGATCCGGCTGGGCGTCTTTCAGGACAGGCTGGGCTATCATTTCACCCGCCCGGAATTGCTCGAGCTGGCGCTGACCCACGCGAGTACCGCAGGTAAAACCAATTACGAGCGGCTGGAATTTCTTGGTGACCGGGTGCTGGGCCTCGTCATTGCTGAACATCTCTATGAGATTTTCCCCGATGACAATGAAGGGGGTTTGGCAAAACGCCATGCCGCTCTGGTCTGCACGGAAACCCTCGCCAAGATCGCGCTGGAACTCGATATCCCTGAGATCGTGATTACGTCCTCGGCGGAGCTGGCCTCAGGCGGTGCGACGCAGGAAAACCTCCTCGCGGACTGCATGGAAGCGATTATCGGGGCAGTTTATCTCGATCAGGGGCTGGCCGCCTGCACGGCCATGGTCACAGCGCTGTGGGGTGAACGGGTTTACACGCTACACCAGCCGCCGATGGATTCCAAAACCGGCCTGCAGGAATGGGCGCAGGAGCGCCGCTTGCCGATCCCGGTCTACGCGATCGTCAGCAAGGAAGGCCCTGATCACGCGCCGTTCTTCAATGTGTCGGTCACAGTACGCGGGTTCGATCCGGTGGTCGCCAGTGGCGCATCACGCCGCGCTGCCGAAAAAGAAGCTGCCCGCATCCTTTTAGAGAAACTGAATAATATATGACCGACACTCCTCCGACACGCTGCGGTTACGTTGCCATCATCGGCGCACCAAACGCCGGCAAGTCGACGCTGGTCAACCAGATGGTCGGCACCAAGGTCAGTATCGTCTCGGCCAAAGTCCAGACTACGCGTAACCGCATTCTCGGTATTCTCATCCGGGCCGCGACGCAGATTATCCTGATCGATACGCCGGGTTTGTTTTTGCCCAAGACCCGTCTCGACCGGGCGATGGTGCATGCCGCATGGTCGGGCGCGGACGAGGCCGATATCGTGCTTTATATGTACGATGCGCGTAAAAAGAGCGCGACCGAAGGCGACCTGAAAGCCCTCGAAAGACTGAAAGATCTGGGCGGGCGGAGCAAGATCATGCTGGCCCTCAACAAGGCTGATGCCGTTCCACCAGAGCGCCTGCTCGAGCTTGCGGCCAAGCTCAACGAGATCTGCCCGTTCACTGAAACCTATATGATTTCTGCGTTGAATGGTGATGGCGTCGAAGACCTGCTGGTGAAATTTGCAGGCATGCTGCCCGAAAGCCCGTGGCTGTTTGAAGAAGACCAGATCACCGATATGCCATGGCGCATGATTGCCGCCGAGATTACCCGCGAACAGATTTTCAATCAGCTCCATCAGGAGCTGCCATATGGCATGACGGTTGAAACTGAAAAGTGGGAAGAGTTCGATAATGGCGATGTGAAGATCGAACAGGTCATTCACATTGAGCGCGAAGCGCACAAGGGCATTGTTCTCGGCAAGGGCGGATCAAAATTGAAGCAGCTCGGGCAGGCGGCGCGTCTTGAACTTGAAAAAAATCTTGAGCGAAAAGTTCATTTGAAATTATTCGTGCGTGTCTCAAGCCGCTGGCGGGACGATCCTGAATATTTTTCGCAATGGGGTCTCGACCACAAAGCATAAATATTTGCATCATCCCCCGTTTTATTCACTGTGGATAAAACGGCAAATGATTCGGGTGATTCTGGTCAGACGAATCATTCCGTTGTTAATGTAAATCCAGATCAACAAAATCAATCGTCCTTCGAGGCCGGGGAAACCCAGCGGACCGGGACATCTTTCTGGAGGAGACTAATCTATGAGCTGGACCGACGAACGGGTAGCAATGCTCAGGCAATTATGGGGTGAAGGCAAAACTGCTGCCGAAATCGCCAAAATCCTGGGCGGGGTCACCCGCAATGCCGTGATCGGCAAAGCTCACCGCCTGAAGCTCTCGGGCCGTGTGTCCCCTATCCAGCAAAATACCCGCCCGGAAACGGTCATCAGCCGGACCCGTGTGGCCGCTCCGCCGCCGTCGTCCTCATCGTCGTCTGAAGTCCGCCCGCAGCGCAGTGCCTTGGCGCGCGAACTCGAAGCTCCGCACACACCTCGCGTTGAGGAATACATCGCTGGTAAAGGTGTTAAGCTGGTTGAGCTGAAAGAGCGGATGTGCCGCTGGCCAATTGGCGATCCGAAGGACGAAAATTTCCGTTTCTGCGGCTGTGACTCTCACCCTGAGCTGCCATATTGCGATCACCATGTAAAAATGGCGTTCCAGATCAATACCCGCGGCAAGCTCAAGGTCGACGAACTGGCCAAGATCGACAACGATGTCATCCGTAAGGCGGTCGTGCGCTAAGCGTATGAATTCCAAATAAAAAAGCCGGAGATTTTCTCCGGCTTTTTTTATTGGTGGCGGATCGTATCGCCTACATGACGTAGCCTTTGCCGTCCCAGCGTTGGATAAAGGCGTTGAGTGTCGAGATTTCTCTTTCGCCCACGGTCTCGCCGTCAAGGATGCGGCGACGGATGCCCGCGACGCTATCAGGATGCGCGACATCCGATGGAGGAATATCTACGAGTGTTGGATGGAGGGCCAAGGCTCTCGCCTGGCTATGAAAGGTTACACCGAGTTGTGGACGGGGCTGCATGGGCAAGTTCCTCTTCGTTGTCATTCTTGCCAAAAGACATACAGGAACCGAGGCTGGATAGACGAGAAAAAAACGTAATTCTTTGATTTTTAAGGCGTTTCTTCAACGGCAACCGCAACGGCTTCGCGGCCCTTGGGTGCAGTTTTAAAGGTAATGCGGACGCGCTGGCCAGCGTACAGCTCTTTGATATTGTCGCGGTCGAGGCAGGTTTTATGCACGAAGATGTCTTTCATGCCGTCATCTGGCGTGACGAAGCCAAAGCCTTTATCGATCTTGTACCATTTGACCAGGCCTTTGACCGTATTCGTCGCATTGCTGTCTGGGTTATATTGAATCATGTCAGGCGACAAAGTGCCAGTGGACAGGATTTCCGTCACTTCCATAACGGTTGCGCCTTTTTGGCCATGATCGACGCGGCACATAATTTCTGCGCCTTCACCGAGACCATGAATGCCGATTTTTTGCAGCTGGGTGATGTGAAGAAACGCGTCGACAGGATTGTCTTCGGGAATGACAAAGCCGAACCCTTTGGCTGCGTTAAACCACTTCAGTTTGGCACGCACTAAAGGCAGGTCGCTCGGATCTTGGGATAAGTTATTTAAAAACGGCAAAGTCTTCTACGCCCCCCGGCATAGCTTCAGGTCAAACCAGATCATAATTTTGTAGCCGATTACGTTGTGTGCGTCCAGTTTATTGCTTGAGAAACCATAATACGCGCGAATTCCCGTGGCACTGCGGCATGACTTTTCACCCTCATCATGCTATTGTTATATATAACTTTTTTCGCAGCAATGACCGTGCAGCGCACAAAAATCAGCAGGAGTCCCCCGTATGCAATCACAAGGGTTTTTATGGGAGAAGAGCTATCCCGAAGGTATTTCTTGGGACAAGCCCGTCTGGACCGGACCGATCCATACCTATCTTGAAAATGCGCGCCGCCAGTGGCCCGACCGCCCGGCGTTTAATTTTATGGGCCGTCGCTGGACGTGGAGCGATATAGGTTCTCTGACAGACCGCATGGCCAAAGGCCTGCATGACTTAGGCGTCGAGAAGGGCGTTAAAGTCGGCATCTGTCTGCCCAATACACCGTATTTCCTGATTGCCTTCTATGCCATCGCCAAAACCGGCGCGACCATCGTGCACTATAACCCGCTTTACGCTGAGCGTGAGCTGATCCACCAGATTGAGGACAGCAAGACCGACCTGATGATCACCTTCGATCTCAAGGTTGCCTACGACAAGATGGAAAAGATGCTGCATGTAACGCGGCTCAACCAGCTGATCATTTGCCCGTTCAAAGATATTCTGCCATTCCCGAAAAACCTGCTTTTTCCACTCGTCAAAGGCAAAGAAATCGCCGATATCCCGAATGACGACCGCCATATCCGCTTTGACAAAGTCATTTCCAACGATGGTGATTTCCAACCGTTACCGGTCGATGCCAACGAAGACATCGCCCTGTTGCAATATACCGGGGGAACAACTGGTACCCCCAAGGGTGCGATGCTGACCCACGCCAATCTGACCGCCAACGTTGAGCAATGCGTCGCGTGGCTGAATGATGTCAATATCGGGCAAGAAAAGATGGTCGGAGTCATTCCGTTCTTCCACGTCTTTGCTATGACCTGCGTGATGAATTTCAGCGTCAAATGCGGTTTTGAAATTGTCGCGCTCCCTCGCTTCGAGATCGATGGGACGCTGAAACTGATTGCCAGCCAGAAACCGCATTTCTTTCCTGCAGTTCCGGCGATTTACAATGCTGTGAACAATCATCCGAAACTTAAAGACTTCAACCTGACCTCGCTGCGCTATTGCATCTCGGGCGGTGCACCGCTGCCGGTTGAAGTGAAAAAGACCTTTGAGCAGACGACAGGCTGCGTTCTGGTTGAGGGCTATGGTCTGACTGAAGCCTCACCAGTCGTGTGCGCCAATCCTGTCACCGGGATCAACAAGCCTGCCTCGATCGGACTACCGTTCCCGAATACGATCGTTGCCCTGAAAGATCCGATCACCGGTGCGGATGTGCCGCTTGGCGAGCGCGGCGAGCTGTGCGTCAAGGGGCCGCAAGTGATGAAAGGCTATTGGGGCAAGCCTGAAGAGACCGCTAACGTTCTGAAAGATGGCTGGCTGCACACGGGCGATGTCGCTTACATGGATGAAGGCGGGTATGTCTTTATTGTTGACCGCATCAAGGACCTGATCCTGGTGAACGGCTATAACGTCTATCCGCGCAACATCGAGGAAGCGATCTATATGCATCCGGCGATTGAGGAGTGCATTGTCGCGGGGATCAAGGATCCGGCGCGTGGCGAAGTGCCCAAGGCCTGGATCAAGCTCAAGGCCGGGCGCATCCTGACGGATGGCGAGTTGAAAGAATTCCTGAAAGATAAACTCTCGCCGATTGAAATGCCGCGGATTATCGAACTGCGTGACAAGCCATTACCAAAAACCATGATTGGCAAGTTGTCGCGGAAAGATATTCTGGCGGAAGATGCTGCAAAAGCGGCAGCACCAGTCGGCACTTAAGGTGATTGTTCAGGTGCCTTGAAGCCGGGTTCGCCCGGACCGGGCTGAGGTGCAAGCGTACGGCCTACTGGCACGACGATAGGGATCGGTGTCGGCACGATATAAAATCTCCACCCTTGAGTGGAATGCGCACGCAGCCTGCGGTTGCCAATGTAAACACTGTCCCGAGGGCGACCCCGAGAGTGCGCGGCAAGCCGCTCATGAGCGTAATGTCGCGCCGGTTTTAGCCGCGACAGCTTCAACGATTTTTTTGCTTAAGGTCTCAATCTCAGCATCTGTCAGAGTCTTATCCTTCGGCTGCAGCGTGACGCTGAGCGCTACGGATTTCTTGCCGGGATCGACACCTTTGCCGGTATAGACATCAAAGATCGCCACATCGGAAATCAATTCACGGTCGAC
>CAYJDG010000011.1:0-23813 GCA_964368875.1 uncultured Pseudobdellovibrionaceae bacterium
CCGAGCTCTGCCGGATCGGCCTGATAATCAAGGACGTCGTCGGCGATCTGGAATGCCATGCCAAGGGCATGACCATAATCATGCATCGCTTTGACCTGCTGCGGGTTCATGCCCGCAATCACCGGGCCAATTTCACAGGCGGCAGCAAAGAGACGTGCTGTCTTCGCTGCAATGACGCGCTCATATTGATCGAGACGCGTGTCGAGATCATTCTGGATCGAGAGCTGCAGCACTTCACCTTCTGCAATCACGGCAGACGCCGTCGAGAGAATGCGTAGCACGTCGAGCGAGCCATCCTGCACCATCAATTGGAAGGCGCGTGAAAAAAGAAAATCACCAACCAGAACGCTGGCCTGATTGCCGAAGATGACATTGGCAGCATCCTGACCACGGCGCTGGCCGCTTTCATCAACCACATCATCATGGAGGAGGGTCGCGGTGTGAATGAATTCAACCGCAGCCGCTAGTCGATAGGCGCGATCAGTTTGTTCGTCAAACAAGCGGGTACAGGCGAGGGTGAGAAGTGGGCGAATGCGTTTACCGCCGGCGGCGATCAGATATCCGGCCAGTTGCGGGATCAGCGGAACTTCGGAGGTCATGTTCTCCAAGATTAGGCGATTGACCTGCGCCATGTCGTCCTTCAGCAAAGCCGAAAGAGCTTCGAGCGGGGAGGCCGCCGGAGCAGCAGTTTTCTGAGCCTGAGCTATCATAGGGGGGAGTTATAGCCGAAGACTTTCCAATTGCCAATCTTTCACATAGCATGGCGTTTCAAGGAGATTTTGACCATGAGACATCAGTCCGAAGTTAATGATAATGCCCGCCTCAGTGCACAGCAGGCACAGGTTGTAAGAGTCATCAGGTTTTCGGGCGTGGTCATGACCTTGATAGGAGTTTGCGCCTTTTTTGATGTCGGCGGCGTGGCTACAGCGCTCGGTCTGGGTGAGGCTAGCGTGAACCAGATACTTGGCGGGACGATGATGATTGCCGGTCTGGTTGAAATTTTCGTGTTGCCCCGCATCTTCGAAAAAATGAAATCAAGGTAGGCGATGCAGCCCGAAGAAATTTATGTCCTTGATCGCAAGGTTCGCTTGCTGCAACCCGCTGATGGCGGGTTTCGCACTTCGCTCGACAGCGTGATGCTCGCAGCAGCCTGTCCGGCGAGCGTGGGGCAGAGCGTACTTGATGCCGGATGCGGGGTCGGCGGTGCGACGCTCAGCCTGCTGTGGCGTATGCCAGGAATTACTTTGACCGGGATTGACTGGGACGAGTCTTATGTCGAGCTGGCACGCAAGAATGCGGAACTTAACAATGCAGAGATCGATTTTCGCATCGCGGATATACGCACCTTCGAGGCTGCGGGTGCCTATGATCACGTAATGATCAATCCGCCCTATCTTGAGGCGGGACGGCATACGCCCTCGCCTGATCCTGCACGGGCGCAAGCCAATGGTCATCAGGAGGCTGATTTGACTCTGGAGGACTGGATCAAAGCGGCGCACCGGATGCTGAAATCGCATGGGACTCTGACACTCATTTACCCGGCGCATGGGCTGGATAAAATTATCCTCGCGCTCGGAAAAAAATTTGGTGCGCTGGAACTTATTCCCCTCTGGCCGCGTCAGGGAGTGGACGCAAAACGTATTATTATCCGTGCCGTAAAAGATCGCCAAACGGCGGCTAAAGTACTGGCGGGACTGGTTTTACATGAAAAAGATGGCACCTATACGCTGGAGGCTGATAGAATTCTGCGTGTAGGCAATAAAATCTAGAGGGTTCAAAAATGCCGATTGAAAGACTACCACTCGTACTTCCTGTGACCGCCGTTGTCAGAACAGAGCCTGAAGGTAACGATGCGAATGAAGATAGCGAGCGCAAGCGCCCGGAGCATCTGGCTATCGCTGAAGAGTATTCAAGAGCAGGTGGATTGCTCACGGAAATGGCGAGAGCTCCTTTGCCGTTGAACGTTGTGGCGGCCATCGTGGCAAGCACCAAAGTAACTATCAGCCCTGAAGGCCAACAAGCCGCCGCTGCGGATGCCCATGTTCTGGATAAGGGTGGTAGAAGCGCTGATACAAAACCCGTTCAGCTATATCTTCAGACCCGCGATCTTAAATAGAAATTAGCCCTTACTGACTTCTACTCTGTTGCGTCCGGATTTTTTGGCGACATATAAGGCATCATCGGCCTTCTTAATAACATCTTCAAATGTGTGCGTTGTGTCAGGGGTGGTGACGGCAGCCCCATAGCTGAGTGTAATAGGAAGCGGCCCTGCAGCCGTGACTATTGGAGAAGCAATGAGGGTTTCACGAATGCGCTCAACCGTGGCTTGAACTTGCTCAGCGCTACACCCCGGCATAATCAGCAGAAATTCCTCGCCACCCATGCGGCCGATCGCATCTTCGGTTCGCAGCGTTGACAGAAGCCGCTTCGCCACAGTCTGAATGACCTCATCTCCCACCGGGTGGCCATGCGTATCATTGACCCTCTTGAAATGGTCGATATCGGCCATCACCAAGGTGAGAGGTACTTTTTTGCGTGTCCCGTCAGCCCATTCCCGTTTGAGAATTTCTGCGACACCATTGCGGTTCCACAACCGGGTCAGGGGATCGATCAAGGCGAGGCGGTGGGCGGTATCGAGTTCATTGATCAATTCGTCCTGAGCTTTGGACATTTCCGAGAGCTTCATTTCGTTTTCAACCAGAATAGCCAGATCGCGCAGCGCTTGAATCTGCTCGGGGTCAAGTTTGCGTGGGCGGTTATCGATGGCACAGAGCGCACCTATCGTCTGCCCATCCGGCGAACGTACCGGACAGCCTGCGTAAAAACTGATGTTGGGATTTCCTGTGACCAAGGGGTTATCAAAGAAGCGCTGGTCCTGTGTTGCATCCGGGACCAGAAGCACATCATTCCCGGCAACCACATGCGCGCAGAAGGAAAGCTCTTTTGCCGTTTCGGTGGAGTTCAACCCTTGAATGGATTTAAACCACTGACGTTTGTCATCAATGAGCGTAAACGCTGCGATCGGAACGCCAAGCGTCCGGCAGGCCATCCGCGTTAAACGCTCATAGCGTTCTTCGATCGGGGTATCCAGCACGTTGAGCTTGCGCAAAGACGCAAGACGCTCGGGCTCATTCAAAGGGACGGGAACTTCAATCATGGGAAATCTCTGACTGTTCTTTAACTAAGCTAGTTCATCCATCATCGCGTTGAATAGTTAAATTCTTTTAATTTTTTAAGCATAATTCTCTTAAAAAAGCTCAATTATCCAACTTTTTCGAGGCGGGAAGGGTTCCGTAAAGTATGATTTATTGATTGTACGAGTCAGTAATAGGCTCTTCGCTCATCGGATCGCATGAATGACCGAAATATACGATGATATATCCGGGCATGCTGCCATTCGTATTGGCGGCTAAAAGATTTCTGGTTCTTTCGTCGCTTGAAGGATAATTGCGTTCCTTTTCATAAACTCTGACAAAACGTTTTGCAACGTCAATACTTCTGGTCGCAGGAGTAATGCAAGTTTTTGGGCCTGCATTTATTTGAGTATATAAATCGAGGGCTTCTTTATCGCACTCATCAAACGGCTTCTTATCTTTAAGGCGTTTAATCTGTGCTTCGCTGAAATAATAATTTGATAAATAGCCTTCCAGAAAGCCATTGATTTGAGCGCCACAAATAGTTTTATCAAATTCGTCAGCGACACCATCTGAGGCTTTTATATCCTGACTGCACTGTGAATATGTTTCCTGCTGAGTCATTCTTTTCTGCTTATCAAGATTTTTAATCTCTTCTGCCGAGATGTTCCTCGTTATTTCAGCATCTTTATAATTTTTATAACTTTGATCCATTCTTGATTGGAGGGTCGTACAAATTTCTGATGAAAAATATAGTTCAACCAGCCTTTGGTTTAAGATTTCTTTGTTTGAAAATGCTGGATAATCTCCAAGCGATAAGAGGTATTGTAAAAAGAAAGGCATAGTCAACTTCTCTTTTTCTAGAGACTCTCTTTGCTTTGAGGCGCACCCGCGATCATTTATTTTTTGATTTTCTGCTATAATTCGTTCTTTGCAGACGCCATCTAAAGGATCGCCTACTAAAATGAAATTGGAATTGATAAGCCCAATCCAATAATTTGAGAGAAAATTTCCACAATATGTTTCATTAAATTCATCTATATTTTTTACGCCGAGTGTCTTTTTACATTCTTCATAAATATAGCCAATGCTTCGCGGCTTATAGGCAGATTCACTTTTTGCGGCCGAGGGTATGAATAAAGCTATGATGGTTAGAAGCCCAAACCAAAAAAATGAGGACTTCTGATTCATCTATTACGCCGGAGCCGAGATTTTTTCTGCCAAGAACGCTTTCAGCTTTTCAGCCGGGATGCGTTCCTGCTGCATCGTGTTGCGGTGGCGGACGGTGACGGTTTTGTCGGTGAGGGACTGGTCGTCGATGGTGAAGCAGAACGGCGTGCCGATTTCGTCCTGACGGGCGTAGCGTTTGCCGATATTCTGTTTCACATCAAGTTCGATGACGTAGTCGTTGCGCAGTGACATGTAGATCTCCTGCGCCATCGCCAATTGCTCGTCCTTACCAATCAATGGCAGGATCGCCGCTTTTTTAGGGGCGAGGGCGGGGTGGAAGTTCAGGTACATGCCGCTTGGGCGGTTTGGATCGACGGTGAAGGCTTCACAGATCATGGCGAGGACGCCACGCGTCAGGCCTGCCGCAGGCTCGATTACATGCGGCATGAATTTCTGCTGTGACACAGGATCGAGATATTCCAGTTTGGTGTTGGAATGTTTCTGGTGTTGGGTCAGGTCGAAATCGCAGCGATGCGCGATGCCTTCCAGTTCGCCGAAATCTGGCGCGGTGAACGGAAAGCGGTATTCGATATCGGCGGTTCCGAGACCTGCTTTGGCGTAGTGAGAGAGTTCGTCCTGATCGTGCTGGCGAACGCGGAGGTTGTCGCTTTGCAGGCCGATGGACTTCCAGAATTTCTGGCGCTCCGCAAACCAGAAGTCGCGCCACATCTTGGCTTCATCCGGGTGGCAGAACCATTCCATTTCCATCTGTTCGAATTCGCGCGAGCGGAAGATGAAATTGCGTGGATTGACCTCGTTACGAAACGCCTTGCCAATCTGGGCAATCCCAAACGGGACACGGACACGCGACGAGTCGACGACGTTTTTGAAGTTGAGGAAGATCCCCTGCGCGGTTTCTGGACGCAGATAGGCCTTGTTCTCATCCCCGGCGGTTGCGCCGATGAAGGTGTGGAACATCAGGTTGAATTGTTTTGGCGGCGTGAGCGTGCCGATTTCTTTGGCATCAGGCCCGTATACTTTATCAAGGTTGGACGTGATCAGATCATCGGTGAGAGGGATGGTGTCGTATTCGCTTAAAGTCTGGCTGAAGCCAAGTTTTTTGAGACGTTTGATCTTGTCTTCGTCTTCCATGCCTTCCTGAAGCGCGACATAAATTGGGTTCGCGGCATCGCCCTTTTTCCAAAGATAGGCAGTGAGGTGATCGGCGCGGTAGCGCAACTTGGTCTCGCGGCAATCGACCATCGGGTCGGAAAATCCGCCAACATGCCCGGAGGCTTCCCAGGCTTTCGGGTTCTGGATGATAGCAGAATCCACGCCAACGATTTCGACCGGGTTGCCGTCCGGGCCAATCGGTGGGCAGAGAACCATGGATTTCCACCACAGGTCGCGGAGATTGTTTTTAAGCTCTGTCCCGAGCGGGCCGTAATCCCAGAAGCCGTTGATCCCGCCGTAAATATCTGAGGCGGCAAAGATAAAACCGCGCCGTTTGCACAGGGCGACGATCTCTTTCATATCCTTTACGGGCATTTCTTCAGTGGGGGCGGCAACAGCAGCTTGAGACATGGGAGGGGCAAATCCTTTAAGGGCCAAATTTACCCATATCCATAGCGATTTAAAGGGTTTCTGTAAACAGAGGGGCTATTTACAAGGGCTAAAGCACAAAAGAGGTGCGTTGTTCCTGAAGGGCAGCCAGCGTGTAAGGGTTGGTGCTTACATAGGCGCGCCTGCTGAAGTAGGCGAGGAAGTTTTCAAAGGTTCTTTCCGCGCCGGGGTGTCTGGAAAAGATCTGCGTCAGGCTGGCTTCATGTGGTTCTTTATAGGTGTTCAGCATTCTTTGCTGGCACTCTAGCATGAGGCCCTTGAGGATATAGAGTGACATCGCAGGGGACGGGTCATATTTGACCAATGCGTCAGCATGGCGGGATATCCTATTGAGATACAGGGCGAATGCCGCGCCTCCGGCGGCATTAAAAAGCGACGCGGTGCTGCGTTTTCTCGGGCCCGGGTAAGAGGCAAGTACATCCCCGCGTATATCGGCAAAGGCCTGCGCCATGATACGATCGGCCAGCGGCTGGGAAATAAATGGATCAGACACAGAAACACACCAATTAAAGTTATGACTAACTGGTGTGTTCTAGCGTTAGAAGCCTGATTTTGTCAAATAAACGATGATGAAGCCTAATCGTCGGTTTCAACCCGGGTTTTCAGCTCGACTTCATGGCCATCCGGGCCCCGCGCAATGGTGCGAATGGTCGGGTTGCCATCAGAATCATAGCGTGTGTAGCGGACGACTTCGTAATCCACCCCGTTGGCATCAGTGAACGTGGTCGTTTCCTTGGTATTCTTAGGTTTTTTTGCAAACAAGGGATAAAGCGGCGAGTTTTCGCGCGGGCCCTTGGTGGTGACAACGATTTGCGGCTGCTGCACTGGCGGCACTACGACGGTTTTCTCTTCTGCCCGGGCCCCGGAAATCAGGACGGTGGCGGACAGGATAAAGACGGTGGTCATCAATAAAATCTTCATGAAATGCTCCTCTGGTCTGAACACATATAAGCTAACGCTTTGCCTAGAAAAGTGTCCCTGAAAAAAAAACGGCGGGATTAACCGCCGTTTTTAGTCGGGAGAAGCGAGGTTTAGAGATTAGTCGTTAAAGCTTCTGGTATTGGTGTAAGTCCGGGTCTCGCCACGAGGGCCAGTATAGACGCTGGTCCGGGTGGCAGTGCCGTCACCATGAGAGGCATCGACCTCTTTGGTAACGACCTGACCATTGGCAAACGTCGCGGTTGTATCAACCTCGCGGCCATCTTCGGTTTTCACGCCAGTCTGGGCGATGGTGGCGCTACGACCATTGGTGTTGCTGTATGTACCCGTTGCAGAGACGCCCGTGTCAGTTTTGGTGTAGTCCTTGGTGGTGGTGCCGACTACGCCGCTGGGGCGGGTGGTGGTACGGGTGGTTGAATAACCAGTTTCAGTTTTCTGACCCGTTGCTGTCGTACTGTAGGTTTTTGTCTGGCCGTTTGGTCCGGTATAAGTAACGCCGCGTGTAGCCGTGCCATTGCTATGGGAGGCATCGACAGACTTGCTGATGGTTTTGCCGTTATCAAGAGTGGCAGTCGTATCAACCGAACGGCCGTTTTCAGTTTTCACGCCGGTCTGAGCGATCGTGGCACTCCGGCCGTTGGTATTGTTGTATGTGCCCTGAGCAGCAAAGCCGGTGTCTGTTCTGGTGTAATCTTTGTTGGTCGTGCCGACTACGCCGCTCGGGCGTGTGTTGACACGGTTGGTTGCCCAGCCAGTTTCAGTTTTTTGACCATTGGTCACGCTGGTTGCGGTTCTGCCACCCGCGCCAGTCGCAGAGCGGTTGCTGGTCCAGCTTTTCGCCTGACGATCTGCAACGCTGTCATATGAGGATGTTCCGGAAGACCGACGGTTTTGCCATGCGGAGCTGCGCTCTACAGTACCACGCTCGCGCGTTGCAGCCCGGTTACCAAGAGCCTCGGTCGAATGTTGTCGGCCCTGAAACGCACCACTGCGCTGCCTGCGTTCGGCGGCATCGGCTGCGGAGGAAATGCCCACGGCCAGAGTGGAAACGGCAGAAGCAAGCAATACAGCTTTAAGAATGAGGGGTTTCATTATGTGGAACTCCGGGCTAAAAGTTTATGATCTCGCTATTACAACGTATGGGCTTTTAAATGTCCCCCTCAAAATTGGTAAAAATCTTCGGTCCTGGGGATATACCCGCACTCTATGCACTGGTGCGCGATGGTCGGCATAGCACGGAAGAGGCGTATTTCGAGCGCGCTTTTGAGGAGCAAACGGCTGATAAGCGTCTGGTTTTTATTATAAGTCTTGATGAAAAGCTGGTGGGGTACGCCCATTATAACAGATTTCCCAAATATACACCGTTCCGGCGGCTGGGCATTCCTGAAATTCAGGATTTGTATGTTCATCCCGATTATCGCTGCCAGGGTTTCGGGGCGGCTTTGATTGCGGCGTGTGAGGCACAAGCCAAGAGCGAGAGTTGCACCGACATAGGTATCGGGGTTGGCATCACGGTTGAGTTTGGCAACGCACAACGCTTATATATGGCGCAGGGCTATCGCCCTGATGGAGTCGGCGTGGTGTTTGAGCGCGAGCCAGTTCAGGTTGGTGAGATCAGACCGATCGACGACCGTCTCTGTCTGATGCTGCTCAAAACTCTTTGAGTTTTTATCTGACTTCTCTCGAGACGGCCTGAACAAAGTCTTGAGACCCAAGCCGATCCGGATGGGCGAGAACATATTTGCCACCAACTGCATTGCAGGTATCTTCAAGCTCTGGTGTCGGATACTTGAAGCGATCCAGCTGAGCCTGTTCGATCGCTTTTTCAACCGGCATTTTCTGCAGAACGTCTTTCCAGGTTTCGAGTGCAGCGGCATAGATTGGTGCAAGAATTCTTTGGTTCGCTTCCTCCGCGGCATCTTCCGGATCGCTGTCATGATAATATGAGGCAGCATTCATAATCGTGACGCAATGATCGGACAGTTCGCTATAAAACATCCAGCGGTGGGTTTTTTCCTCATTTAAAATATTCGCCGCAGCGCTGATCGCCTGCAAGTATGAAGGACGCTCCGGAGTAAAGGACTGGCCTGAAAAGAGAGCGGCAGAAGCGCGCGCCCTGACAGGGGGCTGAATAGAGGTATCGCACAGAAGTGGGACTATGTTCTCTTCCAGAAACGCGCGCGCAGGATCTGTGTCGATGCCATGTGACTGATCGTAGTGTCCGCGCAGGTTGGTCATGAGCGTGGTCAAAAGAGTCAGTCCCTGCTGAGGATTAGATTCAGAGAACGCCGTCAGGCAGGCCTGCAAAGCTTTGCCGGCTTCTTCAGATAAAAAGGCTTCCATGCCCATGCGGCGGGAATCCATTCGCGTGTCCAGCGATTTGAAAAACAGCGCTTCAATAAGCGGCGGGAGGCCCGGAAAATTATGTTCGCGCACATCCTTAAGGATGCGCTGCTCCAGCTCTTCGATGGCCAGTGCATGGAGATTGAAAGATTTAAGTGACGCGGTCATTTACACCCTCAGTTTCTTTTTATTTCCAGAACATATAATTTAACGACAGAAAGTTGTCAAATTGCACTGAAGCTGCCGCATCTGCTTTACCTTCCGGCCTTTGAACGGCTAGGGTTAACTACCATAAAATCCAGCCATGCAGAGGGTGACATGACGCAGTGGGTATACAGTTTCGGATCAGGCAAAACTGAGGGTCGAGCTGAGCTTCGCAACCTCCTTGGCGGGAAAGGGTCAAACCTCGCAGAAATGTCCTCGCTCGGGTTGCCAGTCCCACCCGGTTTTACGATTACGACCGAAGTCTGCACCGCTTTTTATAAAAACAACAATTCCTATCCGCCTGAACTCAAAGCACAGGTCGAGGCTGCGCTTCAGCAGATTGAAAATAATGTCGGCCTGAAGTTCGGCGATCCTGCTAATCCCTTGCTCGTTTCTGTACGTTCTGGCGCACGGGTCTCGATGCCGGGGATGATGGATACGGTCCTTAATCTTGGTCTAAATGATACAACCGTTGCCGGGCTTGCCAATAAATCAGGCGATGCGCGTTTCGCATGGGACAGCTACCGCCGCTTTATCCAGATGTACGGGGATGTCGTTCTCGGTGTGCAGCATCATGATTTCGAGGATATTCTTGATGCGCATAAACGCGATCACGACATCGAGGCTGATACGGATGTCACCGCTGAGGGCTGGCAGGAGGTCGTTGCTGATTATAAAGACCTTGTTCAGCGCGAACTCGGTAAACCTTTTCCAACTGATCCACATGAGCAACTCTGGGGTGCCATCGGTGCAGTCTTCCAGTCATGGATGACACCGCGTGCTGTGACATACCGCAAAATTCACTCTATACCTGAAGACTGGGGTACTGCGGTCAATGTCCAGTCGATGGTCTTCGGCAACATGGGCAGCGATTGCGCCACAGGCGTTGCGTTCACCCGCGATCCGTCCACAGGAGAAAATTATTTTTACGGCGAGTATCTGATCAATGCGCAGGGTGAAGATGTCGTCGCGGGTATCCGCACGCCGCAACCACTGTCGCAACAGGGCAAGAGCCGTGATGCCAGCAAGATGCCGTGCATGGAAGAGGTTATGCCGGATGTGTTTAAACAGCTTGATGACGTCAGGCTGAAACTTGAACGCCATTACCGCGACATGCAGGATATTGAGTTTACAGTGCAACAGGGGCGGCTCTATATGCTCCAGACGCGCTCAGGGAAACGAACCGCAGCGGCTGCTCTCAAGATTGCTGTCGATATGGTGAAGGAAAACCTTATTTCGCGAGAAGATGCCTTGCTGCGGCTTGATGCATCTGCACTCGACCAACTGTTACACCCGGCGCTTGATCCGACCGCCAAGAAGGACATCGTCGCCCGTGGGTTGCCAGCCTCACCCGGTGCAGCCAGTGGCATTGCGATTTTCAGTGCTGATGAGGCAGAGATCAAAGCCAAGGACGGCCTTGATATCATTCTGGTAAGAATTGAAACATCGCCCGAAGATATTCATGGGATGCACGCCGCCCGCGGCATTCTCACTACACGAGGCGGGATGACATCACACGCGGCCGTAGTCGCCCGTGGCATGGGTCGCCCGTGTGTGGCCGGTGCCGGAACCATTCATATCGATTACGCCCAAAAAATCATGCGGATTGGCAGCGTAGAAATCAAAGAAGGTGACCAGATCACGATTGATGGCACCAAGGGTGAGCTGATCCGTGGCAAGGTACCAACAACGCAGGCACAGCTCTCAGGAGATTTTGCGACAGTGATGGGCTGGGCTGATGCCGCGCGCCGTATGGAGGTTCGCGCCAATGCGGAAACTCCGGAAGATGCCCACGTCGCCAGAACCTTTGGAGCGGAAGGTATTGGCCTCTGCCGCACAGAGCATATGTTCTTCGAACCTTCACGGATTCAAAAAGTTCGTGAAATGATTTTCGCAGAAAGTGAAGATGACCGCAGAGTGGCCCTTGCAGCGTTGCTGCCTGAGCAACGTAAGGATTTCGTTGATCTCTTTACGATTATGAAAGGTCTTCCAGTAACGATCCGTTTGCTCGACCCGCCATTACATGAATTCCTGCCACACGAAGACAAGGATATCGCCGCGTTTGCACAGGCAGCCAAACTGCCAGCGGAAAAAGTGAGCCGCCGGTTGAGCGAGCTTAAAGAATCCAACCCGATGCTTGGTCATCGGGGTTGCCGACTGGGCATTAGCTATCCTGAAATTTATGAAATGCAGGCGCAGGCGATTTTTGAAGCGGCCCTCGAAGTCAGCAAAGGTGGCGAGACCATCGTGCCCGAAATCATGATTCCGTTGATTGTTGCGCGCGATGAATTCAAACGGCTGAAAAATCTGGTTGATCAGGTTGCTGAGGCAGTTTTTGCCAAGGCAGGAAAAAAAGTAGCTTATATTGTCGGGACAATGATCGAGTTACCACGCGCGGCGTTGATGGCGCATGAGATCGCGGAAGAAGCTGCATTTTTCAGCTTTGGCACCAACGACCTGACCCAGACGACATTGGGGATGAGCCGTGACGACGCCGGATCGTTCCTGCCGACTTATGTTGAGAAGGGTATTTTCCGCAAGGATCCGTTTGTCACCATCGATCAGGATGGTGTGGGTCAATTGATCCAGCTTGCTGCCGAGCGCGGACGCTCAACACGCGCTGATATCAAGCTTGGTATCTGTGGTGAACATGGGGGCGACCCTGAATCTATCTGGTTCTGTGAAAGTGTCGGCTTGAATTATGTGTCATGCTCGGCTTTCCGAGTACCGATTGCGCGTCTTGCGGCTGCGCAAGCTGCGATCAAAATCAAAATGGCTCAAACTGCTCGTAAGGCTGCTTAATTCAGTGGGTGTAATAAATGTTATTTGTTTTTTACTTTCTGCCTGCAACCTTGTTCGCGCTGACGCCGCATAAAAAGGTTTGGTATTTTTTTGACTTTTTCCTGATCGTTTATCTTTACCGCGAGCTGGTGAAAGATATTTTTCAGCCAGCCATGTTTGCAACGTTTTTACTGGCAGTCTTTCCTGCGCTGGTTTTGAAAGCAGTGTCGATTCATCTGAAGCAAAAAGATAAAGACCGGCCAGCTAAATTTCTGCCTTTTATTGGCTTGCTTGGTCCTGCGCTCTGTCTGTTCTTTCCCCAGCAGCTCAATGATCTGCTTAGCGATCTCGTTAAATAAAATTACGGCAGGCGGCTAAAAATTCGCCTTCATCATAAACGGAGACAATCGCTTCAGGGGCGACAGGATCTTTTTTGTGCAGGCGGCGGTGAATCACCGGGATTTTGGCACCAAAGGCAGACGTCACGCCGAGCGGATCATCTTCGATGGCAAGGCATTCATAAGGTTGGACTGTTTCATTGGCTGTATCTTCCATCTTACGGATGGCGGTCAGGTATGGCGAGGGACTTGGTTTACGGCCTTCGTAATCTTCTTTGCAGAGAATAAAATCGAATTTGGAGACGATATCACGGGCGTTCAGCGCCAAGAGCACGGAGCTGCGCCGACCATTTGAAACCACACATTGGCGGCAACCGGCAGAGAGGAACATCTCGAGGGCTTCGGCGATGCCTGGGCGTAGGGGAATGTCTCCGACATGGGCCGCATACCAGATATCAATTTCTTCGAGATAGGTATTTTGATCGGCTTTTAGGCCCAGTTCCTTTTTAAGCCAGACCCAGTTCTGGTGGCCGTTGTTGTGATAAATCTGAGAGCGATGGGAGTCGTTTAGAATGACACCATATTTTTTTGCTGTTTCAACATGCTTTTCCCAATGCAGTTCACCATTTTCGGCAAGGGTATTGTCGCTATCCCAGAAGATATAACGGGCTTTTGTCATTGGTTTCTCTCAGGAGTTCAAGGGCATCATCACGGATCAGGGCCAAACCAACGGAGTCGCAAGAGGAACGCATCGAACCGATCACTTGGTCATGAACAATAATATCATCACCCATAACGGGTAAAGGGGTATTGAAGCCAAGTGGCACGAGATGGCGTTTCCCTAGACCGCGATGTTCCATGCGAGCGGTCAATTCCTGCCCGACGTAACACCCTTTCTCAAAGGAGACTGCAGTTTTGGTCATATTGAGCTCCTCAAGTGTCGATTTCTCGAGCTCTGCATCACGACTACCATCAGCGATACCGAGACGAATGCGTAAGGTATCCCAAACAGAGAAAGAAGATTCTGGCAGGGAGGGTTTTGTCTGGACGCGATATCCAAGCGCTGGGTTACGCGGATCAGGTACCCCGCTGCCGGGCTCATTCAGGATGACATAGACGGGTAAGGTCTCGGTGGCACTGATGGTAACCTGTGCGCGGAGTTTATACATGTTTAAGCGACGCAACAAATCTTGGGTGCGGGCATTCCCTTCGCAATCCAGCAGATAATCATCACCGTCCCTGGTCATGATAAAGTCATGCAGAAACTTTCCCTGTGCCGTCAGCAGGCAGGCATAAAGGGACGGCTGGCTGGATAGTTTATCAAGATCATTCGAGATTAGGCCTTGGAGAAATTTTGTCGCATCAAGTCCGCTGATACGGATTTGGCCACGGGTCGGGAGCGTAACATAAGTGGGGAAGGCGGGTGACTGCATCTTAGTTTTTTAGCACCAAGGCCCCAAGACACCAAGTTTCTTTAGTAAGGCCTTGGTGTCTTGGTGGCTTGATGGTTAAATATGTCTATGAAGAACGTGTTATTTATTACATCCACACGGATTGGCGATGCCGTGCTATCAATGGGCCTGCTGGATCATATAGTACAGACATACCCTGAGGCACGATTAACGATTGTGTGTGGACCATTACCATCCAGCCTCTTCAAAGGCGTGCCGAATCTGGACCGTCTGATTGTTCTCAAGAAAAAGCCTTGGAAGAAACATTGGTTCGAATTGTGGCGTGACGTTTACGGGACGCGCTGGGATATGGTGATTGACCTGCGCAATTCAGTGGTATCGCGCCTGCTAAGGGCAAGACAGGTGTTTAATCATGGGTCGCATATCCCCGAGACTATGCACAAGGTTGAGCAGAATGCGCGCGTCATGAAACTTGCGACCACTCCAGCCCCACGCCTATGGATTACGGCTGAACAAGCGGCAAAGGCTAAGGAGCTTATTCCGGATGGCGGGCCTGTGGTCGGTGTCGGTCCAACAGCGAACTGGATTGGAAAAACCTGGCCATCAGACAGGTTCATCGAAGTTGTCAAAAATCTCACCGCTGTGGATGGGCGATACCCCGATGCGCGCGTTGCAGTGTTTGCTGCCCCCGGAGAAGAAAAGTCTGCTTATGAAGTTCTTGAATCAGTGCCAGAGGACCGGCGTCTTGATGTGATTGCCAAGGGTGATCCCGGAACCGCGGCAGCGGCGTTAGCGCGGTGCGATTTTTATATCGGTAATGACTCTGGGCTTATGCACTGCGCGGCTGCTGCGGGTGTACCGACAGTCGGTTTGTTTGGCGCCAGTTACGCAAATATTTATGCTCCGTGGGGGCCTCATACCGTTTATGCCCATACGCCAGAAACGTTTGATGAGCTGACGAATTTCCCGGGCTATGATCCCAAGACGCTTAAGCGGTCGCTGATGCTCTCACTCAGCGTTGAAACGGTTATGGACGCCATAAAAAAATGCCCGCTCTAAAGCGGGCATTTTAAAAAATTCAGGACAATCTATTCGTTCAAATTGTCATACGGAACAGTATTCCGTTGATTGGTCTTGGTCATGTATTGCTGATACCCAATAGATTCGAGATAAGTATCGCGGGCACGATCAGAGGTGTCGTAATTCATAACCTTCACGCGCTCCCAACCTTTGGCGATCATGCAGGTTTCGAAGTCCTGATAATCAAGGTGCTCAGCACGCATATAGCCATCGCGCTCTGGCGTATCCCAATCAGCCATGCGGCCTTCAGGGGAATTGGCATCAACTTTTTTGCCGTCCTGATCGAAGGTGTTTTGTGGGATAGCGTTTTTGATCGCGCCAAGACGCTCAAGCTCATTTAGCTCAGCCGTACAACGGGACATATCCTGAAACAGCATCTGCTGTGCTTTCGGGCCACGCTGGTATGTAGAATCCGTGGTATCTGCGCGCTGCCAGAAGCGGCCGTTTTCTTCGATTTCTTTTGTAATACTGGCTTCACACGCGCTAAGCGCCAGAACCGAGAAACCGAGCAGGAGCAGCGAAACTTTTGTCATCATTAAACCTTAACGAGTTGAACCCTCTAAAAAAGACACATAACCATAACAAAACTAAGTCACTTACTCAATTGGGTTTTTTCGCCTCAAACCACCAGTTTTCCATGACATTGCCATAGAGCGCAGTCTGAGAAGGGTGATGAAATCCATTGCTGGCCCCCAACATGTCCTTGCCGCTGTAGAACAAGGGAATCATTATGTGCGACCAAGTCAGGACCCGATCAAGGGCACGAGTCCGGGCAATCAATTCATCTCGGGTATGAACCGAGGGAATTCCCTTGGCGAGCGAATCACTGGCCGGGGTGCATATCCCTGAGAAATTAAAGCGACCTTCCTGCTTGGCGGCTTCGCAACCCCAGTAAATCATCTGCTCGGTGCCGGGGGAGAGGGTATTCTGCCAGAAATAAAGAGTCATGTCGTAATCAAATCCATTGAGCCTATCTCGGAATGCGGCTGTATCGAGCACACGTAACGTGACCGTGATACCTAGCTTCGCGAGGGCGCGACGAAATGACAGTGCAACCTTCTCATCATCGGCGGTCTGCAAAAGTATTTCAAACGCAAGCGGCTTGCCGGTTTTTTGATTGACACGTTTGCCGTCACGAATAATCCATCCGGCGTTTTTCAGCAGAGTATCAGCTTCACGCTGCGCAACGCGGTTGGCTGCGGGGGTTCCGGAGGCGGGCGGTTGCCACGCCTGACCAAAAACCTCAGCCGGCAAATCCTTGCGAAACGGTTCCAGCAGGGCAAGCTCCGCAGCCGATGGTGTGCCAACTGCCGCGAGTTCCGAATTGGGATAAAAGCTGGTCGTAGGTTTATATTGGCCATGGAAGATATTCTGGTTGATCCATGCATAGTCGACCATCAGGGAGAGAGCCTTGCGCAAATGCAAGTCATTGAATGGCTCGCGGCGCAGGTTAAAGATAAAGCCCCATGTCCGTTCAACCCGCCCATGCTTGATAGTTTCCTTACGGGTCTGGCCATTCTTGATTGCAGGAAAATCATAAGCCATCGTCCAGCGGCCAGGGTCCTGCTCGGTGCGGATATCGACATTGCCTGATTTAAAAGACTCAAAGGCAACCGTTTCATCACGGTAATAATCGTAAGAAATCTTGTCGAAGTTATAGAGCCCCTTATTGATTGGCAGGTTGTTCCCCCAATACGTGCGGTCGCGCTGGTAAACCACGCGGCGGCCCGGATCAACCGTCACAATTTTATAGGGACCGGACGTTACTGGGGCAGTCAGAGTTGTTTTGTCGAATTCTTTGTCAGTCCAGTAAGCCTTGCTCAGGACGGGCATCATCGCGAGGATCATAACCGTTTCACGATCATAGCCAGTACCCAGTTTGAACATCACGCCGTTTGATCCGGTTTTTGTGACGCTGCTGACCAGCTTGTAAACCTGGCGCATATTTGGGCGACCTTTTTCCTTCAAAGTGTTGAAAGAAAAAATTACATCGTCGGCGGTGATAGGGCTGCCATTTTGAAAGGTGGCTTTGGGATTCACATAAAATGTAATTGAGGATCTGTCCTCCGGTACTACGGCTCTCTCGGCGATGAGGGGATAGAGGGTAAACGGCTCATCCCAGGACCGGCCCATCAGGCGGTCATAGGATAAGTTAAGTCCCTGAGCTGATTTGCCCTTCAAGGAAAACGGATTAAGGGTGTCAAACGTCCCGGTGGCCGAAAGATGAAGGGTTCCGCCCTGCGGCGCGGCAGGGTCGGCATAATCCAGATGGGTGAAGTTTTGGGCCATTTTGGGCTGGCCGGCCATCGCCAATCCGGGGGCCGGGCCTGCGTTAAGGCCGCCTTTATCTTCGGCGGCATAAACTGTATGAGCCGAGCAAAACAGGGCAAACAGGGACAAAACGATTATTCTCATGAAAGAAGAGATACCAGACGGCAGCCTTCAGGCAAATCCAGAAAAGCTGAAGCGTATCAAGGTCATCCACGGAGAACTTCTTGCCCGGCAGAATCTGGATGCCATCGTTTCGTTTTTGACCGAGGATTTTTCATGGGGCGGGCCAATCAACCAGAAGATTCTCACTGCGACGAATCATCAGGTTGATGAGTATGTGCTTAACACTATGCCAAAGCTTTATCCGGGGGATTCCTTTTCAACTCCTGCATTCGGTCTTCCTTATAAGGCATTGATTTTTGGGATGATCTCAAAATGGGACAACAATTTTTCGGGTGGCGAACGCTTCTTAAAATTATCGACTATCAAGGCTTTGGAGATTGCAGCTCAACTTGGCTGTCAGCGTATCGGAATTCCAAGTTTCAGTCCCGGGCCAGATAAATACCCGCTGCGCAAAAGCGCGCGTATCCTTTTCAATGCGCTGCGCGATGGCCCAATCGACGCGTTTGAGTCGATTGAGCTGATCTGCAAATCCGATGATGCTTATGATGCCTTCACGGAGAGATTTGTTGCGGGCGGTGACGACTAGGCGGCCTTGCGCAGCATATCCTTAAGGGAGGCCTGCGGACGCGGACCCATATGGCTGATAACCTCAGCAGCAGCCAAAGATGCCAACATGCCGCATTCTGACAATGGCTTGCCTTCCGTCAACCCAAACATAAATCCAGCAGCATAGGCATCGCCTGCACCAGTCGTATCGACCAGTTGGGCCGGGGGAATAGCGTTGACCTTAATTGTTTGCGTGCCCGAAACAATCAAAGATCCTTTTTCACTCATGGTGATTGCGGTCAGTTCGCATAGAGGTGCAATCGCCGCGACCGCTTCTTCAAGTGTATCGACTTCAAAGAGCGATTTGATTTCAGCTTCGTTGGCAAAGAGGATATCGACATGGTTTTTGATCAGGTTGAAGAATTCTTCGCGATACCGATTGACGCAGAAAGAATCCGACAGAGTCAGCGCCAGTTTACGTCCATGTTTTGCGACAAAGTCTGCGGCAGCATAGAAGGCGTCCTTGGCGTCTGGTTTATCGAACAAATATCCTTCCAAATAAGTAATAGAAGAATTTGCAATTACATCTTCATCGACATCAGCAGGGCTTAGTTGTACGCAGGCGCCGAGGAACGTGTTCATCGTCCGGTGTGCGTCGGGTGTAACCAGAATCATGCACTGGGCGGTTGGGTCAGAGTTTTTCAGGGGCGCGGTAGAAAAATCGACACCAATCGCTTGCATGTCACTGCGGAAAACCTGGCCGAGCTTGTCATCGGCAACTTTACCAATGTAGGCACCTTTGCCGCCAAAGGACGCATAGGCCGCCATAGTGTTACCAGCGGAGCCACCGGACATTTCGGTCGCTGGGCCCATCAGGCTGTAGAGTTCTGCGGCCCGAGCAGCGTCAATCAAGGTCATACCGTTGCGCTGCATGCCTTTGGCGGCCTGAGCATCGATAAAAGCATCGGTTGCGGGGGCCAGAATGTCGACAATTGCGTTGCCAATTGCAGTAACGCCGTATTTGGTACTCATAGACGCAGCCTTTTCAGTTGAATTTTAATGGTTTCAGTCTTATGTCCTTACTCTATAGCGAGAAAATTATGGCCAGCAAACAGCAAAAGAAACCCAAAACGGTAAAAGTCGCACCGACGCAAAAATCCGTCAAAGAGGGGATTATTGATGCCGCCCTCAGGTTGGCCGCTGTTCAGGGGTGGGAAGCTTGTACCGTTAGGGATATAGCCCAAGAGGCCGGATTAAGCCTTGAAGAGTTCTATGATCATTTTGACGAGCGCGGGGATATCATCGTTGGGTATGCGCGGCGTATCGATCGCGCGGTACTGGCGGCGTTTGCCGAACTGGATTACGACGCGAGCCCTCGCGACCGACTTTTCGATATTCTGATGGAACGGTTTGACCTCGCCAATCAGGATCGCGATGCCGTTATTTCAATTGTTAACTCTTACAAGCTGGATCCCAAACAAGCTGTCATTAATTTCCCTTATGTCGGTCAATCAATGACGCGCATGCTCGAAGCAGCGGGATTGGATACTGCAGGGTTGCGCGGTGCGGCGCGGGTCGCTGGGCTAACGGCACTCTATATGTGGTTGCTTCGCACATGGGTTAAAGATGATACGGAAGATCTGTCGCGGACGATGGCTGCCCTTGATAAAGGGTTATCGCGCCTTGAGGCTGCAGCCAATTCTGTGGGGCTTTGAATGAAATTTTTTCTACTTCTAGCGTTTACGATTCTCCTAATTACGCCTGCGCGCGCTGAGGATGTTCCTCCAGCCGTAGCTGTGCCAGTCACTCCGGTGATCAGTCTTGAAGAAGATATCATCAAATCGATGATGATTTTTTGCCTGCCACCTATCATCAAGAATTTCGATGCCGCTACTTTGCCGGTTACTTTCAAACTTAGAGAAATGCCTGCAGAAAATGCACAGCTTTTTGACCCAACTGGTGGCCGGGTTTTCGCCAGCGAGAATTATCCTGATAATATCCTGATTATCGCAGGAAAAAATGGTGCCTGTTCGGTTGTCGCCCGCAGTTTCAATACAGAAAAATTTTGGGGTGAGGTCGATAAAATGTTCGGGCCGGGGACACCCTTTTCTCTGCTGGCCGAAAAAAGTATTCCAGGCGGACGTCAGAAAGATTATGAAGCAAATTACGGAGGGCCAACCGCACTTTTCATTAGTGCGCGCGATGCCCCTCAAGACGGGATGCTACAGGGAATTTTAACTTATGCCCGCGTCAGCGGTCAGGCAACGGCCATTCCGGCGAAACCGTGAGTCTCGTTCCAGAGATCACGCAGAATATCAGCAAGGCGTGAAATTTCTTCAGGCGAGTGGGCTGCGGTGGCAGTCAGTCGCATGCGTTCTGTTCCGCGCGGGACAGTCGGGTAATTAATAGGTTGAACATAAATGCTATATGCATTCATCAACCAGTCGGTCAGTCCCTTACAGCAGGCTGCGTTACCAATCAT
Organism: uncultured Pseudobdellovibrionaceae bacterium; assembly: GCA_964368875.1. Taxonomy (GTDB): domain Bacteria; phylum Pseudomonadota; class Alphaproteobacteria; order Micavibrionales; family Micavibrionaceae; genus CAYJDG01. The sequence continues at coordinate 20,447 of CAYJDG010000011.1, forward strand.
AAGCGGCACGATATGGCTTTCACCTTGCATATATTCCAAGCCATCCTGATCGAAGCGGGCTTTGAGCATCTTGGCATTGCGGCGTGCCCGTTGACGTTCAATGTCTGAGACTTTGAGATATTCAACGCTGGCAAGAGCGCCTGCGCAGACAACCGGGGGGAGGGCGGTTGTAAAAATAAAACTTCCTGAATAAGAGCGGATGGCATCGATGACATCAGCGGAGCCTGTCACAAAACCACCCATCAGGCCGTAGGCTTTACCGAAGGTGCCCTCGATGACATCAATACGGTCGAGTAGGCCGCGTTCTTCGGCTACACCACCACCGCGCGGGCCATACATGCCCACGGCATGAACCTCATCAAGATAAGTAAAGGCGTTATATTTCTCGGCGAGATCACAGATTTCTTTGATTGGCGCAATGTCGCCTTCCATCGAATAGACGGATTCAAAGGCAATCAGTTTCGGGCGCGCCGGATCAGATTTTTTGAGAAGGTCTTCAAGATGGGCAAGATCGTTATGACGGTAAATTTGTTTTTCACAGCGGCTGTCGCGAATACCATGAATCATCGAGGCGTGGTTCAGGGCATCGGAATAAATGATCGTATCGCCCATGACGCGGGCGATGGTGGCAAGCGCGCCTTCGTTGGCGGTGTAGCCAGATGAAAAAACTAAAGCCGCTTCTTTGCGATGTAAGTCGGCAAGACTGTCTTCGAGATCAACAATGTAACGGGTTGTGCCGGAAATATTCCGCGTGCCACCAGCGCCAGCACCGGATCGTTCAATCGCGTTGTGCATAGCGTCAAGAACAGTCTGGTTCTGACCCATGCCAAGATAGTCGTTGCTGCACCAGATCACGACCTCTTTGGTCGATCCATCCGGGGCGTGATAAAGCGCATAGGGAAAGCGCCCTTTAATGCGTTCCAGATTGGCAAAGACGCGATACCGCCCCTCATCCCTGAGGTCATCAATCTTACGGCGGAAAAGTGCAGAATAATCCATAACCGACCTTTTAAGCGGTTCAGAGACGGATGCCAAGCCTTACTTCCCGACTCACTTCAATTATGCTAAGTATAGAGAATGATTATCGTTTTCGGCTCGATTAACATGGATATGGCCGTCCGGGTGGAAAAACTTCCAGTCCCCGGCGAGACCGTTCTCTCAAAAGATTATATCCTTTACCCCGGTGGTAAGGGGGCAAACCAAGCCCTCGCTGCCGCACGCAGCGGGGCCAAAGTCGCCCTGATAGGACGTGTTGGTAACGATCACTACGGCAAAGCCTGTACGGATGAGCTCAAAGGCGATGGCGTGATGACTTCGGGAGTCGCACGCTCTGACCTGCCGACCGGTTGTGCGGTCGTTGCCCGTGACGCCTCAGGCGAGAACCAGATTATTGTCATGTCCGGTGCAAACTCAGAAGTGACGCATGATCAGATTCCGGATGAAATACTCATCAAGCAGAACGTACTTCTGATGCAGATGGAATTGCCTGTCGACCAGACGGTGACTTTGCTGGAACGCGCCAAGTCAAAAGGTCTGACTACAATCCTTAATCTTGCGCCGGCCATCATGATCCCCAAGAAGGCCATGGGTCTGCTTGACTATCTGATCGTCAACAGCATTGAAGCGCGCCAGATTGCTGAAAAGCTTCATATTGCTACTGAAAATAACGCTGTAAAGATTGCTCATGCCCTAGCGATCCAAGGGCAATTAACGGCAATTGTGACTCTCGGTAAGCGAGGTGCGGTCGTCGTCAATAAAGAAGGTAAAGGTTGGGGTGTGCCAATCCTGACAGTGGATCCATCCGAAATTATTGATAACACAGGTGCAGGTGATGCGTATTGTGGCACCTTTGCTGCTGCGATCCATGATGGAATGGATGTTCTCGAAGCGATGCGTCGAGCTAGTGTCGCCGGCACTCTCACCTGTATGAAAGCTGGGGCGCAAGCTTCGTTGCCATACAGTGATGATATTGAAACACGCCTCAAGGATTTAGGCCCGACCGAAGTCCTGATGGGCTAGGATTGAATTTTATCAATCGTCTTTGCAAGTGTGAAATCTTTTTCCGACACGCCGCCCGCATCATGAGTCGTTAGCGTTATGCTGACGCGGTTGTAAACATTAGACCATTCAGGATGATGATCCTGCTTTTCAGCCAAGAGCGCGACTCGGGACATAAAGGCCCAGGCTTGCGCGAAATTTTTGAATTTGAAGTCCTTTTTAATGCTATCCGGGTCACCAGAGGCATAGGACCATTCCGATAATTCAGTCAAAGCAGTACGAATCTGTTGATCGTTGAGGCGGGTGACCATTGGCAACTCTCCGGTTTTTTTATAGACTGAGGCTTAATCAAACTTAAGGCAAGGCTCTGATGACGGCGAAAGCTCTGTCCAGACACGATATAATTATGAACTTTGCCGCCCCGCCCAGCGTAGACGATCTGGAGGGCATGGCGCAGCAGGTGCTTGAGTCCCTGCCGGATGATCTCACGGAAATTTGTGAAGACCTCGCGCTCAGGATCGAAGAATTTCCTGATGAAACCCTAGAGCAGGATATGGGACTTGAGAGCCCTTATGATTTGCTCGCGCTTTACCGCGCTGGCGACGAAGTCGCGCCAGGGGTTCAGAAAAAAGTTGCCAATGATGATGACACGCTGGTGCTTTACCGCCGCTCGATCCTCGATCTGTGGTGTGAAACCGGCGACGACCTGAGCAATCTGGTGCGTGAAGTCATGATTGAAGAAATCGCCCGTGCCAACGAATTCTCCGAAGAAGATATTCGTAAGCTGATCAAATCCCATCATCAGGGTTTGTTGTAGGTTACGCCGCTAAGCCGCGTTGCATAAATTCCGCCATCCGCCGTGCGAACCCAGCCAGATCAGTTACAGGCTCGCCCTGAATGATGCGTGCCTGATCAAGCAGAAGATCTGCGGCATCAGCAAGGCTCGATGATTGCAGCGACGTAGCTGCAAGCGTATTCAGGCGTTCAATCAGCAAGTGGTGCGGATTGATCTCAAGCACAGGCTTCACCTTCGCTTCGTATTTCTGGTGGATCTTCAAAACGCGACCCATATGCAGATCGATGTCTTTCTCGGACGCGATCAGGCAAACCGGGGAGTCAGTCAGGCGGCCAGAGAGTCGCACATCACTGACATCTTCAGCAAAACGCGTTTTGAGGAAATCGAGCAGGATAGCGTAATTTTTTTGATCTTCTTCTTTATTTTCCTGTTGTTGTTCCTGCGAGGCTTCGCCTTCAGGTAACGGAAACGCGGAGAGATCGATTGCTCCCTTGGTGACCGAAGCAAAAGGTTTGGTCTGGTAATCATATGCTATAGGCAACCAGAATTCGTCGATGGTGTCGGTCATCAACA
>CAYJDG010000011.1:23913-49070 GCA_964368875.1 uncultured Pseudobdellovibrionaceae bacterium
GCCCCCAGTTGCAACCAGAACATATTATAAGCGAGCGGGTCATCCTGCGAGAGTTTGTAGAGATCGCCAAGGATGCGTTTGGCCACGGCATTGCGGATTTTGTTGATGACCAGATTGTGCTGAAGCATTTCACGGCTGATATTCAGCGGTAAGTCTTCACTATCAATCACGCCGCGCATGAAGCGCAGCCATGGATAAACGAGATTTTCACAATTGTCGGTGATAAATACGCGACGGACATAGAGACGCACTCCGTGCTTACGGGTTGGATCATAGAGATCCCACGGGCGCATGGTCGGAATGTACAGGAGGGCGTTGAATTCAATCTTGCCTTCGGCGCGCCAGTGCGCGGTCAAGGTTGGATCATCAAGCGCCATCATACCGGAAACAGTTTTATAAAATTCCTGATATTGCTCAGGGGTAATTTCAGATTTAGGACGCATCCACAAAGCCGAGGCTGAGTTGATGACTTTCGTCCCGTCCTTGCCGATATAGATCGGCAAACTGATATGATTTGAGTATGTCTTGACGACCTGTTCGACTTTTTCTTCGAGTAGAAAATCGCTGGAGTCATCTTTGAGAAAAAGAATGACGGCAGTTCCAGATGAAGCAGGGAGGAAGGCAGCCTGCTCTTTGGTGGCTTCAGCCACTTCAAAGTTTCCTGCCCCACGTGACGACCAGACCCAGGTCTGGTCACTGCCAGCTTTGCGGGAAATGACATCTACTTTACGAGCGGCCATAAAGCTTGAATAGAAACCAACGCCGAATTGCCCGATCAGGCTTGGGCCAGATGCACCAGAAGCCTTGATTTGCTCGACGAGGGCACGCGTACCGGACTTGGCAATGGTGCCAAGGTTTTCGATCATATCTTCGCGGGACATACCGATCCCGGTATCAATCACGGTCAAAGATCTGACCAGCGGGTCGGTGTCTGGATAAACACGGACCGAATATCCAGGATGGTTTTTAATCAGGTCAGGTTTTTGAATAGATTCATAGCGCAGGCGATCACAGGCATCGGCTGCGTTTGAGATCAGCTCGCGCAGGAAAACATCCCGGTTCGAGTACAGGGCGTGCGTTACGATTTCGAGAAGGCGGGCGACGTCGGCGCCAAAATCCATAGTTTCAGTTGTCATATCTGCTATTTAAAGGTCTCGGGTTAAATTTCAAGGGTAAAGCAGGGAGGTTTCCCAGTTAGTCCCGTTTTTAATATAGACAAGCCGCTCATGGAGCCGGTATTCGCCCTCTTTCCAGAACTCAATTCTGGACGGGATGATCCGAAATCCATGCCAGTGCGGCGGGCGTGGCGGGTTGGCCTCTCCCTTAAATTTGTCTTCATAGTCTGCAAAGCGTTCCATGAGGACGGAGCGGTCAGGCAGAGGCTGAGACTGCAGCGACGCCCAGGCGCCAATACGGCTTAAAGGGTGGCGGCTATTATAATAGTCATCGGATTCTGCCGCAGTTGCGGCGATGACGTTGCCTTGGATACGAATTTGCTGTCGCTGGGATTTCCAGTGAAAGCAGAGTGCAGCCTTTGGCTGTGCTGCGAGTTCGCGGCCTTTTTGACTTGTGTCGTTTGTAAAAAACACAAAGCCATTCTCATCTATGATCCTGACCAACACCATGCGTGCATTTGGCATGCCTTGCGCGTCAACAGTCGCGAGGCATGCAGCGGTCGGATCATTTGGTTCCGTGGCTTCGGCTGTTTTCAACCATAAACGGAACGATTCATAAGGAGTTGCTGTTGGTGTGATTGTCATTGTCCGTAATATATTGTTCTGCGGGAAACGATTGTATTCTATAGCAATTACAGTACATTCTCCTACTATTAATCTTAATGGCAACCCAGCCGATATTGGCGAAGGGGGCAGCATGAAAGGAAGCACTACAAAATGAAAGCGAAACTTTTAGCGCTGGTTATGATTGCAACGCTGGGCTTGACTGCCTGCGAAAGCATGAACGGCATGGGTAACAAACAAATGATTGGTACTGGTACTGGCGCACTCGTCGGCGGTCTTGCCGGTGCGCAATTCGGTAGCGGTAAAGGCCAACTGGTCGGTGCTGGTGTCGGTACGCTGCTTGGCGCACTCGTCGGTAGCGAAATTGGTCTGTCACTTGATAAGGCTGACTTGGCATACGCCAACCGCGCCCAACAGAACGCTTACCGCGCCCCTGTCGGTGAGCCAATCAGCTGGAACAACCCTGAGACTGGTAACTACGGTACGGTTACACCAACCCGTGAAGGCAGAAGCACTTCTGGTCGTTACTGCCGTGAGTTCAGCCAGACTATTTATGTCGAAGGCCGTCAACAAACCGGTTACGGCACAGCCTGTCAGAATTCTGATGGCACATGGCAGATTGCAAATAACTAAATCTGCATAAGAAAATATTCAAAGGCCGGTCTTTCTGACCGGCCTTTTTTTATTTTTCAGTATCGTCCGTGCGCGTTGTGCTGGACTGCTGTTGCGTCACGTAAGAACTTCGTCCACCCATGCTTCCACCCATGCCACCGGGTTGCGGGGCCATTGGGGCAAAGGCGACATGAGGAGCTAAGTTCAACGAAGGCTGGACACGCGGCCCAGCTGGGGCAGGGGATGGCAAGTCATGGGCAGCAGCGAGTTTCCGTGCATAGCCGGGATCAGCTAATGTTAAGTTTACGGATTCAAGTACCGGGCGGAAATCGACGCTGGTTTTACACCAATTGGCGATTTCACTCAGGGTCACTGCAAACCCGTGACGGCGATGGCTGAGAATTTGGTCGTTAAGACGGTTAAGTGTGTGCCAGCTGGTTTGATTTTTTGCACTTTCAAATTCAAGACGCGCTGCCTGTTCCGCAGGCATGCCACGTTGCAACGCGCTTTCATAAGCTTTGGCCGCAGCCTGCAAGGCGTTGGCGCACCATCCGAGCACTTTGCCTTTGGCCATAGTTTCGTTCTGGTTGTTAGCGACGCGGAGAAGTGGCAGTGCGCTGTCAGATTCCATCGAATGGATCATCACCATGTCAAATGTCTCTTCAACCTGACGTTCATGCGAGATCTGATTGATCTCCATATCGACATAAGGATTATACCCTGCCTGAAGCGATTCTTTGCCTGCGGGTTCAATCAGAGTAACTTCCGAAACAAGATGGCCAACTGATTTGATAAACGGGTTCGGGCAGGTGTGTATTGCCGCGCCGAGAATCTGATCAGGGCTGCATCCTGCCCACGCCATCGTCTGAGCCGGGCTGGTGAAATGGATCCAGGTTTCAAGATTCTGTTTATCGAACGTCTTGCTGACGCCGCTGGAGAGCATATGCACGGATTTCAGCAAATTAGCTGAAGACGTGCTTTTCATTTTATCGACAGCGAACTCAGCAACATCTATCGATATCGCGTACGGGAATTCTTCGGGGCGATGGTACGCCTGTCCAACGAGCGCCTGCATGCCGCGCCAGCGGGCGAGATCGACGATTGCATCCTTCTGACCTTCGCTGGTCATCATCAGGGCGCTGAAAATATCGGCTTTCATGTTTGCGCGGGCGAGAGACAGCGCGTTACGTTTGGGCAGAAGGATAATATCGCCGCTGCTTTTGAAAGAGGCGGGCGTCAGCAGGCTCATCAAATCAAAGAACTGTCCAACCATGTGATAGAGCGCATATTTGGCTTCTTCAGGGCTGTTATACTGGTCAAGGTTTAGCGCGATGAAGGACAGACAAGAGGATTTGCCCTTCATGCCGAACAATCCACGCTCATGGCCGACGGTCAGGCCGAGAAAACAGGAATTCTCGCCATGCTGCTGGCGGGTGCGCAAAAGGTCGCGGGCTGAGTCATACGCGGGATGACCACTCAGGCTGGCGATGACCTGTTCAGCCGTATCCTGACGCTGGCCGCGCCGGTAGATCAGGAATTTAAAGGTCAGCGCCGGATAGACTGACTTTATGTCAGCCGCAAGGCTATCTGCTGCTTCTGAAATCTGTTTGCTCTCGCTCGCCGCGATCATCCTGCCCAGCCCGTCAAAACTCGTAATTCTTTGAAAATTTCCCCTAGTTTAGCAGGGGGGAGTTAACAGAATATGTAATTTCTGGCCTGTTTTGGCACCGCGTAGGCTGGACGTTTTGCTTATTATGTGTAGGATGCGGGTATCTCCGTAAGGATTGGCTTTAAGAATTTGTTAACACTCAGGAATTTCCCTATGTCTTCATCCATCATGGCAGGAAAACGCGGTCTGATCATGGGCGTCGCCAACGAGCGCTCAATCGCGTGGGGTATCGCCAAAACTGCCGCCGAACATGGCGCCGAACTCGCATTTACCTATCAAGGCGAAGCCCTTGAAAAACGCGTTCGTCCTCTGGCCGAAAGCGTCGGCTCGAAAATGGTTGTCCCATGCGATGTGACAGATGAAGCGAGCATCGATGCCACGTTCAAGGCGATTGAAGAAAAATGGGGCAAGCTGGACTTCATCGTTCACGCGATTGCGTTCTCTGACAAGAACGAGCTCGATGGGCTGTACGTGAATACGACACGCGCCAATTTCCTGCGCACCATGGATATTTCTGTTTTTTCCTTCACTGCCGTCGCGCAACGCGCCGCCAAGCTGATGAAAGAGGGCGGCAGCATGCTGACGCTCACCTATTTCGGCGCAGAAAAAGTTATGCCGCATTACAACGTCATGGGCGTTGCCAAGGCAGCCCTTGAAGCAAGCGTGCGCTATCTGGCAGTAGATCTGGGCCGTGACAATATCCGCGTCAACGCGATTTCAGCAGGCCCTATCAAGACACTGGCTGCGAGCGGCATCGGCGATTTCCGCTATATTCTTAAGTGGAACGAACTCAATTCACCGCTCAAGCGCAATGTCACGATTGAAGATGTCGGCAATTCAGGCCTTTTCCTGCTCAGTGATCTGGGCGCAGGCGTGACAGGCGAAATCATGCATGTCGATGCGGGCTATCATGCAGTCGGTATGGTTGCGATTGATGCCGCGGCTGAAACCGCAGAACTGCTTCAAGGCATCGCACCAAAATCCAAAGACACTCAGGCGGCTTAGGGTGAGCGGTAATCGCTTCGGAACGCTCTTTCAATATCAAAGCTGGGGCGAGAGCCATGGTCCGGCGATTGGTTGTATCGTCGATGGCGTGCCGCCGCGTATTCCGCTGAAAGAAGACGACATCCAGATTTTTCTGGATAAGCGCAAGCCAGGTCAATCGCGCTTTACGACACAGCGTCAGGAAGCGGATCAGGTTAAAATTCTGTCCGGCGTATTCGAAGGACAGACGACGGGGACACCGATCAGCCTGCTGATTGAAAACACCGACGCCAAGTCCAAGGATTATGGCGATATCAAAGACAAGTTTCGTCCGGCCCATGCTGATTTCACCTATCAGGAGAAATACGGCATTCGTGATTACCGTGGCGGTGGGCGTTCCTCCGCGCGCGAAACCGCGATGCGGGTCGCCGCAGGGGCGATAGCGCGTAAAGTTCTCTCCACCCAGCTCGGCGACGACGTGATGATCCGCGCAGCCGTGGTGCAGATCGGCACTGAAAAAATTAACAATGATAACTGGGACTGGACCGAGGTTGATAACAACCCGTTCTTTACACCAGACGCACAGGCGGCCGTTACGTGGGAAGCCTATCTTGATGGCGTGCGTAAATCTGGATCGAGCGCTGGCGCGTTGATCGAGTGCCATGCGTCGGGCATACCCGCCGGACTTGGTGCCCCTGTCTACGACAAGCTCGATGCGGACCTTGCCAAGGCGATGATGTCGATCAATGCGGTGAAGGCCGTCGAGATCGGGGCAGGCTTTGAAGCCGTCGCCTGGGGTGGTGAGCAGAACGCCGATGAAATGCGTATCGATGACGAAGGGAAGCCTGTCTTCCAATCCAATCATGCGGGCGGTATCCTCGGCGGCATTTCTACCGGTCAGGATATTATCGCCCGGGTTGGTTTCAAACCGACCAGCTCCATTCTCCAGCCTGTTAAAACCATCGACAAGCATGGGCAAGAAACCGAAATCATTACCAAAGGCCGCCACGATCCTTGCGTTGGCATTCGTGGCGTTCCCATCGTCGAAGCTATGATGGCCTGCGTTCTGGCTGATCACTGGCTGCGACACAAAGCTCAATGTCTATAACCTGAAGGAGCCATCCATGGCTGGACAAAACTGGTTGCGTGGCCGAACGGTTGTTTATAATCCTGTGCCGCGCGCGATTGTGCAGCCTGCGCGCCGTTACCATGTCGGGCGCATTCTTTGGGAAGCGTTCAAGCGGACATGCGCCCTGATCGGCCTGACGGTTCTGATTTCTGCCGCAGTTGGATACTGGTCGGTCGGTCAGATGGCCGGCGGCGCGAAAAAGGCTCCGACTTTACCAGACCAGATGATTGTAGAGATCGACGTCGGCGGCACGCCCAAGCAGGGTGGTGGCGCAGCCAAATACCTCGAAGAGTTCGGCTTCGGCCAAGCTCAACTCAGCGTGCCTGACATGGTTGATGCAGTCGATGCTGCCGCCAAAGATAAGTCCGTCAAAGGCCTCTCGCTCATCCTGACATCGGCAGGCCATGAGGTCGCTAATTTGCAGGAGCTGCATGCTGCTTTGCTGCGCTTTAAAGCATCAGGAAAGCCGATTAGTGCGTATGCTGACTCCTATGGTGGCGGTGGCTCAGGTCTTGGTCTTTATTATCTGGCCGCTGTTGCCAACGATATCTGGATGCAACCAGTCGGTGTCGTCGCCATTCCCGGCATGGCCGCAGAGCTGCCGTTCGCGCGCGGGCTTTTAGAAAAAGTTGGCGTGAAACCGCAATTCTTCCAGCGTAAAGAATATAAAACAGCGATGGAGCATTTCACTTCCACCGAAATGTCCGCCGCGAGCCGCGAGCAGATGACCGAGCTGATTGGCGATATCGGCGATCAGTTCAGCACTCAGATCGCGCTCGACCGCCCGAAAGTCGGTGGCAATTTCCGCGCCCTGATCGATATGGGACTGTTTACCGATACCGAGGCGTTGAAAGTCGGGCTGATCGATCATGTCGATTACCGCGACGTGTTTGAGCAGGCGCTGCAAACCAAGGCTGTCCCGAAAGGCGATGCGCCTGACTTCGTCTCGATTGAAGAATATGCGTCGGTGCAGGCCTACCGTCTGCAACGGCTCAATCATAATTCCAGCAAAACCCGCCCGATGGTGGCGCGGATCGCAGTCGAAGGCATGATCGTCAGCGGCGAGGGCGGAGGTGTTTCGCCTTATGGTATGCAAGATAGCTTCGCCAATTCCGGCGATATATCAGCCGCCATCATGGACGCTGCCGAAGATAAGAACGTCAAAGCAATCATGATCCGGATCAACAGCCCCGGCGGCACGCCGAGCGCTTCTGAGACGATCTATCGCGCGATCGTTCTTGCCCAGACCACTTATAAGAAACCAGTCTTTGTTTCGATGGGCGGCGTAGCGGCCTCGGGTGGCTATTGGATCGCAGCACCTGCCGATAAAATCTACGCGCTGGATGGCACGCTGACCGGGTCAATCGGTGTCGTGGGCGGCAAGTTCGATGCCAGCGGGCTGTGGGAGAAGCTGGATGTCAATTGGGAGAGCATCGCCTACGGTAAAAATGGCGGCATGTGGTCGTTCAACAAACCTTTCTCTGCATCAGAGCAGGAGCGTTTTGAAGCATCGCTCGATAGCGTCTATGCGGCGTTTATCAAACGTGTGACTGATGGCCGCAAACTCACTCCTGTTCAGGTTGAGGGTATTGCCAAAGGTCATGTGTGGTCCGGACGTCAGGCACAAAAACTTGGTCTGGTCGATGTCATCGGCGGTGAAGACAAGACGCTCGATGATCTCGCGGTCAAGCTCGGAGCGAAAGATCGCTCTGGTTTGAAAGTGGTCGATCTGCCGAAAGAGGAATCGCCGTTGCAGACCTTGTTTGATCTGCTGGGTACCGAAACGCGTTTGCCGGAGATTTTGCCGCGCGGCGTAATGGATCAACTGGCTCCGCTGCTGGTCCAAACGGATGGCAGACTGGTTTATGACGGACGCATCAGCGGCGTTTCATACTAGTTCGTTTATTAGTTCGTTTTTCAATTTTTAGCAGATCAAATTCAGCAACTCATTGAATTTGCTAAGAAAAGACTTTTTTGAATAGCGCAGCTTGCCCCGTTTTCATAATTTATGGTTTATGAGTGAATTTTAAGTATTCATTTATAGGATAAATCGCCTAAAAAATCAAGCTTATTATGCGGCTTCATCCATGCTGGGGGTGAAATGTTTGTTACCTAAGGAAGCTTACTTCACCGCGTGGACGAAGAATTCCTTGTTGCCGTCGCCGCCGTCAATCGGGCTTGGGGTGAAGCCTTTGATGGTCCATTTGATCTCATCGCGGAGCCACGTCTCGACATCGGTGCAGGCCTGTTTATGAAGTTCAGGATCGCTGACGATACCACCTTTGCCGACTTTACCCGGGCCGACTTCGAATTGCGGTTTGATCAAGGCGATCAGATCAGTGCCGACCGGAGCAAGCGCCATGACTTCGGGAAGAGCCTTGATCAGGCTGATGAAGCTGACATCGCAGACGATCAGATTATAGATTTCAGGAAATAATGTGCCGTCGACATTGCGCGCATCGAATTGTTCCCACCATGTCACGCGCTGATCGGAACGGATGCGTTCGTGAAGCTGATCGGTGCCAGTGTCGACACAATAGACACGCTTCGCGCCCTTTTTCAGCAGTACATCGGTAAAGCCGCCCGTAGACGCGCCGACGTCGATGGCAACACGGCCTGTCGCCGGAATTTTGAAGGCCTGCAAGGCGTAATCGAGCTTAAGCCCACCGCGGCTGACCCATGGATGGTCCGCTTCGAGAATCTGAAGAGTAAAGTCCTCTTTCATCGGGAAGGAGGGAATGGTGATTACGGTGCCGTTGACGCTGATCTTGCCGGTTTCGATCATGGCGCGGGCGCGCTCACGGCTTCCGGCATATCCGTTTTCGGCTAAGTATTTATCAAGACGCATATAGACAGTAACGGCCATGAGATAGAACTCTCTGGTTAGGTGGATTAGATCGCCAGAGCGCGGGTTGCGATCAGGCGCGCGGTCAGGCCCGCTTCTTCATATTGTTTGTCAGGAGTGTCGTGCTCCTGAAACGTATCAGGCAAATGGAGCGTACGCACTTTCAAGCCGGTATCGAGAGCGCCGCTGTCAGCCAGATGTTCGAGCACATAGGCGCCGAAGCCGCCACGGGAGCCTTCTTCGACGGTGAGAAGTTTTTTGTGCGATTTGGCAAGGCGCGATACAAGATCGGTATCAAGCGGTTTGGCAAAGCGGGCATCGGCAATCGTGACCGAGAAACCTTTGTCTTCAAGCAGCTTCGCAGCGCGGCGGCATTCTTCGAGGCGCGTGCCGTAGGAAAGAAGCGCAATATCGGTGCCTTCCTGAATGATACGGCCTTTGCCAATAGGAAGTGGTTTGCCCTCCGGCAGATCGAGGCCCAAGCCTTCGCCGCGTGGATAGCGGAGCGCAATCGGGCCGTCATTGTAAGCGGCGGCGGTCGCGACCATATGAACGAGTTCGGCTTCGTCACTCGCGGCCATGAGTACGAAATTTGGCAGACAACCGAGATAGGCTATATCAAAGGCCCCGGCATGGGTCTGGCCATCGGCCCCGACGAGACCAGCGCGGTCAATCGCAAAACGGACGGGCAGGTTCTGGATCGCGACATCATGCACGATCTGGTCGTACCCGCGTTGCAGGAAGGTTGAGTAAATGGCGCAGAACGGTTTCATCCCTTCGGCGGCAAGTCCTGCGGCGAAGGTGACGGCATGTTGTTCGGCAATGCCGACATCAAAGGTGCGGTCGGGGAATTCATAGCCAAAAAGATCAAGGCCTGTACCAGACGGCATCGCAGCTGTGATGGCGACGATCTTGTCGTCTTTTTGCGCTTCCTTGATCAGGCTTTGGGCAAAGACTTTTGTATAGCTTGGCAGTGTGCTTTTCGATTTGGTCTGCGCACCCGTGACGACATCGAATTTGGCGACGCCGTGCATTTTATCCTGAGAGTTTTCAGCAGGAGCGTAGCCATAGCCTTTTTTGGTGATGACATGAATGAGGACAGGTTTGTCCTGTGCCGAAGCCTGTACGTTGCGCAGAACGGGCAGGAGGTCATCGAGATTGTGGCCGTCGATTGGGCCGATGTAATAGAAGCCCATTTCTTCAAACAAGGTTCCACCACCAAGAGCCGCGCGGGCGGTTTCTTCGGCGCGTTTGGCCGCATGACGGATCGGACCGGGCAGGAAGTTCGTCACCTGACGGGCGATTTCTCTGGCACCCATATAAGGTTTAGAAGAGACGAGGCGGGTCAGGTATTTGCTCATCGCACCAACCGGTGGCGCAATCGACATATCGTTATCATTGAGGATGACGACAAGGCGGCTGTTGCGCGCGCCAGCATTGTTCATCGCTTCATAGGCCATGCCAGCGGAGATGGCGCCATCACCGATGACAGCGATCACATGGTTGTCGCCCTCTGAAAGATCACGGGCAACCGCCATGCCGAGAGCGGCAGAAATCGAGGTTGAGCTGTGAGCGGCACCGAAGGGATCGAACTCGCTTTCAGTACGCTTGGTAAAGCCGGAGAGACCACCGCCCTGACGGAGCGTGGTGATGCGGTCGCGCCGTCCGGTCAGAATTTTATGCGGGTAAGCCTGATGGCCGACATCCCAGATAAGTTTGTCGGCGGGGGTTTTGAAAACGGCATGCAGAGCGACGGTTAATTCGATCACACCGAGGCTGGCCCCTAGATGGCCGCCGGTTTTGGCAACGGCGGCGACGGTATCATGGCGGAGTTCTTCAGCGAGTTGTTTGAGCTGGTCGTCGGTAAAATGCCGGAAGTCTTCTGGTGTCGTGATCTGATCCAGAAGGGGCGTTGCAGACGCTGAAACGTCTTTTTCTTTGCGTTCCGGAGCGGTCATGGATTATGCGCGGCGTTTGAGAACGTAATACGCCAGCTCCTCCAGCATTTTTGCACGGCCCTGAAAGACATGCAGGTGTCGGATCGATTGTTCGACGAGCATTTCGGCGCGCTGACGTGCTTGTTCCTTGCCGAGCGTCGAGACGAAGGTCGCCTTGCCCGCTTTGTCGTCCTGATTGGCAGGCTTGCCAGTCAGGGCCGGGTCGGCTTCGACGTCGAGAATATCGTCGGTCACCTGGAAGGCGAGCCCGAGGTCGTAAGCGTAGCTGCAGAGAGCGCGGCGGTAGCTGTCGCTGGCTTTGCCGAGGATGGCTCCGGCTTCACAGGCAAATGCCATGAGCTTGCCAGTTTTCATCCGTTGCAGGCGGCTGATCGTACCAAGATCGAATTCTTCGGCTTCGCCGATCAAGTCGAGCATCTGGCCGCCGACCATACCCTGAATGCCGGACGCGCCAGCAAGAGAGGCAACCAGCGTGCAGCGAACGTTCGGATCTTCGTGCGTGTCAGGATCAACCAGAATTTCAAACGCGGTGGTGAGGAGAGCGTCACCTGCGAGAATAGCGGTGGCTTCATCGTAGGCGCGGTGCACGGCGAGCTTGCCACGGCGCATATCAGAGTTATCCATGGCAGGCAGATCGTCATGGATCAGCGAGTAGGCGTGGACCATTTCAATCGCAACCGCGACACGTTTGGCGCGGGAGGAGTCGACACCGAAGAGTTTGGCAGACTGCATGACCATGAACGGACGGAGGCGTTTACCGCCGCCAAGAGTACCGTAACGCATCGCGTCATACAAAGGAGCTTCGACCAGATCGGTTTCAGGAATCATCCGACTGATGGTTTTATCAACCAGTTGGGCGGTTTCCTCGAGAGCTTCTTTAAGCTCGGGACTGGTCTCGCGTGGTGAAGGCATAGTTCAGATATCTCCCTAAGTCTGATCGAGCGGGGCGGTGGACAAGCTGCCATCCGCCGACACAACAATTTTTTCAATCTTGCTCTGGGCATCGCGCAGCCGGGCTTCGCAATGGTTCTTCAGGGCAACCCCGCGCTCATACGAGGCGATGGATTTTTCAAGCGTCGTTTTCCCGCTTTCAAGATCGCTGACAATCTTTTGCAGCTCATCAAGCGCGGTTTCAAAGCTCATCTTATCAATGGGCAAGGCTGTATCGGCCATGTTTTATGACATTCCTTTTGAGTGGCCAGATCATAAGGGAGGCTAAGACGATTCACAAGCTGAAAAATGCCTTACAAATCAAGGCATTCGTGGCTAAATTAGGGGCATGTCCTACGGTCCGCACACTATTATTGAACATCAGGCCCAGAAACTGCTCTTGCGCTGGGTCCCCAAGTGGTACGAGGTTTTTTACGACCCGGACCGGGGTAATTTTGATGAACGCCTGAGCAAAGGGTTCAAACCCGTGCCGCTCGGCTATTTGCGGCTCCTGACCCAGTGCCGCCAGCTGGCCATGTATGCCCACGCCACGACCCAGAAAAGCGCGATCCCAGTGAAGGTCGATCTGCGCCGCCACTTCGAAGCCCTGAAGCGGGATTTTTATGTTCCGGCGACAGGTGGCTGGCGCTTCAGCATCACCGAAGAGGGTGCGCCCGCAGATACGAGCTATGATCTCTATACGCTCAGCTTCGTCGTTTTTGCGCTCGCACATTATTACCGCGCCACGCAGGACGAAGAGGCGCATCAGCTGGCGCTGAAGACATTACAGTTTATCGATCAGAATTTCCGCATCGAGGGGCAGGCTGGGTTTGCCGAAGCTCTCGATGAGAATTTGAAGATACTGCCGCGGGTGCGCAGGCAGAACCCGCATATGCATCTACTGGAAGCTTGTCTGTTTGCGTCAGATATATGGGATGATCCATTATTCAAAGATATTGCTGGCCAGATGGTTGCGTTGTTTCTGATTTATTTTTACGACATCGACTCAAAACGTCTCTGCGAATGGTTTAACGACGATCTGACGCCGCACAAGGAGAGGGGGCATATCGTCGAGCCGGGCCATTATTATGAATGGGTGTGGCTGCTAAAAAAACATGCCCGCCAGGTGGCTGAGCCTACCATGTATGATGTGATCTGTTTCAAATTACTGGACTGGGCCAATAGTTATGGCTGGGATACGGAGTTTGGCGGCATCTATGATGAGCTGGATACCGACGGCAAAATCATCACCGCGACCAAACGGATCTGGCCGTTTACCGAGGCGATCAAAGCCAACGCACTGATGCTGAAGGATCATCCTTTGATCAAGCAGGAACGCAAGCAACGTATTGCTGACATGATCAAAATTCTCAAAGAAAAATATATTGAAGAGCGCGGGTTCTGGACTGAACGGCTGAACCGTGATCTTACTCCGGCAACGGATTACATGCCGGGGACAACGCCGTATCATGTGTATTTCGGCATCATGGAAACACGCGATATTTTACGCGCGCGCGGTAAAAGTGTTTCGTGGATGCCGGCGATTTACGGGTTTGCCTATGGCCTGCGCCGCAAACTCTCGCTGTGGATCAGATCGCTGCGCAAAGCTGCGCTTACTGGTTGATATCCGCGCGCGGGCGTTGTGTGATCAGAGGCGGAATGGACTTGGATTCCACCGACTGAACTGGTGTTGCAGGCATCGTTTGCAGGACTTTGGGCTGCATGGTGCGGTTATGCGCAAGCTCTGCCTCGGACAACTGGAAGCCGATCATAACCTGATACTGGTTCGCGGGTGTCGTTGAAGACAGCGGAATGGTCTGCTGCAGACGTTCAGACGAGAAAATTTCTTTCTGACCGCTTTGGAACACCGGCGAGAGGGCAAAAACATCTTTGGCGATGATCTGGCCAGCGGGGTTCACGACGGCAACAAAGTACGCATGCGAATAACTGGACTCGGTGGAGTTCTGTGACAATCCGGCGGTTCCGAGAGTGCTGGTAAAGTTCAGGACGATATCAAGATTGATCGAGGTCTCGGTGGTGATACAGCTGCTCTCAAGCTTGTTCAGAACAGTCTCGCTCAGGATCGTCGAAGCGACCGGGTTGGTCTCATCGGCAAACTGGGTAACGCGGGCGAGTTCAGGCAGGGCAGAGACGCGCGGGCAGTCTGCTGTTGCTGGGCTGATCAGGTTGCGATAGGCGGAATTTTCCGTGGGTGTTTTTGCCGGCTGGAGCCAGGCTGGCATCTGTACGTCTTTGAAAGGGTTGTTATCTGCCGTGCAGGCTCCGAGAGACAGCCCGGTCAGGGCAATCAGGGTGGTGCGGAAAACGGTGCTGGCAGTTATCATGAAAAAGGCCCTCTAAGACTTTGATCCGTTGAAGAAAATACCATTAACAAAAACCATGGCAAGGGCGAATATGATCTGCTAAAGCCAAGAGCATGAATAAGCCCGCCCTTCATATCCTATTGGCTGCGCCCCGAGGCTTTTGCGCCGGGGTCGACCGGGCTATTCAGATCGTTGAAAAGGCGCTCGAAAAATATGGCGCGCCTGTCTATGTCCGTCATGAGATTGTCCATAATAAATTCGTCGTCGATGCGCTGCGTGCCAAAGGTGCGGTGTTCGTCGAAGAGCTGACCGAAATTCCGGCGGATGGCCGCCCGGTGGTTTTCTCGGCGCACGGTGTTCCAAAATCGGTTCCAGCCGCGGCCAAAGAGCGCGAGATGTTCTTCATCGATGCCACCTGTCCGCTGGTGACCAAAGTCCATAACGAAGCCGAACGTCATTTCCGCATGGGCCGTCAGATTATCCTGATCGGGCATGCCGGACATCCGGAAGTCATCGGGACGATGGGGCAGTTGCCGGACGGCGCGGTCGTGCTGGTCGAAACGGTTGCTGATGTCCAAAACCTTCAAGTCGATGATGTAACCAATCTGGCCTATTGCACGCAAACGACACTGTCTGTCGACGATACGGCGAGCGTGGTCGATGCGCTGCGGGACAAATTCCCGTTGATCGTCGGGCCGCAGAAAGAAGATATTTGTTACGCCACCACCAACCGTCAGGCCGCCGTCAAGGAAATCGCGCCGCGGGTTGAAGGGTTGCTGGTCATAGGATCGCCCAATTCTTCCAATTCAAACCGCCTCGTTGAAGTGGCCAAGGTTTATGGCTGCGCCAAGGCGTTTCTAGTGCCGCGCGCATCTGATATCCCATGGGACGCTCTGGCGGGTATTCAGCTACTTGGGCTGACGGCCGGAGCATCGGCACCCGACGTCCTGATCAACGAGGTCGTCGATGCCTTGCGCGCCAGATATGAGGTGACGGTTGAGGAAATTGTCCTTACAAAAGAAAACGTCATCTTCAATATTCCGCGCCTGTTGCGGGAAGCTGAAGATAATCTCAACCACGCTCCTGCTGCCTGATCATCATGTCCCTGACCGACCTTTTTCATCCTGCCATGATCGTTCTGGCAATCGCCATTACGTTTGCGTTCTTTTCTGCCCAGCAGAAGGAACGCCGCCGCATGATGGCGACCAAGTTTTTTGGTGATGCCCTGTACGGCGTTTATATGATGATCATGGGCGGTCTGTCGGGCGGACTTGCGTCTTTTATTGCGGCCTCTGGAAGTTTGATTCAGGCCTCGACGCCGGACCATAAACTCGAATCCACCAAAAAGCTTCGTATCGGACTGGCATTACTGCTTTCGGTGATTGCAGTTGCCATCAGCGTCCGGCACGTGAGCGATATGTTGCCGATTCTGGCGGTCGTCTTTTGCCGCTTTACGGAGCTGCAGAAAAGCTCGCAGCGCATTCGCTGGGGCTATTTCCTGTCGGTCTTTCCGTGGCTTTATTATAACTATACCAACGAACTGTACTGGCTGATGCTTTATAACATTCTTATTGGTACATCGCTCTTGATCGCTATAATACGCCATAGAAAACCCGTGACCCCAGAAGATCCTGTGTAATGGCTGTTTATACGCCAGTCTCCGAAGATGACCTGAAAACCTTTTTGCTGTCCTATCATATCGGCAGCCTGATGTCGTATGAGGGTATCGAGGCCGGGGTCAGCAATACAAATTATCATCTGTTCACCGACCATGACCGTTTTATCCTGACGCTGTTCGAGCCGCACCGTGTTCATCTTGAGGATATTCCTTTCTTCATCGACTACTCGATGCACCTCGAAGAACATGGCGTACAATGTCCTCAGACGATGCGGCGTAAGAACGGGCAGGCGATTTCACAGTTATGCGACCGTCCGGCAGTTATCTTCTCATTTCTGGAAGGCAGCGGCGCGACGGCGGCGACATTGACACCTGAGATGTGCAACCGCGCAGGCAAGACGCTTGCGCATATGCACAAGGCGGCTGAGAGCTTTCCTAAGACGCAGGAGAACCGCTTTGGCCTGCCGCGCTGGCGGCAATGGCTGAATGAGATGGGTCGCAGCATCAATAAGGTGAGCGATGGACTTTATCTTGCGGCGGCGGCAGAGCTGTCGTGGATTGAAGAGCACTGGCGCACGGATTTGCCGCAAGGGGCCATTCATGCGGATTTCTTCCCGGATAACGTCTTTTTTAAGGACGGCATCGTCTCGGGCGTGATCGATTTCCATTTCGTCTGCACGGACTTCTTTGCCTATGACCTTGCGATTGCGGTCAATGCGTGGACGTTCGATGACAGCAATACCTTCGTGCCGGAACGGTTTGACGCGCTGATGGCCGGATATGAATCGGTGCGGCCACTGAGCGTGCATGAGAAACTGGCGTTTCCGCTTTTGTTACGGGCTGCATCCCTGAGATTCTTGTTGTCGCGTTGCGAAGAATTTTTGAAATGGCAGCCGGGTGATTTTATGAAGCCGCATGATCCGCTGGTCTTCGCCAAGCGTGTACAGTTCTTTCAAGGGCGCGATCTGAATGTCTGAGACGGTTGAAATCTTTACTGACGGCGCATGCAGTGGCAATCCGGGCCGCGGCGGCTGGGGTGCGATCCTGCGCTATGGCGGTAAGGAAAAAGAACTATCAGGCGGCGAGACCAACACGACCAACAACCGCATGGAGCTGACGGCGGTGATCAAGGCGCTGGAGACACTGAAGCGGCCATGCACGGTCGATCTCTATACCGATTCGCAGTACGTCAAAAATGGCGTGATGGAATGGATGCGCGGCTGGCGCGCACGCGGGTGGAAAACCGCCGACCGCAAGCCGGTGAAGAATGTCGATCTGTGGGAGCAGATGTGGGAGCAGGCGCAGCGCCACACGCTCACGCTGCACTGGGTCAAAGGCCATGCCGGGCATCCGGAGAACGAACGCGCTGACGAGCTTGCGCGTCTTGCGACGCCGCCTCTCGAGTCGCTTTAGTTATCCACAGATTCGCCTCGCGGAGTCCCGCCACTTCCTGCCGCTTTTAAGATTCCATTAATTCGAATCGTCAACAGTGGGAACCAAGGACAGCATCAAGCTGTTTTTATAAGGACAAGGGAGGCTTCCATGAAAGCCAATGATAACCTGACCACCGAGAGTGTCGTTCTTCCTTTACCACCAGAAGCCACGGCAAAAACCGAGATGGATATATATGTCCGGTTTATGCGTCACCTGCGCCACGTCGCCAACAGCCGCATGGAAATAAAAGTACTGACCGCGATCCAGTTTGTCGCCGATATGACCGATACGCCGGATGCCGATATCGCGCGGATGATGACCGACGCGGGATTGCGCGCCCCAAGAATGGCGTATCCGGCAACCTACCTTGAATATGCCGACAATGCCCTGATGCGCGATGACTGGGAAGCCGGATCGGCGAGCCCGGCGCTGAAAGACCTTCAGGCGCACTGGACGCATATCGGTGAAGACCGCTTTGCCGGGTTCAAACGCTACTACCCGACACTGACCCGCGATCTGTTCACCCGCGTTTAATCATTCATCCGCGTATAGCCGACCCGGTCGCCAGCGCGGTCCGGACGGAACATCGGACGCATGTCGAGGCCAAGCGGTTCTGACGCTGCTTCGTTATCCAGCATCGGACGGCTTTCCGACATGATGCGGCCAAGCAGATCGCCAAATTCATCACCGAGATCAGAGGTCCGGTAAATCTTGAACTTCGACGGTGTAGGATCGGCCTTGGCCGCGACGATGATTTTTTTCCACGTGCCAGCCGCCAGACCGCCGCCAGTGACAGATTTCATCGACGAGTTATCGTCATTGCCAAACCAGACCACGCCAATAAAGTCATTGGTA
Source organism: uncultured Pseudobdellovibrionaceae bacterium (assembly GCA_964368875.1). Classification (GTDB taxonomy): domain Bacteria; phylum Pseudomonadota; class Alphaproteobacteria; order Micavibrionales; family Micavibrionaceae; genus CAYJDG01. The sequence continues at coordinate 42,011 of CAYJDG010000011.1, forward strand.
AAGCCATCGAACCACGCATCGCGGTGATCCTGGCTGGTGCCGGTTTTGCCTGCGACGAAGAACGGCGAGGCGGCTGCGCCCCCGGTGCCGTTTTGCACGACGCTGGCCATCATGTCGGTGAGCGCACCGACATCGCTGCCCCGGAAGACGCGCGGCGCGGCTTCAGGTTTGTATTCATAGACAACCTTATCGTTGCGATCCTTGATGCGTTTGACGGCAAAGGTCTTCACGGCATAGCCACCGCTCTGGATGGTCGCATAGGCCTGCGCCATTTCAATCATCGGCACTTCAGACGAGCCAAGCGACAAAGCAAGGCTGGAATCCAGATCGGCGGTGATCCCCATGCGGCGAGCGGCACTGATCACGGCCTCAGGCCCGATGGCTTTGGCGAGGCGGACCGAGACAGTGTTGAGCGAGTAGGTGAGAGCTTCGATCAGCGTGACCTGCCCATAGTATTTGTTGCCGAAGTTCTGTGGACGGTAACGGCCCTCGGTGATTGGTTCGTCGATGACAAGATCATAGGGGCTGAAGCCGCGCTCAAGCGCCGCGAGATACACAACCGGCTTGAACGACGAGCCGGGCTGGCGCAGACCTTGCGCGGCGCGGTTATACTGGCTGGCCTTGTAATCGATCCCGCCGACCATGGCGACGACGCTGCCATCCGGGCGGAGCACGACGCTGGCACCTTGAGTCACCTTGAGCTTGGCGGTATTTTTCTCAACCGTTTCCTTGATGATCTTGGCGGCAGAGTCCTGCACTTCGGGATCGAGCGTCGTTTCAACGACGAGATCGGTGGTCGGCGTGCCAATCAGGTTATCAAGGTTATCAACGACCCAGTCAGCGAAGTAGCGGCTGGACTCGCCTTCGGCCCCGGTCGGATCATCCTTGCCGGGTTTTTTGGAGAGCGCGGCCTTGGCCTCTTTCTCCTTGAGGAACCCTGCATCTACCATGGTCGAGAGGACAGTCGCGGCGCGGTCACGCGAGGCCTTTTTATTGGCAATCGGCGAATAGCGCGACGGTGCTTTCAAAAGACCTGCAAGCACGGCGGATTCATACAGCGTCAAATCTTTGACGGGTTTGTTGAAATAGACTTTCGCGGCGGCTTCGATGCCATAAGTGCCAGCGCCCATATAGACGCGGTTCAGATACGCCATCAGGATTTCGTCTTTGGTCAGTTCCTTCTCAAGCCAGAGGGCGAGGAGGGCTTCCTGAATTTTACGCTTGTAGGTTTTTTCCTGTGTCAGAAACAAATTTTTCGCGAGCTGCTGGGTGATGGTCGAGCCGCCCTGTGTGCGGTCCTTGCTGCGGATGTTCACATAGATAGCGCGCGCAAGGCCAATCGGGTCGATGCCGAAGTGATGATAGAAGCGGCGGTCTTCGACGGCGAGCACGGCGTCGAGCGTGTGTTTCGGCACGTCCTGAATCGAGAGCGTGTTGCCCTTGAGATCGCCGTAGCGTCCGATGACCGAGCCGTCATTGGCAAGAACCGTGATCGAAACCTCTTTTTTGAATTTCGGATTTTCAATGATGCCGGGAAGTTCGCGGGCATACCATGCGAGCACGCCGATCAGGATGATGCTGGCCCAGAGACCGAGGACAAAAGTCCATTTCACCAGTCTCCAGAAAAAAGACGGGCGTTCATAGGATTTTGCGGTGTGCCCGTATCTGGCCATAATCTCACTCTCTCATGCTAACGCACTGAGGTAATTTAAGTTTCTCTCCGGTGCAATAGAAGAGTCATGCGGCCTGCGCGAATATAAGCGGAGCGCTTGCCGGGGCCTCCTTAAGCCTGAGAAGGCGCGAAAACCACTCTCTGGTCTCGGTTGCGACCTGCTCCAGGGCCATGACCAGCTCGGCGATGATAATAGTTCGTTCTAACTCACGCGACGGGTGTGTTGAGAGCACGGGAATGAGCTCAATCGCCCGGAGAATGCGGCCTTGGCGGCCCCCGAGACGGGTGAGCTCCTTGTGCAGTTTGCAGATCGTGTCACCCTTGCAGGCATTGGCGGCGGAGCGGGCTTTGCCAGCTTGCGTGCGCGGGCCAGTGGATTTGGTCCATGGTTTCCAGCGGGCAATGGCGGCACGTTGGGCGGCTTTGGCTTCGGGGGTCCAGGTTCTCATGTGTTTCTCCCATAAAAAAAGCCGGTGCCGGGACTAACTCCGGCTACCAGCTGGTTATAATATAGTACTGATATTATAGGAAATAATGCTGGAAAAGTCAAGGAAATTCACTACAGCGGGCACAGCGCGGCTGGCGATTGTTATGGGGCCGCGCAGCGAAAATTATACAAAGGATGCCTGCGGCGCTCAGGATGCGGGACTCTCTCGAAACGCGCTGTGTCCGCTGTGGTGAATCATTTTTAAACCTTAAGCACGGGAATAATTGACATAACAATTATGAAAACGTAAGGTCACAGACATAAAGAGGGAAAAAAATGAATTTGATGAAACGGTACGCCGCTGCTGTGAGTCTGGTGTTGCTTGGCACGGGATGCGAGTTCAAGGCGAATTTCAATTATTCCAGCACTGGCACCGAAGGGGATACGCAGTCGGTCGTGAAACGTCTGAATGACGATGCGTCGGTGGAAGTCAGCCGCGCCGATAACGCCGTACCGCCGAAGAAATTTACATTCAAGTGTTCCACGGGTCAGGCGGCAATTCAGGATGCGACCGATGCGGCCAAACAGGAAGGTGCCGAGTTGCACGCCCAACTGAGTGCTTTGATGGCGAGCGCAACCACGCGTAACCTCGATGACCTGACCAAGAAAATGGAGCCGCTGGGTGCGCAGATGAGCATGAACCGCAAAACAGTCAGTGCCCTCGAAGAAGTGGGTCGCGTCTGCCGGGGCGAGATCAAGGTCGAGCTGAACTAGGCGTTACGTATATCCGTATAAATTTTCACCACAGCGACCACAGCGTGCTGATAGACTGGTTATTTATAGTTTATGTGTTTCTCTATGAGCACAAAGGTTTTGATGTTTTTCATTTCAGGCGTATCAGCTAAATTATTTATTACTAAAGAATATTTTCCTTGGATTAGTTTTGCAGCCGTAATATCTGCTAAAAGATATTCACCATTACCCGCAGAAATTTCAAGTTTTGAGGATTCGCCAGATCTAATCGTACGGTTGGATTCATAAGAACTTAAAATGTAATTCACATTTATTGGACCACCGCGCACAACAGGGGCTATTCCAGCAGAAATTTGTTCATCAATTCCCCCAGCTATTTTGTGCATCTGACGACGCTCATCTAATGTGCCTTCTTTATAATAGCCAAATTTAATAGTGTAGAAATCGTCGTCTGTTATAAAAAAATCGCATTTAAATTTTGATCCTGCATGATCAAAATTTATTGGTGCGGCTATGGGCGGCCCTTCGCCGCATGAGGCGTGACGTTGTGGCTCTATTAAATTAAGTTGAATCGCCAAAGCATTTATTTGCCAACGAACGAGAGGGTATCTGATGATAAGGCCGGTCAATGCAGCGGCAAACAAGAAGATAATTATCAGTGGGATTGCTGATTTCTTACTCATTAAGAATGTCCTTCGCCCCAGATCTTGGATCTAAAGTTTACAGCAAGAAAATAGTCGCCAATCCCAGAAACGAGAAAAACCCGATCATATCGGTTGCGGCAGTCAGGAATACGCCCGACGACACTGCAGGGTCGGCGCCCATGCGGTCGAGGATGATGGGGATGCTGGAACCCGCGAAGCCTGCGACGATCAGGTTGACGATCAAGGCGCCGCCGATGACGAGGCCGAGTTCGAGGTGGTGGAACCACAGGCCGGCGCAGACCCCGACGATACAGGAGAGCAAGAGGCCGTTGAGCAGGCCGACGGCGGTTTCCTTGCCGATGACTCGCCACGCGTTGGCGGCGGAGACTTCGTTGGTGGCGAGGGCGCGCACGGCAACGGTCATGGCCTGGGTTCCGGCATTGCCGCCCATCGAGGCGACCATCGGCATGAGGATGGCCAGCGTCACGATCTGTTCGATCGAGGCCTGAAACAAAGAAATGACGATGGCGGCCATTGACGCAGTGGCGAGGTTGATAAGCAGCCAGCGCGAGCGCGAAAACATGGTTGGGAAGATGCTGCGGTACAAGTCATCCTCGCCGACGCCGCCGAGTTTGAGGATATCTTCTTCGGCTTCTTCGTCGATAACGTCGAGGACGTCGTCAATCGTGATGATCCCGATGAGACGGCCCGCGTCGTCGATGACCGGTGCGGAGGCCAGATCTTCGTTCCTGAAAATCTGCGCGACTTCTTCCTGGTCCATCGTGGCCGGGATGGGGTGGGTTTGTTTGAGCGAGAGGCTTTCCAGTTTTTCGGAGCGTCCGGCGCGGATCAGTTTGCTTAGAGGAATTTCCCCAGCGACGTGATAGCTCGGGTCGATCACGATGATGTCATAGAAATCATCAGGGAGGTTATCGGCGGCGGCACGAAGGTAATCGACCGTTTTCCCAACCGTCCAGAATTGCGGCACGGCGACGAATTCACGCTGCATCAGGCGTCCGGCGGAGTCTTCAGGGAAGCTCAGGCCTTCTTCGATGGCGATACGCGTTTTGGCGGAGAGTTTGCGGATGACGTCCTGTTGCGATTCTTTATCGAGCGGCAGGATGAGGTCGAGCGCGTCATCCGAGTCCAGTTCCGAAATGATCCGGGCGACTTCGTTCGGGCCGAGTTCTTCGAGAACGATTTTGCGGATGTCTTCGTCAAGTTCCGAGATAACCTCGGGTTCGAAGAAAGACGCGTAATGTTCAAGCAGCTGGAGGCGGTCACCGCCATCGACTTTTTGCAGGAGTTCGGTTTTGTCGATGACGCTGAGTTTTTCGAGGAGAGCGCGGGTGACGTTTTCGTCGCCCTCATTCAGGGCCAGACGGATCGCATGAATCAGTTCGTCCTCGAGACCGAGCAGGTCTGAGGAGTCCGGGTCTTCCATAGGCGCCCGAAAGTCACCCTGGAAGGGTTGGTAGGTTTCGTCGGACATTCTGAATACCGCGAGAATAAATTAGAGGTAGGCTTCCTGTCGCAGGAGCTGGGTGCTGCCTTCGGTCTGGAAGACCTGAGCGCCGACCGAGGTCAGTGCCGTGATGTTGACGATACCACGAGTCGTCGCGGCATTGGTCAAAATATGCGCCGTCTGGTTGGTCCCGAGCAGGATCGGCCCGATCGGTATACAGTCGGCCAGCACTTTGATGCTGTTATAGGTGATGTTGGCGGCATCGACGTTTGGCATGACCAGAAGATTGGCCGTGCCCTTGAGGGTCGAGTTCGGCATGACCTGGGCGCGGATTTCTTCGGAGAGGGCGCTGTCGGCATGCATTTCGCCATCCACTTCGAGATCAGGGGCGCGCATTTTCAGATCAAGATAGGCGGCGCGCATTTTAAAGGCGCTGTCGTTGTCATGACTGCCGTAATTCGAGTGCGAGATCAGCGCAACTTTCGGCGTGATGCCCATGCGTTTGATTTCGTCAGCGGCGAGCAGAGTCATTTCAGAAATCTGCGCGATGCTCGGATCAGGGTTCACATGCGTATCACAGATAAAGATCGGACCGCGGGTCGGGTGGATCAGGCACGGCATGGCGGCGGCGGTTTCGACACCGGGGCGCAGGCCAATGATGCGGACGATGGCTTTGAGGTGGTTGCGGTAAGGCTCGACGGTGCCACAGACGAGGCCGTCGGCCTGACCTTTATGCACCATCAACGCGCCGATCACGGTCGGGTCGGTGCGGACAACATTGCGCGCATAGGACGCGGTCACGCCGGAGCGTTCCATGATTGCGTGGTAGGTCGTCCAGTAATCTTTATAGCGGGCATCATCAGCCGGATCGACGAGCTCGACGTCTTTATCAAGCTGCATGCGCAAGTGGAGGCGTTTGATGCGGGTTTCGATGACGTTGCGGCGGCCAATCAGAACCGGGCGGGCCATCTGTTCGTCGAGCACCGTCTGAACGGCCTGAATGACGCGTTCTTCTTCGCCTTCGCAGTAGACGATTTTCTTCGGATCGGATTTCGCCTTGGCAAAAAGCGGGCGCATCAGACCTTCGGTGCGGTAGAAATGCTGAGTCAGTTTGGCGCGGTAGGCATCCCAGTCGCGGATCGGGCGTGTCGCGACGCCCGTTTCCATCGCCACTTTGGCAACCGCAACCGGCAGTTCGACCATCAGGCGCGGATCGAAGGGTTTCGGAATGAGGTAAGCCGGGCCGAATTCGAGATTCTCATTGTTATAGATGGCGGCCACTTCGGGGCTGACTTCCATGCGGGCGAGGGCGGCGATGGCTTTGACGCACGCCATCTTCATTTCTTCGTTGATGGCGGTCGCGCCAACATCGAGCGCGCCGCGGAAGATGAACGGGAAGCAGAGGACGTTGTTGACCTGGTTCGTGTAGTCGGAACGACCCGTGCAGACAAGCGCATCAGGGCGGGCCTTGAGCGCTTCTTCCGGCATGATTTCCGGAGTCGGGTTGGCAAGCGTCAGCAGCAACGGCGATTTCGCCATCGTCATCAGCATTTCAGGTTTCACCGCGCCAGCCGCAGAGAGACCGAGGAAAATATTCGCGCCTTCGAGGGCTTCGGTGAGCGTGCGGGTCTTGGTCGCGTTGGCAAATTTTTCCTTCTCAGGATCCATGCCTTCGTTACTGCCTTTATAGATCACACCGTTGCGGTAACAGGAGATGAAGTTATCTTTCGGCAGGCCGAGCTGGTGCAGCATGGTCAGGCAGGCAATCGCAGAGGCACCCGCGCCATTGGCAACGAGCTTGACTTCAGTCCATTTACGGCCTGTCAGGTGGAGCCAGTTGGTGATGGCCGCGCCGACGATGATAGCGGTGCCGTGCTGGTCGTCATGGAAGACCGGAATCTTCATGCGTTCGCGCAGTGTGCGCTCAATTTCAAAACACTCAGGCGATTTGATGTCTTCGAGATTGATACCGCCGAAGCTTGGCTCAAGGGACGCGATGATCTCGATCAGTTTGGCCGGGTCTTTTTCATTGATCTCGATGTCGATGGAATCGATGTCGGCGAATTTTTTGAAGAGGACGGCTTTGTCTTCCATCACCG
>CAYJDG010000012.1:0-11253 GCA_964368875.1 uncultured Pseudobdellovibrionaceae bacterium
CATAATTATTGACAAAAATAATGGTTGTCATATACATTAGGCCAGCTTAATAAGCGGCCATAAAAATAGTATATGAGGGTGTTGTTCCAATGACCGATCGCAGCTCGCCCGAGCAGACACAGCTCGCCATATTTTTACAAGCCAACCGCGCCCATGTTGAGGCCATCCATGATGTCGCAGCGGCAGCTTACAATCAGATCCGCTTTCTCGGTCTGCCACGCGATAATGCCTGTAAGGCGATGGTGCGCAGCGCCCTCTCCCATACCCTTGCAACCGCGGGCGAGCCAACCGGATCGTCTTCAGCCGTGCTTGCCCTGATCATGAAAAAAGCGGCGGCTCCTTATCCCGCACCATCTGAGTCAGTTGAAAGCGACAGAACGCTCAATTATTTCCGTTACTTTTTTGAAATGGGCGGCACTGAGAAAATGGCGCGCTTGGCCCGCGAGGCAACCACCTTCGCCCTGAACGACCCGGCCTGCGGCACATTCGATGAGCCGCTTCATGAGGGCGCGCGTCGCAGCGGTTACTTTGTCGCGGTTGTCGATGCGACCGATCACTCCCTGCGCCAGACAGAGATTCAGGACGCGATGAATCACTATGTTGCGACCGCCGTCAGCGACCAGCTTGAGCATCTCTTTATCAACCATGACCGTCTGATGACCGCGATTGCCAATACCAAACGCCGGGATCTCGGACTTTAAACACACATATAATTTGACATATTAATTAGGTTTTGCTAAGGTTCGCTCATTGCAAGGAGCTTTGCTATGACCGCACTCTCAAGCCTCAGCACGACCTTAGGGTCAGCCTTGCTCGCCGCCGCTTTGCTCACTCCTGTTCCGGCTGAGGCGCAGCGCTCCCGTTCCGGAATGAGCGGATCAAGCATGTCCAGCCCGACGCGGATGAAGTCCTCTTCTTCAAATCTCGGTTTGCATACAAGCCTCGCCATCGTCTTTCTGATGGCGACATCATCATCTGATCAGGCCGAAGATCCCGCGAAGGTCAAAGCCTATCAGGATCAACTTGATAAAATCATCATTGACCCCTCTGCAGAAAACACTGCGGCACTGAGCCTGAATTACGTCCCACATGCAGGAGCTTGCCAAGAGACCGTTAATCCTAAGGGCCTGATTACAGACAGTGCCGGTGCAGAAAAAGTGCGGCCCGCATTCCAGGAATGCCTCACAACCCGGGCCGCCGATGAGGATACGATCACCGCGATGACAACCCAGAATCCAAAATCGATTTATTATTTATCACGTTACGCTGACTATCTGCCCGCTTGCCAGAAAGAGAATGGCATCACACCCGGTGTGCGCGATGGCGTGAAGATTGAGCAGGCTAAAGCTGCTTTTAACTGCGCACTCGACCAGCGCCGTTCCTACGATAACAAAGTGTTGACCACTTTCGCAGTTTCCACTGTGGCTCTCCCCTTGCTTTTGACGTGGGGCTGCATGGGCTTCAGAAGAAGCTAAACATTCCGCCTGAAGCCTGTCGCCAGCAGGTACATTTCGGAACTGTCTTTGCGACTGGCCGGGGGCTTCACGTGCTGGACCTTGGTGAAGCTCTTTTTGATTTCATTTAATAAGGCCGCTTCCGTTCCACCTTGAAACACCTTGGCCACGAACGTCCCGCCGGGCTTGAGAATTTCAACCGCGAAATAATAAGCCGCCTCAACCAGCGCCATGATTTTCAGGTGGTCGGTGTCGCGGTGTCCGGTCGTGTTGTGGGCGATATCGGATAAAACCACGTCGGCCAGTTCGCCCAAACCCGCTTTGAGTCTCTCGGGGGCGCTGTCGTCCATAAAATCCAGCTGCATGAAATTAACGCCCGGCAGCGGGTCCATTTCAAGCAGGTCGATCGCCACGATCGGCGCGCATTTTTTCTCAAGCGCGATCTGACACCATCCGCCCGGAGCCGCGCCAAGATCGACCACCGCCATCCCCGGTTTGAGGATGTCGTATTTATCGTCCATCTCTTTCATCTTGTAAGCCGCGCGCGAGCGATAGCCTTCCTTCTGTGCTTTGATCACATAAGGGTCATTCAGATGTCGCTCCAGCCAGCGGACCGAGGACTCTTTCCGGCCTTTGGCGTGTTTTACTTTTTTCACAATCTATCCTTCATTCGTCTGTCTGGCGGTGCGGCCCATATAGTGCCGCACAATCCCGCAGACCACTCCACCCACAAGCGGAGCGAGTATCAGCGTCAGTGTCGTTATTAACCCGAGCATGAACCAGGCCTGCTGCTCTGAACTGCCAGCGGTGTAGATATACAGATTGATCCCTGCATACATTCCGATCACCAGCACCGGCAGCGCGCGAAACCCGCTTTTATAAACCACCAGCACCGCCAGCAGCGTCAGCAAGGCTTGTCCCGTGGCGAGACCCGCTGTGGTATCGAACGGCTCAGGTGCAGCGAAAACCAGCGGGCAAATCGCCCAGCTGAGCACCCCTGCGGCAAGTCCGCTGATAAATATCTTTAGACCTTTCATCATGCCATCCGGTCAAATGACCATAATTAGGGACGACACCGTGAACGCCATGAAAAAGATGGAGAGCGAGGCCGCCAGGTAAATAACCCCCTTCGTATACGGGGAGAAATAGGAAAGTACCAGAAAAAGCATGATAAACACGCTGTAGGTGACCAATCCGCGGTGATAAAGGGTGGCATCCCAGAGGCCCGTCGCCCCTTTGTCGAAGCCCAGCGAGTGGATAATCCCGAGTTGTAGGCGCATGACGCTCATGCACAGGATGACGAAGGCCATTGCCTTGATTCTCTGCCCTTTATGGACGGCGAGAGCAGCAATCGGGATCCAGACGGCGTCGACCCAGCTTTCGACAAAAAGATGTCCATAATGCTGGAAGTAACCAAACAGCTCGTTCACCCGAATTTCCCCTTGCAACCGGCGCAGTAAAGCACAATTTTATGTGAGACTGCAAAAGGTTAGAGGATTCATGCCAAAGCTATCCACCCTGCGTTCGGGCGCCTGTCTGGCCCTGATCGCCCTGCTGGGAACCCAGCCGCTTGTCCGCCCCGCTCTGGCGGAAGAATCCCGTATCGTCATCCGCGACACCGAAATTGAGGCCGACATACAGTCATGGGCCGAGGGTGTCATCAATGCGGCGGGCATGTCCAGGGATCAGGTGCGGATTATTCTCATCCAGAATCCTGACATCAACGCCTTCGTCGCGGGCGGCTCGAACATTTTCATTTACACCGGGCTGATCGCCAAAACCGAAAACCCGGATGAACTGGTCGGCGTCATCGCGCACGAACTGGGCCACATATCCGGCGGCCATTTATCACGCACCAGCGAGGTTGCCGAGAACGCCTCCTTTGAAACCATCATCGCTGCCATTCTTGGTATAGGTGCGGCGTTCGCCACCGGCGACGGCGGGGCTGCCGCAGCAGGCGCTCGTATCGGCCAAGGTCTCGCCATGAATAACTTCCTCGCTTATAGCCGCGTTCAGGAATCCTCGGCCGATCAGGCAGGTTTCCGTTTTCTCGAATCTGCTGGTCAAAATCCGACTGGCCTTGTGACCTTCCTTGAAAAGCTCGGCTCGCAGGAATTGCTGCCAAGCTCGCAGCAATCGGCCTTTGCCCGTACCCACCCGATGAGCCGCGACCGGATCGATGCGCTGGAAACAAAACTCGAAGCCTCGTCTCTGCGCACCCGCGCAATACCTGCGGCCTGGACAGAGCAACACAAACGCATGACCGCGAAACTGGTCGCCTTCGTCACGCCGCAACAGGTTGTTTATCTCTACCCTGAGAAAGACCAAAGTATCGCCGCGCAATATGCCCGCACGATAGCCGCCTACCGTCTGAATAAAATCGAAACGGCGCTGAAAGGTGCCGACCGTCTGATCGCGCAGGAACCGAAGAACCCTTACTTCCATGAAATCAAGGCGCAGATGCTGTTCGAATTCGGACGCACCGCTCAGGCCGTTTCTTCTTATGAGAAAGCGTTGGCATATGCGCCCTCTTCCGGTTTGATCCGCACCGATCTTGCCCGCGCTATGATTGAGAGTGGCGGAAAATCCAAACCGACACTCGAAGCCGCGATTGCGCACCTCAAACGCGCCCAGCAGGACGAGCCACGTTCATCCCAAGTCAAACGCCTGCTGGCAACTGCCTATGGCCGGCTTGGTCAGGAACCGCAGGCCCGGGTTTATCTGGCTGAAGAAGCCCTGTTGCAGGGACGCACCAAAGAAGCCCGTTCACTTGCCAAATCCGCCATGGGCCAGTTGCCGCCCGGATCGCCGGAGCTGCAAAGAGCCCGCGACGTTATCAATTCTGTCGACCAGAAATCTGAAAAAGACTAGACTGCTTCACCACATAAGGAGAATATTCGTGACCTCACTCAAAAGCCTAATCCTCTCTACCGCTGCCGCCGCCCTCTTGTTCACTGCCCCGGTGCAGGCCGCAGACACCAAGTCATCGCCGTTCACGGCTGAGCAGAAAGCTGCCCTTGGGACGTATATTCACGATTATCTTCTCGAAAATCCTGAAGTCATTATCGAAGCGGTCAACCGCTACAAGACCAAGGAAGAAGAAAAGCAAAACGCCGATGCGGTTGGTGCGCTGGATAAATACCGTGACGTGATTTTTAAAGACAAGAGCATGCCGCAAACCGGCAACCTAAACGGCGACGTCACCATCGTTGAATTTTTTGATTTCAATTGCGGTTACTGCCACCGGGCCTTTGAAGGGATCAACGAAGCTATGGCCGCCGATAAAAACCTGCGCTTTGTCTTCATCGACCTGCCAATCCTCTCGCCGGAATCGAAAATGGCCTCAGAATGGGCTCTTGCTGCTAATAAGCAGGGCAAGTATTGGGAATTCCACAAAGCCGTCATGGGCTTCAAGGGTCCGAAAAATGCCGAGAACCTCTCTGACATCGCCAAGAAAGTCGGCCTTGATGTTCCGCAGCTGCAAAAAGATGCCTCGAGCCCTGAAGTCAAAGCCCAGCTGGAGAAGCACACTGAAATCGCGCAGGCCCTGCGTATTTCCGGTACTCCCGGCTTTATCGTAGGCGACCAGATCATCCGTGGTTTCATTCCGTATGAAGGCATGAAAACGATCATTGCCGATGCCCGTAAAGGTACCAAGACTCAATAATGAAAAAGAAGATCGCACTCCTGGCAGGATTGGTTCTCTGCGTCCTGCTCGGGGTGCGGCTTTATACGTCATGGCAGATGGTACTCGCACAGAACGCGGCGGCGATTGCACCATCAGGTAACGTCATCGGCAATCCACAAGGACGCCTCACAATCGTTGAGTTCGTCGATTATAAATGCCACTACTGTCCGATCATGAATGAGCGCCTGTTACAGGTGCTGGCCACCGAAAAAGATGTGCGCATCGTCGTGCGTCCGGTGCCGTGGATCGATAAAGAATCCGAACAGATCGCCCGCCTCGCCGTTGCCGCAGGCATGCAGGGCAAGGATATTCTTTTTCACAATGCCGCGATGGCGACAGGCGGTCTGAAAAGTTATGCCGAGGCTCTGGGCATCGCCCAGGAGATCGGCGTCAACCTCGATCGCGCCGAAGCCGCGATGCGCAAGCCGGATATCGATGTGCCGCTGCGTGCAAATATCGAACTGACCAAAGCCTTTAACATTCAACGAATCCCTGGCCTGCTGATCAACGGCAAAGTCGTTTTCGGCACGGTCGAGGAAGAATTACCTACCGTCAACCAACTGCGCATCCTGATTAGCGATGCCAAAGGAAAGCTGCCCGCACAATGACCCGTTTTCTCACCCTCGTTCTTGCCAGCCTCTGTCTCAGCGTGCCAGCTCTCGCAGGCGCAGGCATGATGTTCATAACCAATGAAACCGCGTATGAAACTGCGCCCGGTATGACCGCAGGTGCCGCGTTCATGACTATTTCCATGCCGGGTGGCGATCGCCTGACCGGCGCATCCAGCCCGATCTGTGAGAGTGTCGAAATTCATTCTATGACTGAAGATGATGGCATCATGAGAATGCGCAAAGAAGAAGGTCTTGATATATCTGCTACAGATGGCTTGACGCTCGCGCCGAATGGCAACCACCTGATGCTGCTCGGCCTCAAAGAACCGCTCAAAGCCGGAACAGAATTTCCAATCACGCTGACCTTCAAAAACTCACCGCCGACGACCGTGAACATTAAAGTAAAATCACGCAGCGCCGAGGCGCATGACGCCGAGCATCCGATTACCATCAAGCAAGTCCCGTTTGCGCACTAAAATCTGATCATGATCAAAGCTGTCGTTTTCGATCTAGGGGGCGTGCTAATCGACTGGAATCCCCGGCACGTCTACCGCGATTTGTTTCCGTCGGAAGAGGCGCTCGAACATTTCATGACGAAAGTCATTACATCTGAGTGGAATCACCAGATGGACCTCGGCAAGCCCTTCGCGGACTGTATTCGGGAACTCGCTGCAGAGCATCCGGATTACGCCGACAAGATCAATATCTACCGTAGCCGCTGGGCCGATATGCTCGGCGGCCCGATTCATGAGAGTGTTGATATTCTGATGGAGCTGAAGGCACGCGGCGTGCCACTCTACGCGCTCTCGAATTGGTCGGCGGAAACTTTTCCCGAAGCGATCAAGATTTTTCCGTTCCTGCGTCTTTTTGATGGTCGGATCGTGTCCGGTGAGGTCAAGCTCGCCAAGCCTGATCCGGCGATTTATAAACTTCTGCTCGATACCTACAATCTAAACCCGCGCGAAACGCTCTTCATCGACGATAAGAAAGAGAACGTGCAGGTCGCCTGGGATCTCGGCTTTAACGCCGTGCAATTCTTAAGCCCCTACCAGCTTGAACAGGATCTGCTTGGCTGCGGACTGATTCCGAACGATACTGAGGATAACGATGACCCTGATGAAGACCATGGCGGTTGCTGTGGCGGAGGCTGCGGATGCTCCCACCCTTAATATATATTCTGACCGGACCTAACCTGAACCTTCTCGGGCTGCGAGAGCCTGAGATTTACGGCACCACCACACTCAAGGAAATCGACCGGAGTTGCGGCGACCGCGCCGCCGAGCTTGGCCTGATGATCCGCTTCCTGCAGTCAAATCATGAAGGCGAACTGGTTACGTGGATTCAGGAAGCCTTCCTGAAAGAAGAGACGCGCGGCATGATCATCAACGCTGCCGCCTATACGCATACCTCGGTTGCCATTCACGATGCCCTGAAAATGCTCACCGTGCCGATCATCGAATTGCACCTGACCAACCCCAAAGAGCGTGAGCCGTTCCGTCACCACTCCTATATAGAACCCTTGGCCGCCGCCAATATTTCGGGGCACGGGGCCGCTGGGTACGTCATGGCGATCGAAAAAATGGCTGAACTACTTAAGGGTTAACTTAAGTGGCTTTTGACTTTTGACCCCGTTTTCTTTAATCACATCCAATTGGGATAACACTTAAGTTTACATAAGGAACCGCCCCCATGAAGATCGATGATGCCGCTATCCGTCAGTTGGCCAAGCTGCTCGACGAAACCGGCCTGACCGAGATTGAAGTTGCCGAAGGCGAGAAGCTGATCCGCGTCAACAAAGGCGGAACTATCGCTCCGCACGCCCATGGCCACCATGCACCGTCTGCTCACAGCATCATGCCGTCGGACCCAACCGTCCCGCAGCCAGCCAACACCAACCCGCCGAACGCCGTCGTCGCCAATCATCCCGGCGCGATCACCTCGCCGATGGTCGGCACCGTTTATATGCGTCCCGATCCGAACTCATCCGATTTCGTCACCAAGGGTGCCACGGTGAAAGCTGGCGATACATTGCTGATCATCGAAGCGATGAAAGTCATGAACCCGATCAAAGCCCCGAAAGCCGGTACCGTTACCCAAGTCCTCGCCCAGAACGGCCAGCCGGTCGAATTCGGCGAAGTTCTCGTAGTGATCGAGTAGCACCCAGATGTTCAAAAAAATCCTCATCGCAAACCGTGGGGAAATCGCTCTCCGCATTCACCGCGCCTGTAAAGAGATGGGCATTGCGACAGTCGCCGTCCACTCAACCGCGGACTCCAACTCGATGGCCGTGCGTCTCGCCGATGAAAGCGTCTGCATCGGTCCGCCAGCGTCGAAAGACAGCTATCTCAATATTCCCTCTATCCTCTCTGCCGCAGCGTTAACTGGCGCGGATGCCATCCATCCGGGCTATGGCTTTCTTTCCGAGAATTCGCAATTCGTGCGCATGGTCGAGGAGCATGGTTTTAACTTCATTGGTCCGAAAGCCGAGCACATCGACATGATGGGCGACAAGGTCATGGCCAAGCAGACCGCGCAGAAACTTGGTCTGCCGGTCATCCCTGGCTCTGAAGGCGCGGTGACGGATGCCGAAGAAGGCCGCAAGATGGCCATCGACATGGGCTTCCCGATCATCATCAAGGCCGCCTCCGGTGGCGGTGGTCGCGGTATGAAGGTTGTCCGCAACGAGAAAGAATTTATCGAGCAGTTTAAAACTGCCCGCACCGAAGCGGAAGCGAACTTTGGTGACGCGACTGTCTACATGGAAAAATACCTTGAGACTCCGCGCCACATCGAAGTGCAGATTTTCGGCGACAAACACGGCAACGCCATTCACTTAGGCGAGCGTGATTGCTCAACCCAGCGCCGCCACCAGAAAGTGATCGAAGAGGCCCCCTCGCCTGCGCTCACGCCTGAACTGCGCGATGAAATCGGCACCCTCGCCGCCAACATGGTCCGTGAAATGGGCTATATCGGCGCCGGCACGATCGAGTTCCTGTTCGAAAAGGGCAGATTCTACTTCATGGAGATGAACACCCGGATTCAGGTGGAACATCCGGTCACTGAAATGCTTACAGGCGTTGACCTGATCGCCGAGCAGATTCGTGTGGCCTACGGCGAACCGCTGCGCCTGACCAAGGATAAGATCCATTTCCGCGGCCATGCCATGGAAGTCCGCATCAACGCCGAAGATCCATCGACCTTTATTCCGTCACCCGGCCAGATCCAGATGTTCCACGCCCCCGGCGGTATGGGCGTACGGTTTGATTCTGCCGTTTATGCCGGTTACAAAATCCCACCATTTTATGACAGCATGGTCGGCAAGCTCATCGTCCATGGCCGTACCCGCGAGGAATGTATGCGCCGCATGCGCCGTGCGATTCAGGAAACCATCGTAGACGGCGTAAAGACCACCCTGCCGCTGCATCTGTGGATTCTCGAACAGCCGGAATTTGTCTCGGGCGATTACACCATTCACTGGCTCGAGAAAAAACTCGCCGAAAAAGCCGAAGCCGATAAGGCTGCCGCTTAAGAGCGTTCATGATATACTGACCTGATGTCGCTCGCTCAGGCTGCAAATCTTCTTTATGCCGAATATCGCGAAGGCCGCTTTCCGATGGCGGAAACGGCAGATGATCCATTTCTGATCGTCACCCCGCATGAACGGGGCCTGCTGCCGATCAAAGACCTGCATATCTCGCATAGTCTGATGAAGACCCTTAAACGCGCCCCCTATGAAGTCAGGGTCGATACCGCCTTTGATGCCGTGATTGCGGCCTGTGCCGAAAGCCGGGATGAGCGCCCCGAGACCTGGATCAACGCTGACATCCGATTGCTCTTTAACGAATTGCATCGGCAAGGCCGTGCGCACAGTGTCGAATGCTGGCAGCATGATGCGCTCGTCGGGGGTCTTTATGGACTGGCGGTTGGAGGAGTGTTCTGCGGTGAGAGCATGTTCTCCCGGGCAACCGATGCCAGCAAAGTGGCGCTCGTTCATCTGTGCGCGCGACTTTTTACAGCCAAATTCACGTTACTGGACGCTCAGTTTCATAATCCGCATCTCGAGCAATTCGGACTTTATACAATTGAACAAGAGACTTACGAGCAACAGCTCAAAAAATTGAGGGACGAGTCACTCGATTTTAAATTACAAAAAAATGCCGAAACCCCTTCAGGACTCCTCGTCGCGTATCTCAAAAATCGCCAAACCTAAAGCTCGAACTTTCGCTACAGCGCGTTCCAAACTTTCGTGATTTCTAGAAAAGTGAAACACCCTCTAAGTTCAGCGCACCTTCGCGCTTACGCACTATGGTGCGATAAAGCACTGGAGGCCCGCGATACTTGCAGGCGGGCACGGGCAGAAGATCGTGCAGAAAAAGGCGAGGAGCCGGAAAGGGGGGAGATGAACCGGCTCCTCATGGAAAAAAACATATACTCTCTAGTCGTACTTTTTTTATTATTCCTTGATGCACTCAATGACACACCCAGTGACGCAAAATTGGGTCAGCGAGCCTGCTAGCATTGGCCGCAACAGCCGGCTGACGCACCTGCGTCAGGGGGCGTGACTACGCTGATGAAGACGGAGTTATTTGGATCGGCTACGATAAAATGCTTCACGCCTGCAGCGATTTCAGTCGGCTCTTTGATGATTTCGAGACCATCATGGTAAAGCGCGTCATAGGTCGCATCGATGTTATCAGTCGATAATGTCAGGATCTGGTTCTGGCCTTCTATACGGCACGCCTGCGGCAGAAATTCATGATCGGCTTTGATCACCACGATAATAGCGGAAGGCATGTCTTTGTGACTGAGGCGGGCATAACCCTCGACCTCATAAAAAGGCACAAAGCCGAAATGGTCTTCATAAAAAGCCAACGTCTCGGCAAAAAGCGTGGTCGCAATCACCGGATAAGTTGAAATAGCTTTCATGATATACCTCGTTCACATCTGCGGTTTTCTATAACTAATCCCCTCATGAATCAGTTTTACGCAGGGATTGTCGGCTCAATTTAGACATCGCTATTATTACCGACACATTGCCAGTATCTCATTCATCTGACACAGTGTCAATAAATATTTTGACATGATGTCAGTAACCAATGCTACGATAGGTCAACGAGTTAAAGAATCGCCACCCAGCGATAAAGCCACATTCAGGGGGCTGAAGTATGGCAAAGCGTCCAGGTGCCAATAAGGACAACTATGATGAAACCCAGAGCGTGTTTCTCGCTTTGGCTCGTCTTGAATTTGCAACCCATGGGTATGCCAAGGCGTCAACCAACCGCATCGTTCAGCAATCTGGTATGGCGCGGGGCTCACTCTATTACCACTTTAAAGATAAAGAAGATCTCTTCCGTTCAATCTGGACGAATATGACGATCGAGAGCAACGCCGACATCGAGCGCCAGATCGCAGGCGTCGAAGACCCATGGCAGGCACTCCTCAAAGGCAGCGATGTCTTTCTCCAGCACGCCCTCGATCCAGTCTTCCGCCGCATCGTGCT
>CAYJDG010000012.1:11353-15291 GCA_964368875.1 uncultured Pseudobdellovibrionaceae bacterium
ATCACAAACCGCGCTGTGATCGCTGTGTGCGCTGTGGTAAATCTCCTTGACTTTTACAGCAATATTTCCTATTATAAAGTAATTTAATTATCATAGCCGGCTACGGGTTACATCCTGTTGTCGGTCTTTTTATGGGCAGAAAGGAGCAATCATGCCCTCACCAGACTCCAAACAAACTATTATCCCGGTGCAAATCCTGAGAATTTCAGCTGACGAACAAACTGATACGAATTTCAATTTTCAAAAAATGAAACGGCGGAACGAACTGAACAAACCGTCTCTTATCCCCAGTTTTACCCACAGGCTTTTGACAAGCCTCCTGATGTTTGAGACACTTACCCGATCACGTCCAGTGATTCGTTTTTGCGTCTCCCGCCCTCAAATTAATTCTGAAAAATCATGATCATGACCTCGCAGCCACTTCTCCGGACTCTGCTTGCCTGTACGATTCTGGCGACTTCCGCCCTGACTGGCTGCGGCTGGCCTGGTGATCCGGTCGGTGTCGATGAGCAAGCCACCAACCTTAAGGGTGACATCAGCGCCCTTTACGGCGATCAGGAGCCTATTACCGCTCCGCTCACCCTGTATGAAGCGATGGCCCGCGGCGTTAAATACAATATCAACAATCGTGTCGCGCTGATGGAAGAAGTTCTCGCCAACAGCAACACCAGCGTCCAGACGCTTGGCATGCTCCCGGGCCTCGATCTTGAAGCCGGCTATGTTGGCCGCAACAACGCCGAAGTTATCAGTGCCCGTTCGAAAGCAACTGGCGTGCAGTCGCTGGAGCCGTCGATCTTCCAGGATGAGCATCGCCGCGTGGCCAATCTCGATTTAAGCTGGAACATGCTTGATGCTGGCATGTCTTACGTGCAGAGCCGTCAGGCCTCCGATCAAGCCCGTGCCGCGCAGGAGCGCCGCCGCAAAGTCGTTCAGAATATCGCTCAGGATGTCCGCAGCGCCTACTGGCGCGCCGCCAGCGCCCAGCTGATGCAACAGCACATCACGGGCCTGCTCGCCCGCGCCGATGTTCTGCTTAAGCGCCTTGAAGAAGAAGAGAACGCCAAATCAACCAAGGATGTTGCAGGCCTGCTCAATCTGCAAAAGCGTCTCTATGACACGATGCAGGACTTAATGGCCGAGCGCGACAGCTTAGCTACGGCCCGCGCTGAACTTGCCGCCTTAATGGGTATTCCTCCGGCGACACCATTTGATCTCGCCGCCTCCGAAGCTGACATGATGGCAGCGGATGCCCTGCCTAAACTGATGACCCAGCGGCAGGATCTCGAAGTCCTCGCACTTTTGATCCGCCCCGAAATGCGCGAACAGACTTTGCTCAAACGGGTCGCCGCACGCGGCTCGACTGTTTCAGTGCTGGAAACCTTCCCCGGTATCGGCGGTATTGTCGGCTATAACTACGACAGCAATTCTTTCCTCGACGATGAAAGCTGGGCCAGCTTCTCGGTTGGCCTGACGCAAAACCTGATGAACCTCTTCACGCTGCCGACGCGTCTGCAACACGCCGAGAACCGCGAGAAGCTTGCCGACCTGCAACGCATGGCGATGGTCGCAACTGTTCTGACCCAGCTCAGCATTGCCGATACGCGCTATGACATCGCGCAGGACAATTATGGCCTGCTGAAGCGTATGATGGGCGTGAACACGCGCCTCGTTGAATATACCCGGGCGCGCCCGGAAAAAACCACAGTCGGCGAAGCCCAGTTGCTGGCTTCTGAAATGGATCAGCTCTTGACCCGCTCGCGCCTGCAGATCGCCTACGCTGAGGGTCAGAATGCCTTTGGCCGGATCGTTGGCACGCTCGGTCTTGATCCGCTGCCGCCGCAGATCGAAGAGAAAAATATCTCGGAAATGGCTGCGTTGATGCAGGCCCGTTTTGGTTCCCTTGATGCCGATGTTATCTCCACCTTATTGAATGCCATTCGCGCACGCACCGATCTCTTATCGCCTGATGGCGCCATTGTGCCGATACTGCGGCCTGTGGTGATGACCCCCGTATCCGCTGCTGCACCGCAGATAGACGCGGCCCCGGAAAAAGCGGATAATGAACCTATCTGATCATTCCCGAAGTCTCAGGAGGTTTTCCATGGTGCGCTCCCTCGTTCTTTCTGTGTTTGTCCTGACCCTCAGTGCGTTTACGGCACAAGCAGCCGACGCTCCGGACCCGACTGGCCTGTGGTTGACCGAGAACAAACGCTCCGCCATCAAGATTGACCGCTGCGGCGAAAGTATCTGCGGCAAAATCGCATGGATCATCGACGGCGGCATGAAGACCGATAGCAAAAATCCGGATGCCAGCAAACGGGATAAGCCGATGTGCAAACTCCCGCTGTTATGGGGTTTCAAAAACAATGCCAAGAACCTGAAAGTCTGGGAAGAGGGCAAGATTTACAAGGCCGACGAGGGCGACACCTACCACGCCACCCTGACGGTCAAGGATGCCAATACCCTGAATGTCCGTGGCTATGTAGGTATCCCGCTGCTGGGCAAATCCCAGACCTGGACCCGCGTCAGCGCCAAGGACTATCCGGCCTGCAAATAAAAATGTAATAAAGGCGGATGCGTGTTTTCAAACTCTCTGAGGGCGTGCCCGCCGACGCCAAAGATGCCGTAGTTGCAATTGGTAACTTCGATGCCCTGCATCGCGGCCACCATGCCTTGCTGGAGATCACGCGCAAGCGCGCGCTCGATCTTGGCCGCCCGTTTGGCGTGCTGACCTTCGAGCCGCACCCGCGCCGCCTCTTTCGCCCCGATGATCCGCCCTTCCGCGTCACGCCGCTCCCAGTGAAGCTGCGTCGTCTTGAAGTGGCCAAAGCCGAGTGCGTCTATGTGCTCGATTTTTCGTGGGCCATCGCACATCTCAGCGCCGATGAATTTATCAGCCTGATCCTCAAGGCCAAACTTGGCACCAGCAATCTGGTCGTCGGTGCCGATTTCCATTTCGGCAAAGACCGTGCGGGCAGTATCCAGACGCTCAAAGAGGCAGGTTTTCACTGCACCGTTATCGATCAAGTCAAGGACGCGCAGAAAGCGATTTATTCAGCAACCCGCGTCCGCGGCCTGCTCCAGTCCGGCCACATCGCAGAAGCGAATGCGCTGCTCGGCTGGAAATGGGAAATTGAAGGCATCGTTGAAAAGGGTGATCAGCGCGGGCGTGAGCTTGGCTATCCGACCGCGAATATTCCACTCGGCGAAACCATTCACCCGGCCTATGGCATCTATGCCGCGTGGGTCCGCTTGCCTGCCGAAAAAGACTGGCGCATGGCCGCAGTCAATATCGGCATCAGGCCCATGTTCGAGGCCAGGATTGCATTGCTGGAAGCGCATTTACTCGACTATAGTGGCGACCTTTATGGCCAATCCCTACGCATCCGGCCAGCGCAGAAACTGCGCGACGAAGCCAAATTCGATAGCCTCGACGCCCTTAAAATACAGATGGCCAAAGATTGCGAAGAAACCCGCAAAATACTGCTGCACAACCCGGCTTGAATATGCTCATAGTCAAATATGAGCATATTTCTTCTTCTGGTTACAAACGCCTTACCCCTTCTTGTTCTGATCGCTCTTGGCTTCGTTGCCGGGCGTAAATTCAGCATCGATACGATGACTCTCGCCAATATCGCGATTTTTATTATCGCGCCGATTGTGAATTTCGGGGCGATGGCCAAGCTTGATTTCAATCCGTCCTATCTGCTGCTGCCTGTGTTGATTTACACATTCTCGGCAGTCGTTTCGCTTGGCGGGTTTTATCTTTCGAACCGCTGTCTCAAAGATGGCCGCGCAAACATCATTGGTATGTCGGCAGGCTCTGGAAATACAGGCTATTTTGGCATTCCGATCATCCTTGCGCTGTTCGGTTCTGATGTCATGGGCATCTACCTTTTGATGAATCTGGGCGTCGCTTTATCCGAGGTTACCGTCGG
>CAYJDG010000012.1:15391-48510 GCA_964368875.1 uncultured Pseudobdellovibrionaceae bacterium
TCTCGATGCTGGCAGCCAAATTCATTATCTGGCCGCTCAGCATGTTCGCTTTTATCGTGCTCGATCAGGCTGTTCTGAATATTTTTACAGAACAGGTCCACACCATGATGATGGTCCTTTCTCTCGTCCCGATGGCTGTTAATACCGTCGCTTTTGCCATCAAACTCGACCTGAAGGCTGGCGACGCGGCCATTGCCGTCCTGATTTCGACACTGATCGCGATTTTCTATCTGCCACTGGTTTTAATGCTCACCGGATTGATCGGTTAAGGCTTGTTTTTGAGCTATTTTATTGCCATATTAGGGTCATGCAATCGCCCCGCCGTGCCATTAGCCGAATTACGCTCCCGGTTCTCATATAAAGAGAGAGCCGGGCTTTCGCGCACCGCGCAAGTTTGATATCCCCATACAGCATCAGCATTGATAGAATTTAGCATGACCGACAAACAGACCTCCTCCGGCGCGGACTTTTACAAAGAGACCGTGTTTCTGCCCAAGACCGACTTCCCGATGCGCGGAGAACTTCCGCAAAAGGAACCAGTTATTCTTAAAAACTGGCAGGATAAAGATCTCTATAAACAGATCCGTGACGCGAGCCTCGGCAAACCGAAATGGGTTCTCCACTGGGGGCCGCCTTACGCCAATGGTCGCGCGCACATTGGTCACGCGTTTACAAAATCTTTGAAAGACATCGTTAACCGCTGCAAGCAAATGCAGGGCTTCGATGCGGCACTGGTTCCCGGCTGGGATTGCCACGGCCTGCCGATCGAATGGAAGATCGAGGAACAGTACCGCGAAAAGGGTCTTGATAAAGATGCTGTTGATATCCTGAAATTCCGTCAGGAATGCCGCGACTTTGCGCAGGAATGGGCAAACATCCAGACCAATGATTTCCAACGTCTGGGCGTCATGGCTGATTGGGCCGATCCGTATATGACGATGACCAAGCACGCCGAAGCTACCATCGTGCGCGAAATTCATAAATTCCTGATGAACGGCCTATTATACAAAGGCGTTAAGCCGGTGATGTGGTCCGTCGTTGAGAAGACGGCTCTTGCTGAAGCCGAAATTGAATACAAGGAACACAAGTCGATCACCATTTGGGTCAAGTTCCCCATCATTAAAGCCGATAAGCCCGAGCTGCTGGGTACTAAAATCGTTATCTGGACAACGACCCCGTGGACCATGCCTTCCAACCGTGGCATCGCGCGTGGCGAAGACATCGAATATGGCGTCTATACAGTTACTGAACTGGCCGCCGACAGCCGCAATACGGTCGGAGAAAAATTGCTGATCGCAACCGCGCTTGCCGAAGATGTGAAAAAGAACGGTAAGATTGCTGCGTGGTCGCTCGACAAAACTTATAAAGGGAGCGAACTGAGTGGTATCGTTAGCCAGCATCCACTGCGCGGTCAAGGCTACGACTTTGATGTGCCGCTGTTAGTAGGTGACTTTGTAACTGCTGATGCCGGAACAGGGTTCGTGCATATCGCGCCAAGCCATGGCGAGGATGACTTCTATCTCGGCAAAGCCGCTGGCCTCGAAGTTACCGATAATGTCACCGATGACGGTAAATATCGTGACCATGTTCCGTTGTTCGCAGGTATGGCGATTTACACCGAAAAAGGTGAAATGGGCGACGGCAATTTTGCTGTTCTCAAGGCCCTTGATGCCTCTGGCGGCCTGCTTGCCAAAGGCTCCGTCAAACATGAATACCCACACAGCTGGCGCTCGAAAGCGCCGCTGATTTTCCGCACGACGCCGCAATGGTTTATCGCCATGGATCAGGCGCAGGATGGTGCGACGTTGCGGGAGAAGGCATTGACCGCAATCAAAGATACCAACTGGTTCCCGTCCCAAGGCGAAAACCGCATCACTGCGATGATTGCTGGGCGACCCGACTGGTGTATCTCGCGCCAGCGCACCTGGGGTGTGCCGATTGCGCTGTTCCTTGATAAGAAAACTGGACAGCCACTTAAAGATCCGCAAGTGCTCGAGCAGATCGCGGAGATTTTTGAAGAAGAAGGCTCCGATGCGTGGTTTGCCCGTCCGCCGCAGGATTTTCTTGGCTCTACTTACAAGGCCGCTGATTACGATCAGGTCTTTGATGTCGTCGATGTCTGGTTCGAATCCGGTTGTACCCATGCTTTCGTCTGTGAAGACCGGACCGATGTGCATTGGCCTGCCGACCTTTATCTTGAAGGCTCTGACCAGCATCGTGGCTGGTTCCACTCATCTCTTCTTGAAGCCTGCGGCACGCGTGGTCGCGCGCCTTATAAAAACGTTCTGACGCATGGTTTCGTGCTCGACGAAAAAGGCCGCAAGATGTCCAAATCCGACGGTAATGTGGTTGATCCGCATGTCGTGATGAAGGATTACGGGGCCGATATCCTGCGTCTGTGGACCGTGATGTCGGACTATTCAGAAGACGTTAAAATCGGGGGCGATGTCATGAAGAACGTCGCTGACGTTTATCGTCGCCTGCGTAACACGTTCCGCTTCCTGCTAGGCGCCCTCGATGGCTTCACCCCCGCCGAACGGCTTGATAAAAAAGATTACGCTGCGTTTCCTGAACTGGAGAAATATATTCTTTCAGAACTTGCTCGGATTGATGATGAAGTTCAGAACGCCATCGCCGTGCATGATTACGGTGCGATGACCCAGTCTCTCTACACGTTCTGTAACGCAACCCTGTCCTCGTTCTATTTTGATATCCGTAAGGACCGACTTTATTGTGACCGCCTTGACGGCTTTGAACGCCGTGCGTGCCGTACAGTGCTTGCCGAGATATTCGATTTTCTTCTCACTCGTCTCGCACCGATCATCCCTTTTACGACCGAAGAAGTATGGGGTTATCGCCCGAAAGGTGTTTTTGAAGACGCCGATAGCTTACATCTTCGCACTTTTAGTGCGCTGCCGGGACTCTCAAGACAACCTGATCTTGAAAGCCGCTGGATCGATATTTTGAAAGTGCGTGATGTTGTGCTCGCCGCCCTTGAACCGGCTCGCGCCAGCAAGACCATCGGCTCATCTCTTGAGGCGAAGCCCACCATTTATGTCAGCGGTAAATATGCTGATGCAGTGAAGGGCATCGACCTGTCTGAGCTTTGCATCACGTCTGGCGCAACTTTGCTCGAAGAAGCCCCTCCTGCCGGAGCCGTCACTTTACAGCAAGTACCGGGCGTTGGGGTCATCTTCAAACCCGCGGAAGGACAACGTTGCGAACGTTGCTGGAAAGTTTTACCTGAAGTCGGCACCGACCCTGAATATCCGGACCTCTCTTTGCGTGATGCGGATGCAGTGCGTTATTACCTGCAACAACGGAAGGCTGCCTAAGTGACCAAGCCGCTTTCCCCCGGCCTTAAACTGGCTTTTCCAGTCATCATCACTCTCCTGATTCTTATCGATCAGGTGACCAAGTGGTGGGTCATTGAAAGGTATTTCCGACTGCGTAGTTTTGAAGCAACCGGTGAAAGTATCGATTTTCTGCCATGGCTCTTTTCACTGCGCATGGAGAAACTTCCATCCATGCGGGCTGAAATGACGCCGTGGTTTGATCTGGTCATGGCGTGGAATAAAGGTGTGAGCTTCAGCCTGTTCACCAGTGAGAGCACTTATGTGGCCTATATTCTTATCGGCGTCGCCCTCACTTTGAGCTTGGTTTTCTTTTACTGGTTGATGACGACCAATTCAAAAATGACCGCCTTCCCACTGGTCCTGATTGTGGCAGGCGCGCTCAGCAATGTCTGGGACCGTGTCCGCTTTGGTGCGGTTGCAGATTTTCTCTATTTCCATGTTGGTTCTTATGGCTGGCCAGCCTTTAATTTGGCGGATTCCTGTATCGTCGCAGGCGTTGCGTTGCTAGCCTACGATGGTCTATTCTTAGAGCCCAAGCGTAAAAAAGGTTATGTCCCATGAATACCCGGCTTATTTTCATTCTTCCGCTTATGCTCTCTCTCGCTGGTTGTCAGGCAACCAAAGAGCAACTCGGTCTGACACGTCATGCGCCGGATGAATTTGCCGTGTTGGCCCGCGCGCCGCTGCAGATGCCGCCCGAGCAGGCCGGGCAGCCAATCGTTCTGCCGCGCCCTCAACCGGGCATTGCCCGTCCGCAGGAAATCAGCCCAACAGTCGCTGCCCAGGCAGCTGTGCTTGGTCAGCCTAGCAGCGCAACCGCATCGAGTGCATCAACCGCTGAAAACGTCCTGTTGCAGCGCGCAGGGGCCACACAGTCTGATCCAAATATTCGCTCCGTGGTCAATAAAGAGGCCGTTGAGGATACAAATGATAACCGCCCGGTCGTCAAGCGCATCATGGGTATCGTCCAGAAGGGTGATGCCCCTGCTACAATCGTGGATGCTCCGGGAGAGCTTGAACGGCTGAAGGCCAACAAAAAATCGGGTAAGACCGTAACTCAAGGCGATACCCCAACCCTCGACGACTAAAAAGGTTTCCAATGAAATCAGTTCTCTATTCTTTCATCCTGCTTGGGTTACTTTCAGGAACGGCCCTGTCATCGCCGACGATAACTCCGGTCAACCAAGAGCGGACAGAAGAAAAAGTTTTTAATGCCGAGACCTTCACCCTTTCAAACGGGATGCAGGTCGTGGTTATTCCCAACCACCGCGCGCCTGTTGTTACGCATATGGTCTGGTATAAAGTTGGTGCTGCTGATGAACCGCAAGGTGACGGCGTTTCCGGGGCAGCGCATTTTCTTGAACATTTGATGTTCAAAGGTAGCCCTGCCATTCCGTCCGGGCAGTTCTCAAAAATCATCAGGGCGTTGGGTGGCGAAGACAACGCCTTCACTTCATGGGACTTTACAGCCTATTTTCAATCAATTGCCAAAGAGCATTTGTCCAAAGTTATGGCGTTTGAAGCCGACCGTATGGTCAACCTCAGACCACCTGCCGATCAGGTGACCTCGGAATTGCAGGTCATCATCGAAGAGCGGCGCCAGCGGACGGACAATGATCCGCGCAGCCTGTTCTCCGAACAGTTACGCGCTGTATTATTCAACACAAGTCCCTATGGTATTCCGATCATTGGTTGGAAAAATGAAATGCCCCTACTTCAATGGCCGCATATGGAGGCGTATTACAAAACTTGGTATGCCCCAAACAACGCCATTCTTGTTGTCTCGGGAGATGTCACAGCAGCTGAACTTCGTCCGCTTGCTGAAAAATATTACGGCGTTCTTAAATATAAAGAAGTGCCAGCCCATATCAGGGCGGATATTCCCGATATGCCAGCTGCACAAGTAATGACCCTTCATCATGAAGATGTTCGTGAACCAGTCTTCATACGGGCATGGCGCGCACCTGGTTTCCTGCAAAACCATGACGAATCTTATGCGCTAACGGTTCTTGAAAATGTGATCAGCAGCGGCTCCTCCACGCGCCTGTATCAGGATCTGGTGGTGAAGCAAAAGCTTGCGACCAGTGTGGACCTCAGCTACGACGGCGATAACCGTGGTAGCGGTAGCCTCTGGCTTTATGCCGTCCCGGCCCCTGGTGTGAGCATAGAAAAACTGCAGACGGCGCTGGAAAAAGAATTCAGCACATTGATTGGTAACGGCTTCACCACTGAAGAGATCAATGCCGCCAAAAACCGACTGATCGACAGCGCCATTTACGCCCGTGACAGCGTCTCTGGTCCAGCCATGGTCATTGGTCAGGCTCTTGCCGCAGGCGCAACCCTTGATGATGTTGAGAACTGGCCACAGCGCATTCGTGGCGTCCGCCCCGACGCCGTTCAGGCCGTACTGACCAAATATCTTAGCCCGGTTAGCCCCGCTCACCAGCCCGTGACCGGGTATTTGCTGCCAAAGGAAAAAGCTGAATGATCCGTTTTCTTGCGCTGCTCACAATTCTTTTCTGCCTGAGCTCTCCCGCACAGGCAGAAATTCTCAATATCAAAGAAGTAAAGTCTGCGGGCGGTATTACGGCTTGGCTGGTTGAAGACCACACTATTCCTGTTTTATCGTTACGTTTTAGTTTCCGCGAGAGCGGCTCCTCTAGTGATCCTGCTGATAAGCAAGGTCTGTCACGTATGCTTTCGAATACAATGGATGAGGGTGCAGGTGATCTAGATAGCAAGGCTTTCCAGGGCCTGCTTAATGATCTTTCTATTTCTTTAAGCTTTTCAGCTTCGCGCGATGACTTTGGCGGCAGCCTCAAAACTCTGACAAAAAATCGTACCAAAGCGTTTGAATTGTTAAGCCTTGCACTCACCAAGCCACGCTTTGATGCTGAAGCCGTCGAGCGCATGCGTCAG
The DNA here is from genome assembly GCA_964368875.1 of uncultured Pseudobdellovibrionaceae bacterium. Taxonomy (GTDB): domain Bacteria; phylum Pseudomonadota; class Alphaproteobacteria; order Micavibrionales; family Micavibrionaceae; genus CAYJDG01. The sequence goes on from CAYJDG010000012.1 coordinate 21,667, forward strand.
GCTAATCTTTCACGTATACGCACAGACATGAATGATCCCGACTGGATGGTTGCGCGTCTTCTAAATGCGACACTTTTTAAAGGCCACCCTTATGAACTTAATAGTGGCGGGACATTAACATCTCTCAAAAAAATCAATGGAGATGACCTTCGGCAGAAGCTCAAATCGGCTTTAACACGCGATCATCTGGTTGTAGCCGTTGCCGGGGATATCTCTGAAGCAGAGCTCGCTATAGCCCTTGATGAAATTTTTGGGAGCTTGCCCGCACAGTCCGAAAAATCACCAATTGCCGACGTCCAACTTCCGGAAAAAGGCGGTATTGTTCTCTATCCTAAGGAGATTCCTCAGACTGTCATTCAAATGGCCCTGCCCGGAATAAAATGGAAAGATCCTGATTACTCTGCAGCTGAAGTCATGAACTTTGTGTTCGGCGGTGCTGGCTTCGGATCCCGCCTCATGACAATCATCCGTGAGCAACGCGGTTTGACTTATGGGATATACAGTGGATTGAGTGAGATGGATCATGCTGAAATTTTCAGCATTAGCAGCTCAACACGTAACGAGACAGTCAAAGAACTTATTGATCTGACCCGAGCCGAGATGGACACCTTTCTTAAAGGCCCAGTCACAGCGCAGGAACTGCATAATGCCAAGACCTATCTGATCGGTTCAGTCCCCCTCAACCTTACCTCGACCGACGAAATTTCAGCTTACATGCTTGCTTTCCAGATGGAAGGCCTACCCAGAAACTATCTGGATCTGCGCGAAAAATCCTTACGGGCGGTTACAGCTGATGATGTGGCCAGAGTTTCGAAGCGCTTGCTTGACCCTCAAAAAATGACGATCATGATGGTAGGAAAGCCTTCTAATTTGACCCCGACATCCACAGTTACAAGCCTCCCCAACGTGGAGTAATGAAATGGCAACACCCAAACCGCCTGAGCGTGTTACGCAAGAGCAGTTTGATTCTGCTATTCGTAAACATCGCTATTTCTCTATTGGGAAGCAGGGCGGCGCTCGCGCTGTATTCAAATTTGCGGATCTGTCAGGGCTAGATTTTCGTGGAGCCGACTTATCAGGGGCTGATTTCACAGGCTCTAATCTGAGTGACTGTAATTTAAAGCGCGGCACTTTTACTGGGGCTGCTTTTTATGGCTGTAATCTCGACCGTGCCAACCTTGAATGGGCTAATTTTTCACGGGCAGATTTGCGTGGAACATCAAGAGAGGGCGCAAAAATTGAAGGCGCGGATTTGACGACTGCTGATCTGCGCGGCGGGCAGATTTTTGCCTCTAAGCAAGCCCAGATTGATAATCAACAAGGTATCAAAACCATTGATTACAGTGAGAAAAACGAACAACGTTCTGCTTACACTGACCTCACCGAAACGGATGAAGCCGCCCGGCTTTCCGCAGTCGATTTGAGCACGCCTGAAGATACTTATAATCGCAGACCAGGCCTTGATCTCAGCCAATCTGAAGATACCGATGATCGCAGCTCTGATTTAGATCTCAGTGAAAAAGAAGCCCCCGGCAGAATGACGGATTTTAGTCTTTCCACAGATCCCGATGTTGAACGAGTTGCCTCAGTCTCTCTTGCTCAAAGCGAAGACCCTATGATCACCCGCCTGACCAACCATGCCAAATGGATCGGTTCAAAAGGCGCACGTGGGGAGCAACTCGATATCTCAGGGCTGGATATGCGCTCAGTGCGAAATCTTGTCAGATATCCATTGATAGCAGTGAAAGCACGCGGCGCCAATTTTAGCGGTATGCATCTTGCCGGCATTCATATGCAGTGCGCTATTCTCGATGATTGCAATTTCAGTGGGGCAAATCTCAGTGGAGCGGATTTGCGTGGCTCAAGTTTACGCGGTGCAAATCTTACGAATGCCAATCTTGAAGGTGCAAATCTAGGGACCCTGAACTTTGGTGAACGCCGGCAAGCTGTTGATCTGACTAATGCGATTGTTAAGGGAACAATCCTTGAAGATTAATTCTGCGGAGAACTTAAGCTTTTAAGTGGCGATTTCTCACCAAGAACCCTAGTTTAATTCTATGAAAATCCGTCATTTGCCAGACTATCTGGTTAACCAGATTGCCGCCGGGGAGGTCATTGAACGCCCGGCAGCCGCCCTTAAGGAGCTCGTAGAGAATGCTCTTGATGCAGGGTCAACCCGTATCGAGGTTGATCTGAATGAGGGCGGCAAGGCTTTAATCGCAGTCCGGGATAATGGCAGCGGAATGGGCAGGGATGATTTAACCTCTGCCCTTGACCGTCATGCCACGTCCAAATTGCCGGATGATGATCTTCTTAATATTAATTTTCTCGGCTTCAGGGGCGAGGCCCTGCCTTCAATCGGCTCGGTTGCGCGCCTGCACATCGCCACGCGAGAACGTGGTGGTGAGGCGTGGGAGATTTCAGTTGAGGGTGGGACTAAATCAACTGCCCGTCCTGGAAACATCCCCGAGGGAACACGTGTTGAAGTGCGCGACCTTTTTTACGCGACCCCTGCCCGCCTTAAATTTCTGAAGACCACGACTACGGAGTACAGTGTCGCCAAGGAGATGCTGCAGCGCCTCGCGCTCGCCAATCCCCATGTTGCATTCCGCCTGACCCATAACGGGACACAAAGTTTTAATTATGCCGTTCTCTCAAGTGTTCCTGAAGAACAGCGCCTTCAGCGTATCAAAGACATCATGGGCACTGAATTTGCAGCCAGCTCCCTGACGCTTGATATGGAGAGGAACGGAGCGAGACTGACGGGCTGGATCAGCTTGCCGACCTACAGCGCGGGCACCGCGCAAAATCAATATCTTTTCGTCAATGGCCGTGCTGTAAAAGACCGCCTTTTACTCGGAGCTGTACGAGGGGCTTACATGGATGTCATGTCCCGCGACCGCTATCCGGTTGTCGCCCTTTTTCTGACCTGCCCTGCCGAAGATGTAGATGTAAACGTTCATCCTGCAAAGGCTGAAGTGCGTTTCCGCGATAGCGCGTTTATACGCAATCTGATTGTCAGTGGCATTCATCAGGCATTGCGGACTCAAGGCATTACCCGTAACGGCGCACTCAATACCCAGACGATGGAGCGCTTCCAAACTCAGGCGTTCACACCTTATGCTGCCGGTAACCGCAATCTGCCACCTCCTATGTATGGCAATTTGGCTGAGCAGGTTTATGAAGCCTACCAGCCAGCCATGTCTTTCCAGCCCTCAGCGCGCTTTGATACGCCCGATATACAAACTGAGACAGATATAAATTACCCTCTTGGCTCAGCACGCGCCCAGCTACACGAGAACTACATTATTACCCAGACAGATCAGGGCATGGTGATTGTGGATCAGCATGCGGCTCATGAGCGCCTTGTCTATGAACGCTTCAAGGCACAGCTCGCAGAAGGCGGGATTGAAAAACAAGGTCTTTTGACACCCGAGATCGTAACTTTGGACGATGTTGGCAGCGCCCGTTTACTGGAACAGGCCACGACCTTGGCCCAGCTCGGGCTTGAAATTGAAGGCTTCGGTGTCGGTGCTGTTGCTGTGCGGACCATTCCTGCGGTTCTGAGTGGTCGTATAGATGTTGCGCAACTTGTGAAAGATCTGGCTGCAGACGCGGCAGAAAAAGATCAACCAGACCGCCTTGAAGAAAAAATCAATGCCTTGTTATCGACGATGGCCTGTCATGGCTCGGTCCGCGCTGGGCGCAGGTTGAATGTCATCGAGATGAACGCCCTGCTGCGCCAGATGGAAGAAACTCCACTCTCCGGACAATGTAATCACGGTCGACCTACCTACATCTCTTTATCGTTAGCCGAGATTGAAAAACTTTTTGGTCGGCGATAGGTTGGATTTACAGAGGCTTTCATGGATAAGACCCGCATAAAAATTTTGAGTATCTACGCTCTGACTGGTGGTGCAGCTCTATGTGGTGGTATTCCAACCTATATGGCGCAAAATCTTTGCCTCTCCCTGATCTTAGTCACTCTCATTCTAACTTACATACTGCGCGGTATGTCTAAAGACGACAGCCTTGAACATCATCATTTCACTTTTATCATACGTAGCATCTGGATTTATTCTTTCTTTGCGTCAATCGGTATGATCGGCGCAAGTTGGATGGTTTACGATAAAGCCGACTCAAGCGCGATCGACACTCTGCTCGATCAGGTAAATTCTGGAGCGATTCCATCGATGGCCGATCTTGAAGCTGCTGAGCAGCGTTACTTAGACACAAACATGCCGTTGATTCTTGAAAGCGTCATTCTGTGGATGTTTCCAGGGCTTCTCTATCTGCTATGGCGTGTTGCGCGCGGCAGCGTCAGGGCTTTCAAGAATTACCGTATCCTGAATATTTATTCTTGGCTGTAACTGTCGCCAAACGTATCAAGAAATCTTCGCGCCGCCTGCAGGGTCAGTAAAAGATGAGCTTGTTTTTTCTCAATGTCCGGCGCTTTACCGTAGAATTCTTCGTTATAAATTTCGGACTTCAACAACTCTTCAGCCTGCGCCGCATTGAAGGTATCTTGAGGTGTGACGGCTTTTTCAAGAAAAGCTATGGCCAGAAGCAGCGATCCGGTTTCGGCTGTCACGATCTGCAAGATAGAGAAATATGCGTCGGAAAGATTGCGGACATATGTCTCAACGCTCTGATGAACTTGAGGATCCTGACGTAACGCGGCAAGCTCAGTTGTAGTTTGAATCTTGACGCTGAAACTTTCCTGAAACCAAGACAAGACGGGATCCCATACCATTTCCTGACGTGCAGCGAACGCTGGCGGGTCACCCGCACGGTAACAGAGTAAATCTGTATCAAGAAAATTCATGACCTCAGGGTGCAGAATTTCACGCTGCCCCTGCACCTTATCAAGATATGTTGTCACCAGTTGTGTAATTGGCATCGTCTCAGGTTTGATGGTTTCAACTTGCGCAACCCATTCGCCCATTACGGCATTAGCCAAATCCTCGTTCGGGCACAACAGCAACTGACCTTGCGGCGTGCGGATTGGCTTGGCATCAAGCAAAACCGCATACCCTTCCGGATAATGATTTACCGCGACGAGATGATAGAATTTCTTCATGGTGTAGCCGGGGTAGACGCCGGTTCTGATTTTACCGGCGCTTGAGCTGGAACTGGAGCAAAGCCAGGAATATCAGCGCAGACATTATTTTCTGCCAAGCCCAGCTCTTCGCGATACAGACTGTACGCTGAGAGGTCCTCACCAAACACAGAGACACCTTTGGCTACTTGTTCAGTTTTGAACTTTACCGTACCGGCCTGCTCGTTAATTTCGAGCAGGGATTTTACGCTGAACGGCGGCAGGACCGTAATCACGTAATCAGAAATCCAGGACTCACCCTTGGGAGCAAATCGTACCAAGGCGCATTCTACCGCACCACTCGCTGGGATCTTTTCATTTTTCGCATGTATGCCATCCAAGTTACCACTCCACCAGCCAGTAATATGTTCATCACCATAAATAAATTCACCCTTGATCGTATTGCCGGCGAACGCGCCTTGCAGCTCATTGATTTTGAGAGAGACTTGGTCTTGGCCAGCTTTGTTACCAATTTTTGCTGAGTCAGAATTTGTAATAGCCCTGTGCCATGCTTGCATCAGTTTAAGCCAGAGAGGCTTATCTTTGGTAAAATCATCAAGATTGGCTTTATCAAAGGTCAATGTCTGGTGATGACCTGAAGGAACATAAACAAATAAGCCGGATGAACCCTCGAGTTTGAAGCTGATGTGAAGAGCAAATTTTCCATCGACTGGCTTCAGCAATATAGCTCCGCTCATAACCTCTTCATCGTTCAACTTAAGACTTACATCTTTGATTTCCTGATAATCATCTTTATTGGCTCCAAGAACTCCGGTTAGTGAAAACTCACCGAGATTTAGCTTTACAGGAACTCCGGGTACGAAACGGTAGGCTGGGCGCATTCTTCCCGGAAGCTGATCCAGTCCCACTGATGCCGTCAGTGCCGTACCACCATATGTGCCCTTGATGTCAACAAAAGGTGATGCTCCAGAAATAGCCGGAACAATTTTTACTGATGTCAGTATTAGTTCTTTGGGACCAATCAAACCCGCTTCAAAATGAAGATCTTCAATCTGAAAATCTTCGATCAGGCCCTTTTTACGAAGAATATCTAAAAGCGAAAAAGCTACCGTGATGCGTTTGGCAAAAAACGCGCCTGTCCCAGTCGAGGAAATACCTTGAACATCTTGCACATCAACCAGAAACTGGGGAAATAAGTTGAAAGATTTCAGCTCAACGATACGGACATTGGTCCTGAAAATATTGGACATAGCCTGTTCCAGCCCATGACGGTGCGCATCGCTGGTTCCTGAAAGGATGCTCAATCCGAACAATCCCATGCCGATGAAGATACACAGGGTCAATAAAATGCGGAAAATCCACTTGGCCACTGGTGAAGGTTTTTTTTCTTCGGGGGGCAGAATGATCATGAGCTTTCTCCTCAGCCATCCTTGCACCGAAGCCCTTAAAAGGCAATGTCCGCGAAGGGGTCCTGATTGTAGCTTGGATCAAATCCGAAGGCTTTCCAGCTCTTTACAAGATCTGGCGGCAAAGGGGCCGCTATATCCATGAGCGTCTTTTTGGACGGATGCTCAAAAATAATGCGCGCAGCATGAAGGTGCAATCTACCTTCCAGACCCTTATCGTCAATCAAGGGAAGTAAACCGCCATATTTTTCATCCCCCAAAATAGGGCAACCCAGTCCTTCGGAGGCATGAACGCGGATCTGATGCATCCGACCCGTGCGCGGCCAGAAGGCGACAAACCCCGCCTCTTTGCCAGCCCGCTCAATCACATGGTACATGGTCTTGGACGCTTTCCCATTCACAGGATCGATAATCATAGCTTCCTTACGAGAACCCTCCCCTTTGATGAGCGCAGCATTGACCTCGCCTTTAACGCGGGCGGGTGATGGCGATGTGAGGGCCCAGTAGATTTTTCTGATCGAGTGACTTTGAAAAACGGTCGCGAGCATTTGCGTCATGCGTAAAGACCGTGCACAGATTAAAATACCCGAAGTATCGCGGTCGAGACGGTGAACCAGACGGGGGCGCACACCCTTGAGGTTACGCATCGTTTCCAGCATGCCATCGATATGACGGCGGATATTCGGACCGCCCTGCACTGGCAGCCCGTAGGGTTTATTCAGGATCAGGATTTCACCATCATCATATAAGGTAATGGCTTCCAGATACTGCTTGTCGTTCGGCTTGGCATCGAATGTCAGTTTGGTGGTGTGTTCCTCGGCAGGCGGCAGGCGAATATCCTGACCTGCTTCCACTCGCGTATCCGTCTTGGCTCGCTTGCCATCGATACGAACTTGCCCGGTACGGACCATTTTCTGAAGCAGCGCATAAGGAGTACGCGGCAAATTCTGTTTAAGCCAGCGATCAAGCCGCTGGCCATCTTCATCTTCCTTGACGGTAAAGTGACGAACGTCATTCATGCTGTTAACGCCCTAACCAAAAATAGGCCACCGAACGTTGCAGCAAGCGATAAAACAACTGAAGCGGTTACATATAAAAACATTGCGCCAATCGCACCGCGCTCCCACAGCAGGACTGCATCGAGTGAAAAAGCGGAGAATGTCGTAAATCCACCCAGCACCCCAACAACTGCGAAGGCACGAATATCCTGCGACCATTCCGTTGAAAAGGCGAGCAGACCTGCGATGACACCAATCAGCAAAGACCCTAAAATATTTATTCCCATGATCCCCCATGGAAAATCGTTACCAAAATACTTTATCACCAGTTGGTTAGAGCCGTGCCTGGCTAGAGAGCCAAGCGCACCACCTGCTGCAATTAACAAGATTGTTTTAATCATCGGCTTTCTCTTTACGCAGCTTGGCCCAGTAATCAAGACGCTTGCGAATCTCGCGCTCAAATCCCCGCTCTGGGGGATCGTAGAATACTTCCCGCGGCATGTCGTCGGGGAAATAATTCTGGCCTGAGAAGGCCTCTTCAGTATCATGGTCATACGCGTATCCCGCGCCATAACCTTCGTTCTTCATAAGCTTGGTCGGCGCGTTGAGGATATGTTTGGGCGGCATGAGTGAGCCAGTTTCCTTGGCTGCACGCTTGGCAGCTCCAAAAGCCTTATAAACCGCATTCGATTTTGGCGCAGTCGCCAGATAAGCGAGAGCTTCGGCAAGGGCCAGCTCACCTTCCGGGCTACCAAGACGCTCGTAGGTTTCCCATGCTGCCAATGTAATCGGCAAGGCTTGTGGATCAGCGAGTCCGACGTCTTCAGTGGCCATACGCACCATGCGCCGGGCGAGATAGCGAGGATCTTCACCGCCGTCGAGCATCCGTGCAAACCAATAGAGAGTTGCATCAACATCAGACCCCCGCATCGATTTGTGCAGGGCGCTGATCAAATTATAATGACTGTCATCTTTCTTGTCGTAAAGCGGCGCACGCTTTTGCACCATGGCGAAAAGCGCTGTCTGATCGAGCGTTTCGTTAGCTCTGGCCTGTGTAAAAACCTGCTCTGCAAGTGTCAAAAGATACCGGCCGTCGCCATCGGCCAACGCTTTAAGAGAGTCGCGGGCCTGCGCATCGAGCGGCAAAGATTTGGCGTAATGTTCTTCTGCACGCACGAGCAGTTTTTCCAGCGCTGCATCATCAAGACGCTTGAGAACCATAACTTGCGAACGCGATAGAAGCGCACCGTTCAATTCGAACGAAGGATTTTCAGTTGTTGCACCAATCAGGACAATCGTTCCGTCCTCAACCACTGGTAAAAAAGCATCCTGCTGTGATTTATTAAAGCGGTGGATCTCATCTACAAACAGCAGCGTCCCCTGCCCGTTGCGGCGGCGAACTTTAGCGCTTTCAAAAACTTTTTTGAGGTCGGCTACGCCTGAGAATATTGCCGAAATCTGTTCGAAATGAAGGTCGGTGTGCTGTGCCAAAATGCGCGCCAGAGTGGTCTTTCCACACCCGGGCGGGCCCCAGAAAATCAAAGACGCCAGTTTGCCACTGGCAATCATGCGATGCAGGGTTCCATCAGGCCCGACGAGATGGTCCTGGCCAACGACTTCATGCAAAGTCTTCGGGCGCAGAATATCGGCCAGAGGCCGAAGGCCTTCTGGTTCAGCAGTCTCATCGATCGCGAAAAGATCGGCCATGGTTACCTGATAACCAGTTGGCGCGTTTGTCCATCATGACCAAGAACGATCTGCCACGTGCGTGACTTCGTATCAAGGATTTCAACAAGCTCTTTGACCGTGGCAATCTTCTTACCATTCACGGCGACAATAATATCGCCCCGGCGCAGCACATTGCTGATCTGGCGATCTGGCGCAAGCTCACTGATAATGACACCAGAGTCTTCACGCAAGCCTTGCTCAACTGCAACGGCAGGATTCAAATTCTCGACTGTCTGCCCGCTCAACGGATTATTGCCTTTTAAAATCGTCGTCTCACGCGCAGGGCTGTCAGGTGCCGCAATTGATTTCATTTCAGCTGTTCCGGATTTGCCTTTGCGTAAGTAATCCAGCTTCGCGGATTGTCCCAACGAGACCATCGCAAGGCGGAAGCGGAGTTCTGCACCATCGCGCACGGTCTTACCGTTAACCGCCGTAATCACATCTCCTTGCTCAAGCCCAGCTTCGCGCGCTGGGCTAAGGGGATGCAAAGCTGCAATCAAGGCGCCGGTTGGCAGGAGCATACCTAGAGAACCTGCGATATCTGAGGTCACATCCTGAACGGTCATACCGACCCAGGCACGCTTCACTCCGTGCGTGCCATCGACCTGACCTGAGGCTTCTGCGGCGATAATCGTTGCGACCATTTCAGAAGGAACAGCAAAGCCGATTCCGAGCGATCCGCCATCCTTGGAATAAATCGCCGAGTTGATACCGACAACCCCGCCATTCATCGACACCAGCGGACCGCCAGAATTTCCGGGGTTGATGGCGGCATCAGTCTGGATAAAGAAATTAAAATCGCTGATATTGAGGGATGAGCGGGCAAGCGCCGACACAATGCCACTTGTGACCGTCTGGCCCACACCAAAAGGGTTACCGATCGCAATCACAAGATCGCCAACTTCCATGGTTTCGCTTGGCTGTAGCGGCGCGGTCGGAAGTTTCTCGCCTTTGGTATCAATGCGCAGCAGGGCAATATCTGACGCCTCATCGATCAACGCCAGTTTGGCATCAAATTCGCGGCCATCCGACAGCATCACTTTCGTTTCTTCAGAGTTTTTGACAACATGGGCATTCGTAACAACCAGTCCACCCGCATCAACAATCACGCCTGAACCCAGAGAGTTTTCCATCTGCTGGCGTGGCATGCCCATGCCGCCGCGTCCGAAGAACGGTGCGAAGAACGGATCATTCATCAGCGGATTGCGCTGCATCTGGGTAACGGTTCGCTTGGTGTAGATATTGACTACAGCCGGCGAGATTTTTTTGACGATCGGCGCGTAGGAGAACTGGATCTGGCTCTCACTCTGCGGCACAACATCTGTTGCGAAGGCAGGAGACACAGACCAAATGCTTAAAAGGGTCAGGAGCAGGATTTTTCTCATCCCTTTTAAATAGACCCCTCTGATCCCGGAAACAAGATAGACGATAGACATGAAAAAGGCGGCTTGCGCCGCCTGATTCTTATTCTTCTTTTTTAGCCTTTTTGGCTGGCTTCTTGGCTTTTTCTTCGCCTTCAGCCTTTTCTTCTTTTGGCTTGGCTTCTTTTTTAGGAGCGTTGGCCTTTTTGACTTTTTCCTTCGAAACGGTCAGCTCATCAGCTGGACCTGCTTCATACTGGGACGGGATTGTGCCTGAATCCTGGCCTTTAGCGGCTGGATCACGGTCAACCAGTTCAATCACAGCCATCGGAGCGGCATCACCATAGCGGAAGCCCGCTTTCATGACGCGTGCATAGCCACCATTCCGGTTGCCGTAGCGTTTAGCCAAAGCGTCAAACAGTTTACGGACGCTTGATTCATCCCGCAGAATGGCAAAGGCGCGCTGTTGGTTGGCATAGCCACCTTTTTTACCAAGGGTGATCAGTTTTTCAACGATCGGGCGGAGGTCTTTTGCCTTCGGCAGAGTTGTAACGATCTGTTCGTGCTTGATCAGCGAATTGCACATGTTCGAGAACATGGCTTTACGGTGAGAAGACGTACGGTTCAGTTTACGTTGTTTAATACCGTGGTTCATTTGTCAGGGTCCTTTTCCTGTCTGCGGCCTTAACGGGTAAAGCCATTAAAGTACCGTCGGCCACCGCAGTGGTAAGTCGACGGGCCGGGCACAACGCCCTAATAGTTTAAAAATCTAGTTCGAGAATGGATCATCCATTTTCTTGGCCAGGTCTTCGATGTTCTCAGGCGGCCAGCCTTCGATCTGCATGCCGAGGTGGAGGCCCATGATCGTGAGAACTTCTTTGATTTCGTTGAGCGACTTGCGACCGAAGTTAGGGGTGCGCAGCATTTCGCTTTCGGATTTCTGAACCAGGTCGCCGATGTAAACGATGTTGTCGTTCTTGAGGCAGTTTGCAGAACGAACCGACAGTTCCAGCTCTTCGACTTTTTTGAGCAGGTTGCGGTTGAACGGCAGGCTTTCCTCTTCGCGGGACGCTTTGGCTTCTTTTGGCTCTTCAAAGTTGATGAAGACCTGAAGTTGATCCTGAAGGATACGGGCGGCATAGGCCACTGCATCTTCCGGAGAGATCACGCCGTTGGTTTCAACGCTGAGGTTCAGTTTATCGTAGTCGGTGATCTGACCAACGCGGGTATCTTCTACTTCGTAGGAGACTTTGCGAACTGGCGAGAAGATCGAGTCGACCGGGATCAGGCCAACTGGAGCATCTTCCGGACGGTTCTGGGCAGCTGGGCGGTAACCCTTGCCAGTGTTGACGGTCATTTCCATGTCCAGTTTCGCGCCTTTATCGAGGGTGCAGATAACCAGATCAGGGTTCATGATTTCGATGTCGGCACCAGCTTCGATCATGCCAGCAGTGACTTCGCATGGACCTTCAGCAGCAAGGCGCATACGCTTCGGACCTTCAACGTGCATACGCACGGCGATGGCTTTGATGTTGAGGATGATGTCAGTGACATCTTCGCGGACGCCTTCAACTGTCGAGAACTCATGCTGAACACCGGCGATTTTAACGGCAGTGACGGCAGCACCTTGCAACGACGAAAGCAGAACGCGGCGCAGTGAGTTACCAAGTGTAAGACCAAAACCGCGCTCGAGGGGTTCTACAACAATTTTACCAAGCGTTGGAGAGGTCGAGCCACGCTCAACATCCACTTTGTTAGGTTTAATCAGTTCGAGCCAGTTTTTCTGAATGAGCATTCCCTATTTTTCCTTTTCAACCACGCGTAAAGCACAGATCAATAAATCAGCAGATAATGACGAAAGCCGTCGCAATTAGATGCGGCGGCGTTTCGGCGGACGGCAACCGTTGTGCGGCACCGGAGTAACGTCTTTAATTGCTTTAACGACCAGACCGATCGTCGAGAGCGCACGCAGAGCAGATTCACGACCAGCTCCCGGACCTTTGACAACAACGTCAACTTCCTTGAGACCGTGTTCCTGTGCCTTGCGGCCAGCATCTTCAGCAGTCAGCTGTGCGGCGTACGGAGTAGATTTCCGTGAGCCTTTGAAACCAACGATGCCTGCAGTTGACCACGAAATCGTGTTGCCCTGCACGTCGGTGATGGTGACGTGAATGTTGTTGAACGATGCGTTGACGTGCGCGACACCGCTGTGGATGTTCTTGCGAACGGTTTTCTTTTTAACTGCGCCTTTGGCGTTTTTGCCTTTAGCGGCGGATGGTTGTGCCATGATGGACCTCTTGTTTCTCTATCAATTATTTCTTGACGATTTTCTTACCAGCGACCGGCTTGGCAGGACCCTTACGCGTACGTGCGTTGGTCTTGGTGCGCTGACCGCGCACAGGCAGGCCACGACGGTGACGCAGGCCACGGTAGCACTGCATATCGACGAGACGTTTGATGTGGAGGGACACTTCGCGGCGCAGATCGCCTTCGATCAGGAACTTGCCTGCATCGATGGCTTTACGAATCGCATTGAGTTCGTCTTCCGTCAGATCCTTGATCCGGCGGGAGAAATCGATACCGACATCACGGCAGATATTTTCTGCTGTGAAACGACCGATACCGTGAACGTAAGTGAGAGAAATGATAACGCGTTTGTTATCAGGAATGTTAACACCGGCAATACGTGCCATGGTTGCTCCTAAAAAATTGCCCGAAATAGCTTCGTGCGGTTGATTTCAATCCGAACCGTAAAATCTCGCTTTAAAACGGACGCCGGTTCGTAAGCCTAATTCCTTGAAAAGCCTTATAAATAAGGCTTTTGCAGATGTCTGCATTAAGGAATTGGGCGCAATATATGGACAAACCGCCACCCCGTCAACACTTTTCTCCCGGAAAAATGCAATGTTTTCAGCAGCTTCAAACTGCTAAGTCCCGCCTCTGAAATAAGGCCCATATCAGTTTGTTCGTCGGTCTGTTTTTTTGGGCAGAGGCAGTCTTATTAGTTCGTTTATTAGTTCGTTTTACAGGTTTTTGGAGCAGTTAGAGTGAATTTCTTTTTGTTTCAATTACTTAACAAACTTCAGCCGCTAGTTCTGCTAACCGGGCTGTTCACTTCGTTCAAGTGTATGTTTTTTTCACAGATGTGTCGTGTAATCCGACAAATTACGGAACGCTGTAGAATTATTTTTCCATCTAATAGATTATAAATTTAGGATAAAAAGCAGATTTTGTCAATATTTTTGAAATGAAGGAAAGCGTATCTAGCTTACGCTTTTCCTTGTGCCTGCCCTGCTCATGCTCTATGAAAATAAGCACAAAGAGGCTTCAAAATGACTGATCACGATATTGAAATCCGCCCTGCAACTGACGATCCCCGGGTCGATGCCCTGGCAATCGAGCTGGTAAGCCTGCGCCCGGATTGGCATACCGCAAATGCCGATTATGAGCGCTCGAAAGAAATTATGGTCACGCTTGACGCTATGGGCCTAGCGCAGTGGCAGAAAAAACAGGTCGTGAGTTTCGTTCAATCCCACTGGACTGTTGCCGCCAGTGAGGCGACGCGCCTCGGTCTGTTTCAAGGTGCGGCGAGAAGCACGTATACAAATCCGCTGTCACAAATTCTGGCCGGAGTCTGTCTCGTGCAGAGTAAAGGCACACAGCGCGCGCCCACATAATAGCTCAAGAGTTATATTTGATTAGGCAGCTTTGGCTTGCGCCAGAACATCGCCGATCTGGCGAGTGACTTCACCGATCTCAGCCATGCCATCGACGCGGCGGAGCATACCTTTGCCATCATAATACGGAATGATCGGCGCAGTCTGATCACGGTAAACACCGAGACGTTTTTTCAGAGCTTCTTCGTTATCGTCCGCGCGGACGTTGCCGCCGCTTTCTGCGGCGCGTTTCTGAATGCGCGACAACAGAATGCCTTCATCAACGGCAAGTTCAATCACCGCATCAAGATTGCGGCCTTTGCCGGCCAGCATTTTATCGAGCGCTTCTGCCTGAGCAACCGTGCGCGGGAAACCGTCGAGAATAAATCCGGCCTTGCAATCAGGCTGGTCGATGCGGTTCGAAATCATTTCGATGACGATTTCATCAGAGACAAGCGCTCCGGAATCCATGATTGCTTTGACCTTGAGGCCGAGCGGCGTTTGTCCTGAAATTTCGGCACGGAGCATATCACCCGTGGAGAGTTGTTTCATGCCCCGAGTATCTTCGAGGAGCTTGGCTTGAGTTCCTTTTCCGGCGCCCGGTGGGCCGAGCAGAATGATGTTCATTTATTTACGCCCTTTCATCATTTTGGTCCGTTTCAGAAGGCCTTCATACTGGTGCGAGACCATGTGCGAATGAATGTGCGCAACAGTATCCATGGTCACCGATACCACAATCAGGAGACTGGTGCCGCCGAAGTAAAACGGCAGGCTGTATTGGGCAATCAGAAATTCCGGCAGAAGACAGATCGCAACCAGATAGACAGCCCCGACTGCAGTGATGCGCGTGAGAACGAAATCAAGATATTCGGCGGTGTTCTTGCCCGGCTTGATTCCTGGTACGAAACCGCCGCCCTTGCGCAGATTTTCTGCATTCTCTTCCGGATTGAAAACAATCGCGGTGTAGAAAAACGCAAAGAAAATAATCAGCACGGCATACATGATCATGTGCAGCGGATGACCAGTCTGCAGCCAACGCGACAGGGTATCCATGAAATTGCCGCCATCAGCCCCGATGAAGCCGACGACCGTCATCGGCAGGAACAGCAGCGATGATGCAAAGATAGGTGGAATAACACCCGACATGTTCAGTTTGAGCGGCAGGTGGTTCGACGTTGCCTGGGCCATTTGCTGGGCGCCCATTTGGCGTTTCGGATATTGAACCAAAATACGACGCTGCGCCCGCTCCATAAAGACGATGAAGACGATTGCAGCTACGATCATAAGCGCAATCAGCATCAACATCAGGAAGCTGAACTGACCTTCGCGACCGAGTTCAAGCGTGTGAACGATGGCAGTTGGCAGACCAGCAACAATCCCTGAGAAAATAATCAGAGAAATACCATTGCCGATACCGCGTGACGTAATCTGTTCACCCAGCCACATCAGGAACATGGTACCACCAACAATCGTCACAACCGTGGAAACACGGAAGAACATGCCGGGGTCAATCACGGCAGAGCCTGAAACGCCCTGCATTTTTTCGAGACCGACCGAAAGACCATAAGCCTGAACCGCGGCAAGGATCACCGTGAGATAACGGGTGTACTGGTTGATCTTCTGGCGTCCGCCTTCGCCTTCTTTTTTTAGGGCTTCGAGTTTTGGCGAGAGCGCGGTTGCGAGCTGCACGATGATCGAGGCAGAGATATACGGCATGATGCTGAGCGCAAAAATCGTCATACGCTGGATCGAGCCGCCGGAGAACATGTTGAACATGCCGAGCAGGCCGTTCTTCTCACCGGACTGGAAAATTTCTTTCCAGATATGCGGATCGATACCGGGGATCGGAATGTACGTACCCAGACGATACACCAGCAGGGCACCAATCACGAACAACAGGCGTTGCTTGAGTTCGGTTGCTTTGGCGAAAGCACCCCAGTTGGCATTGCGGGAAAGCTGTTCTACAGCAGAAACCATGATTTTATCCTAACGTATTTAAGTCAGTGTTTTTTATCGGAAAGGGTCGGGTCTGTCTACCTTATAAGACCGATTGTCCTTAGAGCTGGTTACTCTTCTTCCGCTTCCGGGGGCTTGTGATCAGGGCAAGCCGCAAAAATTTTCTTCATCTCTTCCGGGCTATCGACTATCTGATCCTGTAATTTATCGAACTCATGATTCAAGAATTTTGAGTAGGAGAACAACTGTACGGTTAATCTTTTCTGCAACTCTCGCAGCGCGACCTCATTATTGCCGTCGACAACCTTAATGGCCCCGTTATCGTGAAACGCCTTGGTCAGAAAACTTTCAACTACGCCTACAGTTTGTTTCTGAAAATCCTGCGCAGTTTGAATATGTTTCTGCGCATGCAGTCTGATTTGCTTGGCTTCACAGCTGTTGGGAGGGTAAGGATTTTTCATCTGCAGCGTGGCATCAACACGGAAAACCACTGTCGCCTTGGCAATTCTCTGGCAGAGAACATTCTTGTCCATATAGCCTTGATACTCAGCCTGAAAGGACAGCTTGGTTTCAAGATCAAGATGTTCAAGCTTCAGAATCCCCCAGGCATCTTCAGAAAAAACGTCCGCCGAGCGCAACGAGTTGTCTTCTCCAATGCGGGGAAATACCGGATAGACTTCGAATTGTGGCGTGCTTTTGCAGACTTCAGCAGGAGTGGCTGAGACTAACAGAAGGCTGGTGAGCGGAACTAGGAAAAGGTCATGAAGCATGAGGGACACTTTAGCCTAAATTTCACCCTGCGATAAACACTAAAAAAGGAGCCTTCCGGCTCCTTTTTCGAATTATCTGTCCTTCACCAACCCTAGGCTGGTTTTGGCTTCTTACGCACAACCGGCTTAACTGCCTTGGTGTATGCTTCGAAAGAGCCACCGGATTTTTCAACCGCAGCGAGAGCCGTCGCAGTTGCACCAGTCAGCTTAAGGGTAACTTTGGCTTTGAGTTCGCCGTTGCCGAGGAGGCGGACACCGTCAGCTTTTTTGCTGATGAGGCCAGCCGCAACCAGAGTTTTCTGGTCGATCAGGGCTTTGCCGTCGAGTTTTTTCGCATCGATGGCAGCCTGAAGCTGACCGAGCGAGATGGTCTCGAGGTTTTTACGGAAGTTGTTCGTAAAGCCGAATTTCGGCAGACGACGGAACAGAGGCATTTGACCGCCCTCAAAACCGCCAATCGAAACACCGGTACGGGCCGTTTGACCTTTACCACCGCGACGGGAGGTTTTGCCCATGCCGGAACCGATACCACGGCCAACACGGAGTCTTTTCTTAACAGCGCCTTTGTTCGGCTTAAGTTCGTTCAGTTTAACCATTTCATTCACCTATATAGAGAGAGGACTATTCCCCAACGACTTCGATCAGATGGCGGACTTTATAGATCATGCCACGGACCGCTGGAGTATCTTCCAGAGTTTTTTCACGACGCTGTTTGTTCAGGCCGAGACCGATCAGAGTCGCTTCCTGGTCAACCGTACGACGGGCCGGGCTTTTCAGCTGGCGGACCGTAACAGTTTTACCTGCTGCGGCTTTTTTAGCCGGGGCTTTTTTCTCAGTGGCAGCCATAATCTATTCTTCCTTAGCGTCTTCTGCAGTTTCAGGAGCAACAACTGCGCCTTTGATTTCGTCGCGGTTCGAGACGATATCGCTGACTTTTTTGCTGCGGCGGGACGCGACCGAACGTGGGCTCTGCATCAGTTTCAGAGCTTCGAAGGTTGCGTGAACCATGTTGTAAGGGTTGCTCGTACCAACCGATTTCGCAACGACATCCTGGATGCCGAGGGATTCGAAAATGGCGCGGAGCGGACCACCGGCGATGATACCAGTACCTTGAGGCGCGGAGCGCAGGAACACGTGACCGGCACCGTAATGACCTTTGACGTCATGGTGGATCGTGCGGCCATCGCGCAGCGGAACACGGATCATGCCGCGTTTGGCTTGCTCGGTTGCCTTGCGGATCGCATCCGGAACTTCACGGGCTTTCGCATGACCATGACCAACGCGGCCTTTGCCATCACCGACCACGACGAGAGCAGCAAAGCCGAAACGACGGCCGCCTTTCACGACTTTGGCAACGCGGTTGACAGCAACCAAGCGTTCGGTGATTTCTGATTCTTCGCGGTCTTCGCGAGGTTTACGATCTGGACGAGCCATGTTTATTTCCTGTTTCCTTGTTTCTTAAAAGACCAGTCCGCCTTCGCGGGCAGCATCTGCCAAAGCCTTAACCCGGCCATGGTAGAGGTAGCTGCCACGATCAAACATGACTTTTTCAATTCCGGCTTTCTTGGCGCGTTCAGCAACCAGTTTGCCAACCTTAGCAGCAGCGGCAATGTTACCGCCGTATTTAACATCGCTCTTCATTTCAGCTTCGAGCGTCGAAGCTGCAGCAACGGTGACGCCTTTGGCATCATCGATGATCTGGGCATAGATCTGGTCGTTCGTCCGGTGTACGGAGAGACGAGGCAGCTTGGCCTTGTTGTAGATCGACAGGCGGGCCCGGACACGACGGGCGCGGCGCTGAGCGTTGGTTTCTGGTTGGCGCATATTCTTATTCCTTTTGCCTTACTTATTTCTTCTTACCTTCCTTACGCAGGATGTATTCGCCAACGTAGCGGATACCTTTCCCTTTGTAAGGCTCGGGCTTCTTGTAGCCACGGATTTCAGCAGCCACCTGGCCGACTTGTTCTTTATCGATGCCGCTCACTTTGATCGACGTCTGTTTTTCAACAGCGATGGTGATGCCGGCAGGAACCGGGTAACGGACTTCATGGCTGAAACCGAGTTGCAGCACGAGGTCTTTGCCTTGCAGGGCGCATTTGAAACCAACGCCTTCGATTTCAAGAGCTTTCTCATAGCCCTTGTTAACGCCTTCAACCATATTGGTGATGCGGCGCTGCATGGTACCCCACAGGGCACGGGTCTGGCGCTCTTCATTGCGCGGCATAACCGTGATCTGGCCGTTCTCGAGTTTTGGCTCGATCGCGTCATGAACGGTGAACGTCAGTTCGCCTTTCGGACCTTTAACCTTGATGATCTGACCTTTCAGATCGGCAGTCACACCTTGCGGCAGGACAACGGGGTTTTTTGCAATACGGGACATAGTTTTCGTTCCTTATAATTCTTAGAAGACTTGGCAGAGAACTTCGCCGCCAACGTTTTCTGCACGGGCTTGCTGGTCGTCCATCACACCATGTGGCGTGGAGACGATGGTCAGGCCCAGACCATTGTAAAAGCGTGGCATTTCTTTCGCAGGCGTATAGATACGACGACCTGGTTTGGAAACGCGTTTCATTTCGCGGATAACCGGCTGACCGTTCTCATATTTGAGTTCGATCGACAGTTCCTTGTGTCCGGCTGCATCGTTCTGCTCTTTGAAGTCGCGGATGAAACCAGCGCCTTTCAGAACTTTCAGAACGTTGGCGCGCATCGTCGATGCAGGGCAAACGATCTTCTTCATCCCGGCTTTTTGGCCGTTGCGGATGCGGGTCAGCATATCGCCGATAGGATCACTCATTGTCATTGTCTAAATTCCTTCTCTTACCAGCTGGCTTTAACGACGCCCGGAAGCTGGCCTTCGGCGGCTAGCTTACGAACTTGGTTACGGCACAGGTTGAATTTTCCGTGAAAGGCGCGTGGGCGGCCAGTCAGGGCGCAACGGTTACGAACGCGGTTTTTAGCGCCGTTACGAGGCATTGCAGCCAGCTTCAGCGACATTGCGAAACGCTCTTCAACCGGCAGCTCGCGGTCCATGATCGCAGCTTTCAGCTTGGCGCGTTTGCCAGAGTCGCGCTTGACCATGTCTTTGCGTTTGTCGTTGCGGTTTGTTGCACTCTTCTTAGCCATTAAAAAGCATCCTTTTTGGTTTCAGCATTTCTGAAAGGCAGATCGAATGCGCGGAGCAGTTCGCGTGCCTCATCGTCGGTTTTAGCAGTTGTACAGATAATGATATCCATCCCGCGTACGACGTCGACTTTGTCGAAGTTGATTTCCGGGAAAATCGTGTGGTCTTTGATGCCGAGGGCGTAGTTGCCGCGACCGTCAAAAGCCTTGCCGTTGATACCGCGGAAGTCGCGGACGCGTGGCAGAGCGATGGTGACCAGGCGATCAAGGAATTCGTACATCTGGTTGCGGCGCAGAGTAACCTTGCAACCGATGGCCATGCCGTCACGGATCTTGAAGGAGGCGTTCGACTTGCGGGCAATCGTCGCGACTGGCTTCTGACCGGCGATTTGTGCCAGATCTTTCAGAGCAGCATCGATATGCTTCTTGTCGAGCGCGGCTTCACCGACACCCATGTTGATGACGATTTTGTCGAGCTTAGGAATCTCGTGTGTGTTCTTGTACCCGTACTTCTCTTTCATCGCCGGGGCGATGGTCTGATTGTAGCGCTCCTGAAAACGCGGGGTATATTTCTTTGCTGCTGCGGTCATGATCTTTTCGTCCATTAAGCCAGCGTCTCACCCGATTTACGGGCGATACGCACTTTTTTGCCATCTTTCAGATCTTTAAAGCCAACGCGCGAAGGTGCGCCGGTTTTAGGATCCGCGAGCGCCACATTCGATACATGAATGGGAGCTTCCATTTTCTCGAGACCGCCCTGAGCGAACTGGGTCGGCTTTTTATGTTTGGTCATCATATTGATGCCCGAAACGATAACTTTGCTGTCGGCAGGAATGACTTTGGTGATTTCACCTTTTTTGCCCTTGTCCTTACCGGTAATCACGACCACCTGGTCGCCTTTTTTCAGTTTCATTTTTGGTTGCGTCATTTAGAGCACCTCGGAAGCAAGTGAGATAATTTTCATGTAGCCCTTGCCGCGCAGTTCGCGGGTGACTGGGCCAAATATACGTGTGCCGATTGGCTCACCTTGTTTGTTGATCAGCACGACGGCATTGCCATCAAAGCGGATTTGCTCGCCATTGGCGCGTTTCAGGCCCTTGGCTGTACGAACGATAACGGCCTGGTGGACGTCGCCCTTCTTCACTTTGCCACGTGGAATTGCTTCCTTGATCGATACGACAATGACGTCGCCGATATTGGCAAAGCGGCGCTTGGAGCCACCGAGAACTTTGATACAGGAGACACGGCGGGCGCCGCTGTTGTCTGCTACATCGAGGTTTGACTGCATCTGGATCATGATTTTTTACCCAAATCCTTTATTATTTCTTTTTAGAACCGGTTGCCTTTTTGGCAGCGGTCTTTTTCTTGGTGGTCGGTTTGGCAGCTTCAGCAGAAACTTCCTCAACGATTTCCGAGCGCACGATCGTGGACGGATCGGTGATCACAGTCCAGCTCTTGCTCTTGGAGATCGGGCGGCATTCCTGAATCTCTACCTTGTCGCCGGTTTTAAAGGCGTTGGCTTCGTCATGCGCAGCATACTTCCAGCTTTGCTTAACGTATTTTTTAAACAGCGGGTGCATCTTGCGGCTTTCGACCAAAACGGTAATCGTCTTGTCGGTTTTGTCGCTAACAACGCGGCCCTGCAGAATACGACGTGGCATCTCTTAACTCCTTACGCGGCCTTAGCGGCGGTTTTCTTTGCTTTAGGAGCGGCTGCCTTTTTGGCTGGCTCCTGAGCTTGTTGATTCAAAAATGTTTTAACGCGGGCGATGGTACGGCGAACCTTACGCATTTCCGACGTGTTCTCGAGTTGGCCACCGGCGCGCTGGAAACGCATGTTGAGTTGCTGCTTGCGCAGGTCTTTCAGCATGACGTTGAGTTCATCCGGGCTTTTGCCTTTCAGATCTTCAGCGGTGGTAACTTTCTTTTCTTTTGCCATCATAATTCTCCATTAGTCCGGACGGACTATTCACCGATCCGTTTTACAAATTTGGTTGCGATCGGCAGCTTGGCCTGAGCGAGCGCAAAGGCTTCGCGGGCGAGCTGCTCAGGGATACCGTCCAGTTCGAACATGATACGACCTGGTTTAACGCGGGCGACCCAGAATTCAGGGTTACCTTTACCGGAACCCATACGCACTTCGAGAGGCTTTTTCGAAATCGGGACATCCGGGAATACGCGGATCCAGATTTTACCCTGACGTTTGATGTGACGCGTAATCGCGCGACGTGCAGATTCGATCTGACGAGCGGTGATACGGTCAGGTGCCAGAGCTTTCAGGCCAAACGCGCCGAAGTTCAGCTCGAAGCCGCCTTTGGCGACGCCGTGAATGCGACCCTTGTGGGCCTTCCGGTATTTGGTGCGCTTAGGTTGCAGCATAATTTAAGTCCTCATCAGTCCTATAAAAATCTAGTCTCTTTTAGCCGCGCCGACGTTTTCAGCCAGACGCTTATCGCGTGCCATTGGATCGTGTTCCATGACGTCGCCTTTATAAATCCAGACCTTCACACCGATGATACCGTAGGTGGTGAGGGCTTCGGAGAAACCGTAGTCAAGATCAGCGCGCAGGGTGTGCAGCGGCACACGACCTTCACGGTACCACTCGGTACGGGCGATATCAGCGCCAGCCAGACGACCGGAAACGTTGATACGGATACCTTTGCCGCCGAGACGGAGAGCGGACTGAACCGAACGCTTCATTGCGCGACGGAACGACACGCGGCGCTCGAGCTGCTGGGCAATGCCTTCAGCGACGAGTTGGGCATCGATTTCCGGCTTACGGATTTCAACGATATTGAGCGACACGTCGCCACCGGCCTGAGCCGACAGATCCGAGCGCAGTTTTTCAATGTCAGCGCCTTTTTTACCGATGATCACGCCCGGACGTGCAGTGTGCACGGTTACGCGGGTGTTCTTGGCAGCGCGCTCGATGATGACCTTGCTGATGCCTGCGGCTTTCAGCTTCTCAGTCACGTACGCACGAAGCTTGAGATCTTCGACGAGTTTCTTCGCGTAATCTTTCGCGGAGAACCAGCGGGAGTCCCAGGTGCGGTTGATACCTACGCGCAGACCGATCGGATTAACTTTTTGACCCATACTATAAGACCCCTATTCCGCTTTCTCGCTGACGACGATCGTCAGGTTGCTGAAGAACTTCTGAATGCCGCCGGCTTTACCGCGACCGCGGGCCATCCAGCGTTTGATAACCATTTGTTTGCCAACTGTCGCCGACGACACGTAGAGACGGTCGACGTCGAGGTTGTGGTTGTTCTCTGCGTTAGCGATTGCTGACTGCAGGACTTTCTTCACTTCGCGCGCGGTGCGCTTGGTGCTGAAGTCGAGATCGGTCAGTGCCTTCTCAGCTTTCTTGCCACGGATCAGTTCCGCAACCAGGTTGAGCTTGTACGGGCTTGAGTCGATAAACTTGGCAAAGGCTTTTGCCTCGTTATCTGCTTCGCGTCTTGTGTTCTTAGGCTTTCCCATTTTTCAAATCCTTATTTCTTGGCGTCGGCTTTTTTATCAGCAGCCGTGTGTGCCTTGAAGGTTCTGGTCGGAGCAAACTCACCGAGTTTGTGACCGATCATGTTGTCCGTAACCAGAACAGGAATGAACTTGTTGCCGTTATGAACAGCAAAGGTCATGCCAACGAACTGGGGCAGGATAGTAGAGCGACGCGACCATGTTTTGATCGGGGTGTTTTTGCCAGACGCGCGGGTCTGCTCAACTTTTTTGAGCAGGTGACCATCGACGAAAGGGCCTTTCCAGACTGAACGTGCCATGATGCGATCCTATTTCTTCTTACGGCGACGGATAATGAACTTGTCCGTAGCTTTGTTAGAGCGTGTTTTGTAGCCTTTGGCCGGTACACCGGATGGAGAACACCAGTGAATACCGCCCTTGGTACGACCACCGTGTGGGTGATCGACCGGGTTCATAACGATACCGCGTTGACGGCCACGACGACCGAGCCAGCGGGTACGACCGGCTTTACCGATCACTTCGTTTTTGTTGTCAGGGTTGGAAACTGCGCCAACCGTTGCCATGCACTCGCCACGAACGACGCGGAGTTCGCCGGACGAGAGTTTGATCTGAGCGTAACCCTGATCACGACCGACAACCTGAACATAGGTGCCAGCGGAACGGGCGATCTGACCGCCTTTACCAGGCTTCATCTCGACGTTGTGCACAATCGTGCCAACTGGCATGTTGCGCAGCTGCATTGCGTTACCGACTTTGATGTCGGCGCGCTCGCCGGAGACGATCTTGTCGCCTTCCTTCAGACGCTGAGGAGCCAGGATGTAGGCTTTCTCGCCGTCGGCATATTCAACCAGAGCAATAAAGGCCGTACGGTTTGGATCGTACTCAAGGCGCAGGACTGTCGCTTCGATTTCATGCTTAGTGCGTTTGAAATCGATGAGGCGGTAACGCTGCTTGTGACCACCGCCGATGAAACGGACAGTGATACGACCCTGATTGTTCCGGCCGCCGGTTTTCTTAGAACCTTCGGTCAGGCTTTTCTCAGGCGCGCCTTTCCACAGCATGGACCGGTCAACCATCACCAGATGGCGACGACCGGGAGAGCTGGGGTTAAACTTCTTAAGAGCCATAATCCTAATCCTTCTTGCTCATTAAATCTTAGCAGCGGTGTCGATCGTCTGGCCTTCAGCCAGAGTCACGATCGCTTTTTTCTCGTCAGAGCGGCGGCCAAGAATGCCACCGAACCGGCGTTGCTTGCCCTTACGGACGAGCGTATTCACTGCAGTGACCTTAACGTCGAAAATCGCTTCGACGGCTGCCTTGATTTCAGGCTTGGTCGCGTCAATCGCAACAGCGAAAGTCATCTGACCATGCTGGGAACCCATTGCTGATTTCTCAGTGACGATCGGGTTGCGCAGAATGTTGAAGTGACGTTCTGTCGGCTGTTGTTTTTGATCTGCTTTAAGTTTTGCTTTTGCCATTTTTTATCTCCTTACGCAGCCTTCTTGTTCAGACGGGCGGTGAGCGCATCAACGGCATCTTTCGTCAGAACCAGAGTGGTCCGGCGCAGGATGTCATAGACGTTGGCACCTTCCGAAGGCAGCACATCAATGTGCGGAATGTTGCGAACCGACAGAGCGAAGTTCTGATCGAGTTCCGAGCCGCAAACGAACAGGGCGTTTTCAATACCCATGGTCTTCAGTGCAGCAACCATTGTTTTGGTCTTGGCAGCTTTGGCAGCAGCGGCATCGAGAATGATGAGCTGACCGCTTTTCGCTTTGGCCGAGAGAGCCGATTTCAGCGCCTGAGCACGAACCTGTTTCGGCAGGTCAGTGGCGTGAGAACGAACGACCGGGCCATGAACGCGACCACCGCCGACGTCCTGAGGACGACGCAGGGAGCCAGCACGGGCACGACCGGTGCCTTTCTGGGCGTATGGCTTCTTACCGGTTCCCGAAACTTCGGAAATGGTTTTGACCTTACGGGTGCCAGAACGGCGTTTGTTCATTTGGTAGTGCACCATCCGGTGCAGCAAGTCCTGACGGACTTCTACGCCAAAGATACCGTCGTCGAGATCGATCGATCCGGCTTCTTTGTTTTCAAGTGTTTTGACCGCGATTTTCATGACGATCTATTCCTTTACTTCTTCAGCAGGAGCGGCGGCTTCGGCGGCAGGAGCTTCTTGAGCTTCAGCTGCAGGAGCGGCTTGTGCGCCAGCTTTTGGTTTCAGGCCAGCCGGCATCGGCAGGTCTTTATGAGCAGGTTTCTTAACGGCATCCTTGATGACAACCCAACCCTGATCGTGACCAGGAACGGCGCCTTCAACGAGGATCAGGCCTTCATCAGGGTAAACCCCAACAACTTTCAGGCTCTGGGTCGTGACAGTTTCGTTACCAAACTGACCAGCCATCTTTTTATTCTTCCAGACGCGGCCCGGATCCTGAGCACAACCGGTCGAACCGATTGAGCGGTGGGAAACAGACACACCGTGGGAAGCGCGCAAGCCCCCGAAGCCCCAGCGTTTCATACCGCCCGAGAAGCCTTTACCGATGGTTTTGCCCTGAACGTCAACGAACTGACCGACGACGAAGTGGTTGGCACCAATCTCGGCACCGACTTCGAGGAGGTTTTCCTTGCTGACGCGGAATTCCATGAGCTTTTTCTTCGGCTCAACTTTGCTCTTGGCAAAGTGGCCACGCATCGCTTTGGAAACGTTTTTAACTTTTTTGTTACCGGCGCCCAGCTGAACAGCCGTGTAGCCTTCTTTTTCTTCGCTGCGGATAGCGACAACCTGACAGTTGTCGACTTTCAGCAGGGTGACAGGGATATGACGGCCTTGGTCATCAAAGACCCGCGTCATTCCTTCTTTCTGTGCAATCAATCCAGTGCGCATTTTATTCTCCAGAATTCAGCTTACGCTGCTTGTCCAATTTTGATTTCGACGTCAACACCGGCGGCGAGATCAAGTTTCATCAGGGCATCAACCGTCTGTGGGGTCGGGTCGACGATATCGATCAGGCGCTTGTGGGTGCGCATTTCGAGTTGTTCCATCGAACCTTTGTCGATGTGCGGCGAGCGCAGAACCGTGAAGCGCTCGATGCGGGTCGGCAACGGAACCGGACCACGGACGCGAGCACCAGTGCGCTTGGCAGTGTTCACGATTTCATTCGTGGAGCTGTCCAGTACACCGTGATCGAAAGCCCGGAGGCGGATGCGGATGGTTTGAGTATCCATGATCTAGTTTCCCTTGGGTCTTTCTCTATTCAATGATCTTAGCAACGACACCGGCGCCGACGGTCCGGCCACCTTCGCG
>CAYJDG010000013.1:0-3436 GCA_964368875.1 uncultured Pseudobdellovibrionaceae bacterium
GATCAGTTGGTCATGGATACTTTGGCGAAAGACTTCAACTTCATCCGGTGTCATCGCCGCGATCAACTCAGGTGCATGCTCGATAATTTCTTTGAGGATCGCCCGTGTTTCGGCATGGGGGTCGGCCTTGCCTGTAATCGTCACCTGCGGCAGCGTTTGCTCAGGCAAAATCGGGTCTGGACTCTTTTTTGGTTGCACGGTTGAGGAAGGGGCTATGCTGATTGAGGCCTCGCTGAGATGATAATGCCTGTATCGTACCAAGTTTCTATGCGTTATGCAAAATTATGGGCACAGGGCCGGCAGACAGCTCGGCTTCTCGGTCACGGGTTGCGGCACCGGCGGCGCGGCATCAGGGGTAGCGGGTTTTTTACCCGGATCGTGCAGCAGGTGGGCATGCGTTTCGTGCGGCTTGGCAAAATAGATAACCATCGCTTCAACTGACACGCCGCCATATTTGCTCATTAAACTTCCGACCGGGTCGAACATCTGAAAGGCGAGAAGCCGCGTCACGAAATCGCGGCGTGGATCGCCCGGTGGTAATTGGTCGAGCGTGTGCACCCAACTGAACTGCGCCAGATGATCGGACTCGTGCAGAATAAGATTGCGGCTTTGCGCGTAGCTCAGCGTATCGAACTCACCCGGATTGATTGAGATGATGCCCTGTGTTGAGCCGAATTTTATATCTCGAGCAACCGCCCCGATGCCCGGTAGGTCCGTGCGCACAATGCCACCTTCCGGATAGCCATACACCTGCGCATGAAGTTTATGCTGCGCTTCAATCAGCTTCATTTTTTCATCGGTGGTGACCTTGGCAGGCGAGTCCTGCCATCGTGCCCGGATATCGGCCAGTTCAGGATTATCCTTGAATAAAACGGCTTCTTTTTTGAGAAACTCCAGCTCGCGCGCCACCTGCCAGTTCGCAAGCTCCGGCGAGAATGATAGCGTCCGGCGGGCATCGGCCTGCACCGGGGCGATGATGCCCATGTCAGCGTGATCGTAGCCGAGCGCAATACGAAAGCGCTGTTCATTGAGATATTTATGATCACCGCCTTGGAATTCCTCGGTCAGATTGGCGCTCATCGCCAGCAGCAGCTCAATGCGAAAACTGTCCGGCAGTGCGACGATGTCGTCCTTGCTCATGCCGCGCGTCACATTGGCGATGACTTTTTCGAGAGGCATGTCTGGGTTGCGCCAGGATTCGTGCTGAATTTTTAGGAGAGTCTGATGGACCAGCTGCGCCTGCGCGTCGGATTTGGTATCGGAAAAACGGCTTTGAATGAAATTGCGGTCGTAGTCAGGAAGGCGGGGTGTGAGCATACCTTCCACCCGGGCACGGGCATCGGCGGCAAATTCAAAGGCTTTTAGCAGGGTCGCTTCGGAATAGCTTTCATCGACAGCACCGTAGAGCTTCTCCAGCCTTTCAAGTTCCTGCTCGTCCACAGCCTGTCCTTAAGTTATGTTAACTGCTCAACTCTACCATACCCCTGAGCGGGAATTCAAATTCACCCGTTTCCTGCAACTCTCTGTCGCAAAACGTAGTGATCCCGGGCTTTCCCTGCTGGCCAGAAAGCCTTATGTAAGTCTGATGAAACATTCGATCCTTTTAGGCGCTGCCTTATTGTCCCTGTTCCAGACCCCGGCCCGCGCCGAAACGTCTGCCCCTGTCGTTCCTGTCGTGCCGATGACTCAGGTCACGCCGGTCGAGCGTCCGCCGGAAATCGACCTCGCCGAGAGTTATTTCCGCTCGCTGAAAACCATGAAAGCCCGCTTCATCCAGACCACCGCCGATGGGTCGCAGATGCGCGGCACATTTTATCTGAACCGTCCCGGCAAACTGCGCTTTCAATATGATCCGCCAGCCAAAGATTTTATCGTCGCCGATGGCCTGTTCATTTATTTCTACGACGGGCAACTTGGCCAGCAGACCAACGCTCCCATCAGCCAAACTCTCGCCGATTTTTTGCTCCGCAAGGAACTGCGTCTTGGCGGCGATCTGAAAGTCACGCGCATCATGCATGCGGGCGGGTTGCTGCAAATGACGATCATCCAGCGCAATGAACCCAACGCCGGATCGATCACGCTCGGCTTCCGCGAAAAACCGTTTTTTGAAATCAAGAAATGGCGCGTGAAAGATGCGCAGGGCGCGATCACCGAAATCGAGCTTTTCGATGTCGTTGCCGGGGGCAAGCTAGACAAGGACCTTTTCACCTATCACGATCCGCAGGGCAAAGGCCTCAACAAATAAGGCCACACGCGATGTCAAAAATTTTTCAGACGCGCGTCGCCGTGATCGAGGATTATCCCGCAGCACGGCTGCGCCGGATTGTATTGAAACCCTTGGTCTTGGGGGCGCTGCCTGCCTACCGCGCCGGGCAATATGCCATGCTAACTTTTCCCGGATTTTCGCCGCGCCCGTTTTCCATCGGCAATGCGCCTGGTCACGATTTTCTTGAGTTTCATATCCGCCAGACAGGCGGCGAAGCGAGTGCCTACGCGACGACCAGTCTTAAGGTTGGCGACATCCTTGATCTCACCGCCCCGTTTGGTGAGTGCCAATACGTGCAGGATTGCAACCGCCCGGGTATCGCCGTTGCCGGCGGCTCGGGTTTGGCCTGCATGAAAGCCATCACCGAAGAGGCGCTTGCCGATCAAAACCGCAGCGCGCCCTTCTATCTATATTTCGGCGCACGTACGGCCAAAGACGTCTATCTTGATCAGACCTTCCGCGATCTGGCGGAAACGGATTCCCGGTTTCACTATATCCCGGTGCTGTCCGAAGAAACGATCTCGGGCTACAGGCAGGGATTGGTCGGGGATGTGATGGCGGGAGATTTTCCTGATTTGCAGGGATACCGCATTTATGGGGCCGGACCTGTGGAAATGATGCGCCATCTGACTGATCTGGCATTGGCGCACGGGGCCTTAGAAGCGCATATTCATACCGACCTGCAACAGCCGAAAACCCCGGCTCCGGAAAGCGACACCGCCCGATGAAAGTTACCGATCATCCGCTCGATCATCTCATCCGCCAATTGGCCGGGTTGCCCGGTCTTGGACCTCGCTCCGCCCGCCGTGTGGCGCTGCATCTGATCAACCGCCGCGATGATGTGATGCTGCCGTTGGCGCGCACCATTGAGGCGACCGCGCAGACTATTAAAATCTGCGCGACCTGCGGCAATCTCGATCACAGCGACCCCTGCCGCATCTGCACGGATTCTTCGCGCGACCGCCGAATTATCTGCGTCGTCGCAACCGTCGCCGATCTGTGGGCGATTGAACGCACCGGGGGCTACCGCGGGCTTTATCATATATTGGGCGGGGTTTTATCCGCGCTCGATGGCATCCGCCCGGAAGATTTACGCCTGCCGCAGCTGGTTGCGCGCGTGACCGAGGCACAGCCACAGGAGCTGATCCTTGCGCTCGCAGCCACCGTTGA
>CAYJDG010000013.1:3536-47664 GCA_964368875.1 uncultured Pseudobdellovibrionaceae bacterium
AGCGCCGCGATATAGGTCGACTGGGCGGCTTCTTCGCCGCCGATGGCGAGATCCATGTAGATGTTGGCAGGGAGATAATGGTCGGTGACGGTTGCGGTGACGCTCGCGCCGCCGCAGCGCAGATAGACCGGGCCGGTGGCATAGACACTGACGACACGGGTGCCTGAATCGAACGCGGTCGTATTGCGCACCGAGGTTCCGGTCACAGTCAGTTTATGAGCCCCGCCGTCGCGGAGGCGAAGCGCTGGGATCGGGGTGTTGTTGTCATCGGTTGGCAGAATGGTCGGCATGGGAAACTCCTTCATAAAAAATGGGTCAAAAAAAGGCCGCCCACCGGAACAGGAGACCCGGG
This sequence comes from uncultured Pseudobdellovibrionaceae bacterium, assembly GCA_964368875.1. GTDB lineage: Bacteria > Pseudomonadota > Alphaproteobacteria > Micavibrionales > Micavibrionaceae > CAYJDG01. The sequence continues at coordinate 3,889 of CAYJDG010000013.1, forward strand.
GGCGGCGCAAATTGAGGTTTGGGAACCAGATGTCAGAGCCTCTTCAGGCTTTGATGTTCGTAATATGTTCTATATTTGTTCATCTGTCAAGCGGATTTTGTTCTAACTATGTTCTTTTTTACAAAAATTCTGCGCAGCCTGGCCTTTAAGGGCTATAAATCCCCATGACCTTTTCCCCTGCTCAGACACTGTTTGCGAAGCTGCCTGGGTTATGGCGGCTAGAGCGCACCATTCCCGGCCAGGGGCGGCTTGAGGGCCATGTCACCTTTCTGCCGCAAGCGGACGGGCAGTTGCTTTACCGTGAGGAAGGCGAACTCAGCCTTGAAAATACTCCGGCAGTGCTCACGAGCGCGCGCACCTATCTCTATGCCCTGCAGGAGAACCGCCTACTGATATTTTATAACGACCCGCACCGCGCGGGCGATCTGATGCATGAACTGGTTTTAAGCGAGGCTGGCGCGGCAGAGCATACCCATGTATGCAGCGAAGACCGCTATACCCTGACCTTACGCGAAGACGGGGAAGCCACCCTGCGCATGACTTACCGCGTCAGCGGCCCGCACAAAAATTATGAGATGTATTCGGTGCTTACGCGCGTGAATCCGTGAGCACGGGCGACAGCGACGTATAGCCAAAGCCGGAGAACAGTTTAAGGCCGCGCAACAGCGCGCCGCGATCCGTCTTACGCGTATCTGCGACGAACAGGGTGTGATCCGATTCGTTGGCAAGCAGTGAGGCATCCGCCGCGCTCAGGCACCCCGGCGCACAGATCACCACGAGCTCATAGCCCTGCCGCAAATAACTCATCAGCTTGGTCATCTTGACCGACCCGATCAGATCTGGCGCGGTGTTGGGCACGCTTTGCGCAAAAATAACATGCATGCCGGAGGGGTCTTTTTTCCAGACGATCTGTTCCAGATGCGTTTGCCCGGTGAGGTAATCAACGAGACTCGGTGTGTTCGAAGCCTCTAGCAAGGTATGGATTTGTGGTGAGCGCAAATCGGCATCCACCAGCAAAACTTTTTCATCGGCGCGGGCGGCCAGACGGGCCAGCCAAATAGCGAGGCGCGCGCGGTCTTCATCATCCTGCGCCGAGGTCACAGTGATGATCTTGAGCGCCCGCCCTTCCTTGTCGCCGATAAGTTTGAGCGAGGCGCGTAAAGAACGAACCGCTTCAGACGTGGCGGAGGCGGGTTTTTGCAACACGTGCCCCGCCCCGGCAAGGCCGGAGCCATCGCGCAGAGGGACCGGCCCGGCGCAGGTCTGCCCGGTGAGCGTTTCAAAATTCTTGATGTTGCCAATTTTGCGTTCGAGCTTTTCATTGATCACAGCCAGCAGCAACCCAAGGATCAGGCCGATAAACGAGGCTACGCCGTAACTCCATGGCGGCAGTGTGTGCAGCGGTGTCGCCGGAGCATTGGCCGCGGAGACAAGTTTTGCACCTTCCTGCGCGGGGGCTGCCCGGCTTTTTACTGCAGCCAGCGCCGCCAGTTCCTGCCGGGTCGCCGCAATTTCGTCCTGCACGGCTTTAAGGCGGTCAGGGGTGGTTGGCGCGGAGGGGTTTACAGCGGGGAGGCCTGCGATTTTTTCTTCGATCTCGCGCATGCGCGGATGCTTGGGGCCGTAGCGTTTAGAAAGTTCGGCGCGTTCTGCCTCAAGCGCAGCGCGGTCAGGCGCTGGCGCGGTCTGCAAACTGCCAAGCGTTTCTTCTGCCTGTGTCAGGCGGGTTTGCAGGGTTACGATTGCTGCGCTCTGATCAGGCGCAGCTGCGGGTTTTGCGCGGTCGGCGATGTAAAGACCTGCGAGCGTATTGGCGATCAGCGCCGCCTTTTCCGGGTCGCTCGATACGTAGGATACGAGCAGCACATAAGATCCGCTCACGGGCTCGATGCTGAGGCGTCTTTGGAATTCTTCGCGCACGGCGGCTGGCACGGCGGCAACATTGACCGAGAGCGCATGAAATTTTCCGGCAGGTGCGGCAACCCCGGTGAGTTCCGGATCGTTTTCGAGTTTAAGTTCACTGATGGTGCGGCTGGCGAGTTCGGATGAGCGCAGCACCTCGGCTTCGGTCAGAAGCGCGGGCATGGTAAAGCGCGAGGCATCGATGGTGATACGCGCCTGCGCGCGATAGGCTGGCGGCAACAAATAGCGCACGCCGAATACACCGATCAGGGTCAGGAGAATGGTCGCCAGCACCACCCATTTCTGGCGCGCCAGAGCTGCGCCTAAACTGTCTGAGTACGCGTGCATTTACGGGCCTGCCCCGGCGGTCACGGTGATCACCGGTTTGACCAGATAGCCGTCGCTGTAGCGCGCGGTGAGGAGGCTGCGCACAGCAGCGGGTGTTTTGCCAGCCACGCCCACGGCCCCCAGCAACGGCAGGGTGATCGTGCCGTCCTTGGCAACGACATAGGTGCCAGAGAGATCAGGTTCATTCGCGACCGTGACCAGCAGAGACTCTTCGACCGCAATCATATCTTTGGGCAGTTCCTTGCGCGGCTCCTTGATCACAGGGGCAACAGCGGCGACTGGTTTGACATTTTTGACCGGAGCGGATGTGGCAGCTTTTTTAGGCGCGACATCGAGCGGCGGCCTAGGCTTTGGCTCGTCCTTCGGCATAGGTGTCAGGAGATGATTGGGACTGATCACAGGGGCGAGTTCCGGGCCTTCTTCAAAGGTCTGCACCTGCACCCGTTCCTCGATGACCTCTTCGGTGATTTTATCTTCAAGGCCGACCGGGGGTGCGTCTGCAGGCGCGGGACTGGTCAGCGTCCGGTCAAATCCCAGCAGGTCGACATCCGCCGCCCGGGCTGATTGACAGACTGAGGGGGCGGTGCTGATCAGACAGGCGAGAGCAAAAAGGCAAAAACGCATCCTAGATATAGACAACGCGGCTCCCCGTCTGTCAATCCGCCCGCAAGCGGCGTCAGGCACCTTTCCCCGGCGGGTCGAGCAAGGACTGGTTCAGGGTTTTGTGCAGGCTCTGATAGGCCTGAATGGTGACCTCGCCTAAGCTGTCGATCGGCACGAACCCGTATCCGGTTTCGGGGCCTGCGTACTCTCCGTTCACGAAATCGTACTGGGCGACCGTTCCGGCGACCGGATCGACCTGATCGACCATCCACACGCCATCATTGGTGCAGGCATGGACGACAAAGCCGGGAATGGCGGACGGATCGGTATTGAGCGCGCGCATGCAGGCTCTGGCCTCGGCGACACCGGGGCGTTGCTGAACCTCGGACGTGGTCAGGCAGCCGCTCAGCAGGGAGGCGGCAACAAAGCTGAAAAAAAGGGAAAGAAAACGACGCACCATCATGTGAGCATGGCGCAATGCGGCGAATGTTCAAGAGAGAAATTTATGCCGGGGCGCGGCCAATGCAGATACCAGCACCGCCCATGTTGGCGAGAATGACGTCCCGCTCATGCAGGGCGATAAAATTCTGTGCCCGCGCCGCAACCTCGGCATCGCCGCTGCTGGTGAGTTTATGGATGGCTTCGAGCAACGGGACGCGCACGGCAATGTGATCCGCTGCCTTGGCCCGGAGAGAGCCGAAAAGCTGCATCGCCAGCTCAAGACCCTGCGCCGGAGATTTCTGCTGGATTTGACTCTGGACGCCGTACGCTATCGTCAGCGCAGCGATAGGGTGTGGAAAATATCCCGCGACTTTGCAGGTCAGGTCGGCAATCTGGGCGAAGTCGTCAGGTGCGATGGCTTCGCTTGAGGATATCTGTGGTGTCACCAGAGCTTCCAGGCGGGATTTGTCATCGTAAAAATCCTGTTCCGGCAAACGTGGACACGGACCAGCAGTTGGCGACGGCGCAACCGGGGCTGGCGCAGAGGCCGGACGGTCCACTGGATCCAAAAATCCATTGAAATCAAAAACTCTTCTCAGGCTGAAATATTCAGCAAGTGCGGCCAGACGTTCTCTCATGGGCCGAACTATAGTCCGGCTGCCAAAGATTTGTCAATTTTCTGGAAACCCTTAAGCCGGGCGCAGAGGCATCGTATGGGAGACCGCAATCGCTCCTGTCGGCAGCGCCATCAGACTTACGGTCAGCTCTACTTCCATCATCGGGTTGGACCCGGCGATATCGACGCATTTGGACAGGGCTTCGGCAAACCGGTTCGCGGCATCGACCGGTTCGGTTTCATAGGCCGGACGCTGCATCAGCAGCACATATTCATTGCGGCGGGTCTGGCCGATGATGTCCGACTGGCGGCGCAGGCGCACGAGGTGCTTGGCCATTTTGGCGACCGCGATATCGCCTTCGACTTCGCCTTCATTGGCAACAATGGTTTTGTAATTGTTGATTGTGAAGAAAAGCAGGAATGAGCTTTCGCCATAACGGTCGGCCCGCTCGAGACAGGAGAGAAAGAGCTGATTGAAGGCCGATTTGGCGATTACGCCGCCCGCCGATTTGAAATCTTCGGAATCGTCGCTCATATGACGCATCACCCCGGTCAGGCGCGCGGCATTTTCAAGATGCTGGTCAAGAACGCCCGGGTCGAGTGGTTTGGCGACCGCGTTGTTCATGCCGCTGGTCAGGCTTTCCTGCAGGCCGAGCGTTGAAGACAAAAGGATGGTGTAGCAATATTTGCGCATGCTGCGGCGCAAGGACTGGATCAGTGGCTTGGGATTGGTCAGGGGCGACGGGTCGAGAAAGATGACATCCCAGTCAGCCTTGGCGACACTTTCAAGGGCATCGGCCCCTTTGTCCGCCTGTAGGGTAACGCTGTGTCCGACGGGCTCAAGCCGGGACTTGATCAGGTTGGGAGCAATATCGTCGCGGTCAATAACAAGAACTTGCATGGGAGAGGCCCCTTTTGAATGGCGCCCCATGATCCCCAAAAACCGGGCAAAAGGGAAGCCCTAATCTGTCCTGCGGCCTAGTTTTGGCCCTTTATACGCGGTACCGGATGCTGTGTTTGACAATCCGGGCGGGTCACGGTAAATAGTCGCCCGTACCTGATCAGACTAAACACACCAGTGCCCTGGTGGCGGAATTGGTAGACGCGCAAGTTTCAGGTATTTGTGTTCGTAAGGACGTGGAAGTTCGAGTCTTCTCCAGGGCACCATTTTTTATCGTTAAAATCCCCTCTTCCCTTGAAAACCCCGGCAAAACCCTTTAATCCGGGGGGTATGACCATTACATTATATAAAAATGACCTGCCTGCGGGTCTGACCTTTCCAAACGGCGTTGCGATTGATTCCGAAACCATGGGTCTGAACCCTGTGCGCGACCGCCTCTGCCTGATCCAGCTCTCGAGCGGGGATGGCAATGCCCATCTCGTTCAGTTCACCGACCCGTCCTACAATGCCCCGAACCTGAAAAAGATGCTGGCCGATCCAAGCATCGACAAACTCTTTCACTTCGCCCGGTTTGATATTGCGGCGATCAAGGCTTATCTCGGCGTTAATTGCACACCTGTTTACTGCACCAAGACCGCTTCGCGCCTCGTGCGCACCTTTACCGACCGCCATTCCTTGAAAGAGCTTTGCCGGGAACTGCTCGGCATCGAGCTGTCCAAGCAGCAACAATCCTCCGACTGGGGGGCCGAAACTTTGAGTGAAGACCAGCAGGCTTATGCCGCGAGCGATGTCCTTTATCTCCATCGCCTGCGCGAAAAACTCGATGCGATGCTCGCCCGTGAAGGCCGCACCGAGCTTGCCCGCGCCTGTTTCGATTTTCTTCCCGTTCGCGCCCAGCTCGATCTCGAGGGCTGGCCCGATTTTGATATTTTCGCGCATTAAAAGCTGAAGGAACGCCGCATGAAACCCGTTCCACTCACCCCCTCCGCTCCCGCAGATCTCGCGCAGGCGCGCCAGACGCTCGCCACTGAAATTGCAGGTCTTGAAGCCCTTTCCGCTGCGCTTGATCATAACTTTGAAAGCGCGATTGCAATCATTCAGGCGATGAAAGACAAAGGTCTTGGCCGCCTGATCGTCGCCGGGATCGGCAAGAGCGGCCATGTCGCGCGCAAGATCGCGGCAACGCTCGCCTCGACTGCGACGCCGTCCTATTACATCCATCCCGGTGAAGCGAGCCACGGCGATCTTGGCATGGTCACCGGTCACGATGTCATCATCCTGTTGTCCAATTCCGGCGAGAACGCCGAACTCTATGACATGATTGCCTATGCGAAACGCTTCGCAATTCCCTTGATTGCCATTACCTCCAATCCCGACAGCAATCTTGGCCGCCACGCCGATATTCCTTTGCTGCTGCCAAAAGTGCCGGAAGCCTGCCCCAACGGCCTTGCGCCAACCACCTCGACCACGATGATGATGGCGCTTGGCGATGCGATTGCGGTTGCGCTGCTGGCGCGCTCGGGCCTGTCCGCTGAAGAATTCCGTGTCTGGCATCCGGGTGGCAAGCTCGGCTCCAAACTGCGCCATGTCTCCGACCTGATGATCGGCGAAAAAGACGTCGCCATGGTCGGTCCAGAGACCCGCATGGACGCGGCCCTGATTGCGCTCACCGAAAAAAACCTCGGCTCGGTCATCATCGTCGATGCGCAGCAAAAATTGCTCGGTATCATCACCGACGGCGATCTCAAACGCCATATGGGCCCGGATTTATTGGCCCGCCCGGTCAAAGACATCATGACCGCACATCCGCGCACGATCACGCCGGACGCCTTGGCCGCGAGCGCGCTCGAAGTCATGGTCAATCCGGGGGGTAACCCGATTACCTCGCTGGTCGTCGCGACAAGCGATGGCCGCGTCACCGGGTTGATCCGCGTGCAGGAGCTGCTCAAGGCCGGACTGGTCTAAATCCCTTTAAAGTCTTTCGGGCTGGCCGTGGCCATGGTAAAAACTCCTGATGAGCTTCACTCCTCCCCTGCCCCAGCCTGACGACGATGCGCCGCCCTCCCGCAGCGGTCTCGATCTTGGCCGTCTGGTGCGCTCAGATGAAGACGCCGCCAGTACGGTTGCGCAGAGCGTGCGTCATAGCTCGCGCGTGCGCAGGCTGAAACTAATCCTGCCGCTGGCCGCTGTTGCGCTTGTTGTGATCATGCTGGCGTGGTCGGATATGGACAAGAATATCGAACCCGTGCGCCGTGAAGCCGTCGCCCCGCAAATGGTCGGCAAAAATGAACTGATCAAACCGAAATTCCAGTCGGAAGACACCAGCCAGCAGCCTTATACCATCACCGCCGACCGCGCCTTTCAGGAGAGCGGCAATCTCGACCGTGTGATCATGGAAAAGCCGGTCGCTGACATCGCCCTCAAAGGCGGCTCGTGGATTGCCCTCAAAGCAAAAGACGGCGAATACATTCAGAGCGAACAAAAACTCAAACTGAACGGCGACGTGAAATTTTTTCATGATGACGGCTATGAACTGACCACCGATCATGTCGATCTCGACGTGCAGGGCCAGACTGCCGTCACTGACAGTCCTGTCTCAGGTCAAGGCCCAGCTGGCACGATTTCTGGCCAAGGCCTTAAGGCCGATGGCAAGACCGGCACACTGATTTTTACCGGACCGGCAACGCTCACAATCCGCAAGTCCAAACCGCTTCAACCTGCACCGGAGACAGCCCCATGATCGGCCCTCGTATCATTCTCGCTCTTATGCTTCTAAGCCCTCTCCCTGCCTTTGCAGCGAACACCACTGATCAGCCGCTCGAGATTACCGCTGACAGCGCGCTGGAGTGGAACCGCGATCAACACCAGTATGTCGCCCGTAAAAACGCTAAGGCTGTGCAAGGCGATTTTTCCGTCTCTGCCGACACGCTGACCGCAGCCTATGACGACAGCAAGGGCGGCACCGATATCACCGTCCTGACCGCCGAGGGCAATGTTACGATCGTCTCTGGTACCAGCACCGCGACTGGCAACAAGGCTGTCTATGACGTGACAACCGGCAAAGCTGTTTTAACAGGCACTGCGCTGAAACTCTCCGACAAGGATTTGAGCGTCACCGCCAAAGAAAAATTTGAATATTTTTCCAACGAAGGCAAAGTGATCGCCCATGGCCGCCCATTGATTACATCCAAAGATGACACGCTTGAAGCGGATCAGGCCACCGCGTGGCTCGCGCCGAAGGGATCGCCAACGGGCGGCCTGCAGCGCGCCGAAGCGACCGGCAATGTCATCATCAAAACCCCCTCGCAGATGGCAACCGGCGATAAAGCCACGTATGATGCAACCACCAGCATGGCCGAGCTGATCGGTCACGCCAAAGTGACGAGCGGCAGTGATACGCTGGAGGGTGAGCGCGCCGAAGTGAACCTGAAAACCAAAGTCAGCCGCATGACCGGGGCGGACGGCAAAGGCAAGGTGAAGGGTGTGTTCTACCCAGCCAACCGCAGGCCGAAACCAGCCGCGGCCCCTTAATTTCAATTTCTATTTTTGAGTGGGTGGCGGGAGTGCCGCCGCGGCATCCGGCTCACCCGGTTCGCTGCGCATACGCACACCTTTGGCCACGTATTCCCATGTATCGGCCAGTCTCGCTTCAAGCTCGGGCCAACGTTCGGTCGGGCAATTTTCCATCGCCCAGCTGATAAAGACCATTGCTTGTCTTTGATCTTCGCCGGGGGCCTCCTGAACCTCGACTTTGCGCATTTCGAGATCCCTGTCAGTCGCAACGATGCTATACGCACCCGGCTGATGGCGCAGCAGGCTAAAGCGGGCTTGGGTGCCAGCCATGCTTACGTCGAGATCATGGCCGTCTTGACCAGCAGGGGGGATCTCCATGATAACCAGTCCATCCGGATCAAAGGGCGAGTCCGAAAGACTGAAAATCGCGTCCCAGGTCGCGGGCAGTTCCTTGATCGCAGGGTGGTTTTCAGTGAAACTTGTATAGCGCGTTCTGTCGGCGTCGCTTGGCTGAGCCGCCACATGGAATAAGCCAGTTGTTTTCATCTTAATGACACCCTTTTTTTGTTACCTGACTTCACGCAGGCCATCTCAGAAAATAGCGATTCTTCAGCAAGATATCAAATTCGTGGTTTTAAAGCGGACACGCGTTGGGTGAGAGCTCCGTTATTTCAAACCATGGGTTGGTAGATCTGCGTGTGCCGAGGGGACGGAGAGCCCGATTTCATTCGCCAGGCTGATCATAATGCTGGCATCCATCAGGCGGTCACTGGGGCATTCCCGCTCAATCCATGCTGCAATATGCCCGCACACATAGAAACTTTCCTGCGGCCCTGCTCCCGCTTTCATAAACTGAGTAAGTTCATGGCCATCTGAAAACCGGTACTGGATTCGCAAGTCCGGCGAAGAAGCATCAGGACGAATTTCCAGTGTGCTGCCTCCCGTCATCATCGTCAGCTTGATACCGGACTGGGCCTGGCCGTGCTGGACCGGCTCAAATGTCAGCAAGGCAGGATCGAATCCTTTGGACACTATCTCCAGTTGCCTTACAAACCCGATGACATTGTTGCTTGGTGCGCGCTGCGCGAGAGCGGCAAAGACCTTGTCCACGAAACTTGTGCTGTCATGAAACCGATGCACCTCACCTTTCGGTTGGGGTAGGTCCGGAAACGGGAAATACCCGAAATCAGACTGGCGGCCAAAGGAGGCCTGATACTGAAATTCATCCAGATAGCCCTCATCCAGCTCTGCGCGCCGCTCCGGCGGACACGCCACCCGGGCCCAGCTCAAAACTCTGGCGATGGCATCAGACGCAGCGCGATCATTTTCGATCGCATCATGGAAACTGATTTCGGGCATATCAGGGAATCTGGCGTTGGTATACGTTTCGATCCGGCAAAGACCTGTCTGTTGCAGGGCATCCCATTCGATCTTGATCTGCATCCCCGGCGCACCGCGCAGGCGGACCATCGGGTTAGGGCGGATGTCGCCCTGTTCGCTCTCGTGCGTCCCTTGGGGCGGCGTATAGAGATCGGAAAAGCTTTCACCCCGTTCAGGATCATACAGCTTAAAGACCGGTCCCTCGGGCGCACTTGAGCCGATAGCTGCAACGCCCCGGATCGCATCCAGCAGATAGGTCCACGCTACGCTGACGCCTTGGCCGTCGATGCGCTGCTTGCGCCGTGTCGCGGCTTCAAACTGCTGCATCATCTGGTTGGGGTCGAAATCCATGCTGTCATTCTTTCACGAGGAGGTGAAAATCTACTGAATACGTTGCAATATGTCAAATTATTGCTTTTTAACCGGGGTGGGCGTATGGTGAGCGCCGTTAACAAAAGGATGCTTATGTCTGACGTTTTGATGAACTGGCTGCTTCTGGTAGCCGTTTTTGGGGTCGCGGTGGTTTCACCGGGGCCGGATCTCGTCATGGCGATCCGCAATTCCGTTATGTATGCCCGTCGCGCCGGGGTTATGACGGCCATCGGTTTTGGCCTTGGGGTCATCTTTCATGTGACCTATACGCTCGCTGGGCTCGCGGCCATCATCGCCAAATCGGTCCTCCTTTTTAACCTCTTGAAATATATCGGGGCGGCCTACCTGTTCTATGTCGGCATCAAGGCCCTGCGCTCCAAGGGCATGTCCGCCGATACAACTCCTGAGGGTCCGGTCGTGCGCGGCACGATGTCTGACTTTGAAGCCATCCGTTCCGGCTTCATCACCAACCTGTTCAATCCGAAGGCCACGATGTTTTTCCTCGCCCTCTTTTCGCAGATCATCCATCCCGATTACAGCCTCGGGATTCAGGCGCTGTTCGGCCTGACCTGCGTGCTGATGGTGATGGCATGGTTTTCGGGCGTTGCCATCGTGCTCAATGCCCCGGCGATCAAGGCCCGTTTCATGCGCGCATCCAAATGGATCGACCGCACCTGTGGCGGGTTCTTTATCGCGCTGGGCCTCAAGCTCGCGCTGACGAAAGCGGTATAGCCGATGTCCCAGAGCATTCCAGCAACACCGCCGAAACGTTATTTACGCCCGGTCGCGCGTGGACTCTCGGCGCAGCACCTCTCAAAATCCTATAAAAACCGCCCGGTTCTGCGCGATGTCTCGATCACCGTCGAACAGGGTGAAGCGGTCGCGCTCCTCGGCCCAAACGGCGCCGGAAAAACCACCTGCTTTTATATCATCACCGGACTGATCCCGCCCGATGGCGGTGCAATCTCGCTTGATGGTCAGGAAATCACGACGCTGCCAATGTATCGCCGTTCACGGCTTGGCATTGGCTACCTGCCACAAGAAGCTTCGATCTTTCGTGGCCTCAACGTCGAAGAAAATCTGCGCGGTGTGATCCAGACTCAGGATCTCGATACTGCTGACCAAGAAGACCTGCTCGAAGACCTGATGGTTGAATTCTCGATCTCGCATCTGCGCCGCACGCCTGCGATTGCCCTTTCGGGCGGTGAACGCCGCCGCGTTGAGATTGCCCGGGCGCTCGCCTCACGGCCTCATTTTATCCTTCTCGATGAACCGCTCGCCGGGATCGATCCGATTGCCGTCAACGATATCCGCAATCTGATCGGCTACCTGAAAAATCGCGGCATTGGCGTGCTGATCACCGATCACAACGTGCGCGATACGCTTGGGATTGTTGACCGCGCTTACATTCTCCATGACGGCAAAGTCATGACCGAGGGAACTCCTGAACAGATCGTCCAAGACGACGATGTCCGCCGCGTCTATCTCGGCGAGGGGTTCAGCCTTTAAGCCAAATCTGCTATACTGGATTCATGGCCAATAAACTTACCCAGTCTCTCGACCTCCGCCAGCAACAGAACCTTGTGATGACGCCGCAGATGCAGCAGGCGATCAAGCTGTTGCAGCTCTCCAATCTTGAGCTTCAGGATTTTATCGAAGAAGAAATAGCGCAGAACCCGCTGCTTGAAAAAGCCGATCCGACAGAGAGCGACGAAGAACGCATTTCCACCGAACCCGTGCCTGAATCAGAAGAGTCCGACAACCGCGGCCCTGCCGAGGATTTCGATGCGGGCTCAGCTATGGCGACAATTGGCTCGGGCGGGCGCAGCGATTTCAGCGAAAGCGACGAAGACGGCTTTGCCGGGATGGAATCGCGCCCCAAGACGCTCCGCGACCATTTGCTCGAACAATTGCAGATGGACACGACCGACAACCGCGACCGTATGATCGGTGCGCTCCTGATCGACCGCCTCGATGAAGCAGGTTACCTGCGCGATGACCCTGCCGCGCTTGCCGCCCAGCTCGGGTGCACGCAGGAGCGTCTTGATACCATTCTCGACACATTGAAAAGTTTCGATCCGCCGGGTGTCTTCGCGCATGATCTGTCTGAATGCTTAAAGCTGCAACTGGTCGACCGCGGTACGCTCGATGCGCCGATGACCGGGCTGATCAACAATCTCGACCTGCTCGCCAAACACGATACCAAGAAACTGTCGGAACTTTGCGGCGTGCATGAAACGGCGTTGCCGGAAATGATTGCGGAGCTGCGCACCCTTAATCCAAAACCCTCAGCCCCGTTTGAACATATCGTCGTTCAGACCGCTATTCCCGATGTGTTAATGAAAGCCCTGCCCAAGGATGTTGGTGGCGGCTGGCGCGTTGAACTGAATAGCGACACCCTGCCACGCGTGCTGGTCAATAATCAGTACTACACCGACGTCGTCAAGCACGCCAAAGACAAGGAAGAGCGCGAGTATTTAAGCACCCAGCTCGCCAATGCGTCGTGGCTGGTGCGGGCGCTCGATCAGCGCGCACAAACCATTCTCAAGGTCGCGAGCGAAATCGTCGAGCAGCAGGACGGATTTTTCCTCTACGGCGTCGAATTTTTAAAACCTATGACGCTCCGCGAAATCGCTGAAAAAATCGCCATGCATGAAAGCACGGTCAGCCGTGTGACCACGGGTAAATTCATCGGTACGCCGCGCGGGCTGTTTGAGCTGAAATATTTTTTCACCTCTACCATTGAGGGCACCGATGGTTCCTCGCTCTCCTCCGAAGCGGTTCGCGCCAAGATCCGCAATCTGATCGAGCAGGAAACACTGGAAAACATCCTCTCGGACGATGATCTGGTCGATCTGTTGCGCAAGGACGGTGTCGATATCGCGCGTCGCACGATTGCTAAATACCGCGAAGCCATGAATATCGGCTCCTCTGTGCAGCGCCGCCGTCAGAAGAAAAGCGGACTTTAAGCACGATGCAGCGGCCAGAGATCAGCGTTAAGATTGTCGAAATTTTCAACCGCACGCGCGCCCAGGCAAACGCGCCCTATGAAGAAGAAAATTTTCTGCGTTTTCTGTTTGATCCGCCGCAGGACATGAACGCCGCCCGCAACAGCTTTAAATCCCTGCGCCGCCTCAATCGCTTTCTGCATCATACCGAAGCTGAATTCGGCATCGCGTTCACAAATGACGAGTGGGGAAAAAACTGGACACTTGCGCAGCTCGCCGAGGCGATCGCCAAGAAATTAGATAACCCTAAAGCCCATCTGAAATTTATCGAGAAGCGCTGCAAGCAGGCCAGAAGCGAAAGCAATATGCCATTGCTGGCGGTGCTGGTTATACTGGTCCCGATTGTGAGCCTGCTATATAAAATCGATACACCCGTATGGCTGATCGGAATCGTGGCGGCCATTCCACCAGCCTTTTTAATCTATATGGGGGTTCGCAGTTACCGCCATTATCAGGCCGTGATGCGCCGGTTTCGCAGCCAGTTTCCGGGCCTCTAAAACCCGCTGACCTCAATGAATTTTTCACCGCGCTGGACGAAGTCGCGGAACAATCCGAAGCTGGGTGCGCCGGGAGAGAGCAAAATCACGCCACCGGGAGCGGTTAGCTCCAGCGCACTGGCAACCGCCTCCTCCATTGAGGAGGCAGATTTCAGGGTCAGGTCGGCGCGATCCTTAAGCATCTCACCAAGTCGCTTGCCGCTTGGCCCGAGTAGAATAACTGCCTTCACCGTGCTGGTGCTTAGCCGCTCGATCAGTGGTGTATAATCAATGCCCCGGTCATAGCCTCCGGCGATCAAAGTGACCGGGCGGTCAGTATAGGTATTCAGCGCGGCTATCGCAGAATAGGCTGTGGTGGAGATGCTGTCATTCACATAGAGGATGCCGCCTTTCTCACCAAGCTCCTGCTGGCGATGCGGCAGGCCGGTGAAATCATGCATCGCAGCGAGGGCTTGCGCCTCATCAAAACCCAGTGCGCGGATAATTGTCAAAACGGTACGAACGTTCTCGAGATTATGCGGACGGCTGAGATAGGAATTACCAACTGCGCTGACATCAGCCTCGGCGACAATCAGGTCTGGGAGATCGCTGACCACGCTGCTCGCCTGCCGACTGACAATGCGAAGCTTGGCATGGCGAAGCAGGTTAAGTTTATCGCCGTGATAAATTTCGCGCGAGCCGTGCCAGTCGATATGGTCCTCATAGAGCGAGGTGAGCACCGCCACATCGCAGTTTTCCTGCAAATCGGCAGCCTGAAAACTGGAGGTTTCAATGACGACGATATCGAATTCAGAGGGCGTGATGGTGCTGATCGGCAGGCCGATATTACCAGCGAGCGCGACGCGTTGCCCCAGAGCTTTCAGCACATGCGCGAGCAGCGCTGAGGTCGTGCTTTTACCTTTGGTCCCAGTGACACAGATACTGGTCGCCGTATGCGGCTCCGCCAGCCACAGATTGAGGAGCGAGGTCACAGGGGTGCCCTTGGCTTTCAGCTTTTGCACCAGCGGGTGATAGAGGCTGACCCCCGGCGATTTGATGACGACATCGGCGGCCTCGAGTGTTTTCTCAATGTCGTCTGGCGAAGTGATAACCCCGGCCTTCGTGGTTGCCGTTTCATCGACAAAGACAGGTGTAAGCCCGGTCAGAAAATCTGCCGCCGCCTGACCTTCGCGGCCCGTGCCCCAGATCACGACTTTCTTGTTCTGCAAATCACGCACGCGCATCAAGCATCTCCAGATAATCAGCGGGTACGGCGTGCGGGGTTTTGAGGGCGAATAAATCGTCGAAACGTCCCTGGACGCTCAGGCGCGGTGCAAGTTCTTTGACAACCGCATCCTCTTGCCACTCAGGCATTTCGCTCAATTTTTTCAATAACAGCGCGCTTTCATCAACTTCGCCGACACATTCAAACGGCTTGAAAGCTTCCAGTCCGCACAGCTCGGCAAAGCCGCCCCGCTGCGCCGGATCATTGAGAAGATTTTGCCCGAAAATCTTCACCAGTTTTTCTTTCGCCATAAATGGCGCCAGCGCGAGAAACACAAAACGGCATTTCGGGCAAGCGCAGCACCACTGCGTGCCGCGTGCGACCACGTCCTGCCGGAAGGCTGTATTACAGCTGCGGAAAATGGCGTGATATTTTTCATGTTTTGCAAACTGCCTTGCAATCGCGACTTCGCTTAACGGGCGGAGCAGCGAAAAGTATTCAAGGTCAGGTGAGACGTAGCCGTGGATGTAATTCTGCAAAGCCGCTTCGAATTCATAGGACTTGCTGTACTGGTGATTGATCTCAAGCGCCCCGCGCACGAGATTGGGTGTGCTCGCCGAATGCTCATTCGACATGATGACGGATTTCTTTCCGTGCAGGATGGCGGTGCCGAGCGCAATCACACTCAGAATCGCCGTAATCGGCACATGCCCGTTATACGCGCCGTCCTTGTTGGCCAGCAGGAGTTCGAGCGAAAGCGTGCGCACTGCGACGCAAGCTGGCAAGCCTGATGCGGCAATGGTCGCCGCAATCGGTCCTGCCGGGGTGGGGGTAGAGGCCAAAGCAAACAAGGCAATCTCGTTATCCAGCGCCCGCAATATCTCAATACTGACAATCGAATCCTTGCCACCGCCCACCGGCACCAGTGCGCCCCGGCCGTCCAGTTTCACAGGCGTAGGTTTGTCCGTTGTGGTTGCGGTAAACTGCAGGCGCGCATCCAGATCAAGCTCGTTGCGGTAGGCAAATTCACCAAGGCCCTTGAGATAGACCTCGCGCAAAAAATCCGCGGTCGGTGCATCTATCGGAACATCACAGGAAATTTTATCGGCAACCGTCGTTTTGTAATAGCTCACGCCAGCCAGCAGAAAGAGCAATTTAGCTGCGCGGTCAAATGCGGCAAGCTGGGCTGTGTTAGGTGCGATGGATGGCATAGGGAATTTAATCGTTTCAGTATAATTCCGCCCCGGCACGGTTTTATACTTCAAATTCAGGACACAGGTTTCCGCATCGAAAGCATAGCTTTCAAAGATAAAACTGGATGGGTGCGGCAGGAGCGCGGGCTGCATCTGTGGCCTTTACGGACAGGTTTTAAGTCTTAAAACATACCTTAAATTTCGCAATAATCAGCGGGTTTATAGTTAAAATAGACATAACGCAAGTAGCGCAAATTTAGATCATTTTTTTAGTCGATTTATCTTTTGTTCAACACTTCCCGTGATACGATAAAATCATGCTTTCGATGCCCGCATTGAGAATTAAAAGGCCTTTGGCCTTCGCGCATTTACGCGGTGCGGGTGTTGGTTCTAGCATTAGCCATCCTCAACAAAGGAGCATATAAATGGAACTTGCAGTTCATGGCAAACAGATGAACGTAGGCGATGCCTTGCGCGCCCACGCCACCGAAAAACTGAACGATCTTAACGCGAAGTTTTTCAACCGGGCCATTGATACGAATGTGACGTTTTCACCCGAAAGTCACGCCTTCGTAAAAACCCATATTTCGCTCCGCGTCGGCAAAGACATTCTCGTCACCGCCACCTCAACCGAAGGCGATGCTTATGCGTCGTTCGATTCGGCTGCCGGGAAGGTCGCCAAACAGCTGCGCCGGTATAAGCACCGCCTGCGTGATCACCATGCGCGGATTGAACAAACCCCGGAAACGGAAATGATCAAAGCCCGTGACTATGTACTCGCGGTCAAGGAGCTTGACGGCACACCTCAGGAAGATATCGAAGAGGAAAGCCTGCCGGTCGGCAAAGACCCGGTGATCGTCGCTGAGGAACCGATGCACATCCAGCAGATGAGCGTCGCCGACGCCGTGATGCGCCTCGACCTCGCTGGCCAAACCGCCCTGCTCTTCCGCAATCCGAAAACGAACGGACTGAACATGGTCTATCGTCGCGCGGATGGTAATATCGGCTGGATCGAACCGGTTGATGATGCAGCGCCGAAAGAAACTGCAAAGACTGCGGCGAAAAAGTAATTTCTAGTTTGTAAAAATATAACTTATACGAGCGCGGCCCGGATTTTTGTCCGGGCCGCTTTCTATTGTGCACCGCGCCGAACTAAAATTGCACTGCGGCAGGGTGATACGTTTCACGATCGTTTCACGCAATTAAAAATTTTTTCGCGCTCCGGTCGGAATTAATTCTGGTCTCGAATCATTTTTGGCTCTATGAAATGCCTAGTAGTTAAATCACCTGCAGCTGGGGAGCACGCATCTGATGCCCGACGAACCAATCCGCTTCCACTCCTTCATCTTTGGACTTAAGGCCGATAGCCGCGAGCAGGTGCTGCAAAGCATTGCCTGGCGCATAGGCCGCGACACCAACGCGGATATGACGTGGATCGCCGATCAGCTGTTGCAATCGGAACAACGCGAAGCCTCCGGTATCGGTGGCGGTGTCGCGATCCCGCATCTGAAATCTACACCTCTGGCCATTCCGCATCTGGTGCTGGCGAAGCTTGCCGCGCCGCTTGATTTTGGCGCGCTTGATGGCGAGCCGGTCGATCTTGTTTGCGCCGTGCTCTCGCCGCAAATGGATGGCGTTCTGCATCTGCGCCGTCTCTCGCGTGTGACACGCCTGTTCCGCGAATCTTTTGTGCTGGAAAAACTGCGTAATGCGCAGTCAGAAGCCGAAATGGCCGAGCTGTTCAATTTCACGAACAGACAGCAGGTTATGGCCGCTTAAATGCGTGGCGCCAGCAGCGCTGGATCGGAATTCGTAAATTCCTCCATATCCTCTGCACGGCTTTCACCGCTAGGCCGCCTGTAGATGATGACTGCGTCTTTGTCGGCGGGGTGAACCAGAATTTGAAATTCAACGTCATTGCCTTTATCTCCGGGAATTTTTCCCTGCAGGACGTTGTTGTAACCATTGCGCTGCTCAGTGGCGATATGTTCACTAAAAGGCAGGCAGCTTTTTTTATATTCGACGCCGCAGGCCCGCTTGGCACGACGGACCTCACTGGCGCTGTTATTCGGCACCGGAACATATGAGCCGAGATCAAAACGCTCGACCGCAACTACGGGCATGTCCGGCACCATGCACAGGCCGCGCTCTAAATGTTTCTTCTGTTGGGCGGGATCTGCGGATTTTCTATACGTCTGTGCCAGCTTCTGCGACTTGATGTGAGGATCCTTTAAAGTAAGCCGCCAGCCGTCGCCTTTTTCATTCACTGCGATCATCATGGCGCTATCAATCAAATCGACAGCGCGGGGGTTTTCCTGCACCCAGTCGGGCAGAAAATCAAGATCGGCCGGGGTCGAGAGAGTTGCAACAACCTTCAGTCCGGCAGCGTCGAGACGGCCTTGCAGCTGAGTCGCCGGAATACACTCTCCAGGTTTCAAGTTTGGGTTAAGGGTTGTGGGCGGGGCTGCGCGCAACTGCTTACGGGGCTTGGCTTCGGCAGCAAAAGATAAAGCAAGGGAAATGGAAATAATCGTCGGAGCAAACGCCTTAGAAAAAAAAGCAGACACGGAACACACCTTAATTTTTATTTTTCGAATTTTTATTGTTGCCCGAGGGCATATCACGAGGCGGTAAAATTTTGCAAGAAAATGAAAAAACGGCCGAATTTTCTCCGGCCGCATTTAAAAATCTTCAGATTTTATGGCGCTTTATTGCAGCGTCACTGGTTCAAGGTCGTTCTGACGGGCGGCGATCACCGCGCCTTCGAAACTATCGATCACGGTGAGCGGGGAGCCGTCGGCGGCGTGCAGACCATAGGCGATGCGGCCCATCACATTGACCGGGCGCACATAGGCGATTTGGTTGACACCGAAGGTCAGAAAAGCCTGCGAGCTCAGGTTGCGGAGAAGCTGTTTACTTTGCTCGATCTTAGAATTGTAAGAATCCATTGCTGTACTCCTGAAATCTAGAATAGCACTTTCCGGGGCATAAAGCCCCGAAAAAGGCTGTTATTTTATTTCGTAGTCGCTGAACCAGCTGGCGCCGTATCGACATCGATGGCCTTGGGATTGCCATGCCCGTTCATAGTGACGGGCTTGGAGGTCGAAGAAATCTCGATCTTACGGGCCGTCGTTTCCGGTTCTACCCGCTTCATGTCGATGTTCAGCAGGCCATTATCCAACGTTGCACCAAGGATTTCGATCCCGTCGGCAAGCACAAAAGTGCGCTGGAACTGGCGGGCAGCGATGCCGCGGTGGAGGTATACTTTTTCAGCGTCATCCGCCTGACGGCCCCGAATTACCAGTTGTTTCTGATCAATCTCAATATCGAGGTCAGCCATCGTAAAGCCTGCAACGGCCAAAGTGATGCGCAGGCCGTCGGCGCTGGTCTGTTCGATATTGTAAGGGGGATACCCTTCATGGGCGGTTTTCTTGATACGGTCGAGCGTGCGCTCAAACTGATCGAAACCGAGGAAAAGGGGGGAATCAAATAGGGCAAGTCTGGTGGTCATAGGTCAACTCCTCTACGAGCGAGTTAAGGTTCGGTGGCAGCCCGCACCGTGCAGCACTGCCTCTACAGATTAGTATATAGGAGCCTGTTTGGAGGAATCAAGTTCAGGGATTTTTGATAAAAGCCCGGTCGCAATAGAGGCAGTCGACGCTATCCCGCCCATCGAAAGTATAATAAACCAAAGGGTGACCCAGCGGCCCGCCGCCGCCATCGCAGCTGACCTGATCGGCATCCGCGGGTACGGAAATGACTTCAGGAGCCTTGGTTTTCATGGATTTCTGGTCGGTCATGGGGCGGATTCCTTGGTCTTAAGGCTTTATTTTCCTTCTCTTTATAAAGTGAAGAGAGCGAGGAAGTCCAGCCACATGGCAAAACCGTCTGCATCCGCACGCCCCGACCCCGTCTTTATCGACAATCCGGCCATCGCCGGACGGGCGCAGAATTTTACGACCGTCACCGTCGATCTTGTCCCGGTTCTGGCAAGCTGGCGGGAATCCCTCTTTGCCCATGAATGGCTGAACCAGAACGGCACCCTGAAAAATCCGGGCGAACAGCGCGACAGCGTCCGCGACCAGCGCCTCGCGATTGCCGGAAAAATTCAAAGCGGGGCTCCGCTCGAGCGGCCCGTGCTCGGGATCGGTATCATGGACAATATCGAGATCGGCTCTGGACGTGATACACTGCTGACCTTGGCCGCCGAGGGCCTGCATACCATCTCGGTCCATATCCCGCGCAGCCATCTGGACGAGTTCCGTCCCTTCATCAAGGATTAAAGACCGCTATGACATCGCATCCACTCCCAGAACGGCACCGCGAACGCGGCTCGATTATTTTCTACATTCTTATCGCCGTGGTGGTCTTTGCAGCCCTGACCTACGCCGTCGCCACATCTTTGCGCGGCAACGGCAATAGCCTGAACTCACAGCAGACCTCTCTTGCCGCCTCCGATATTATTGCCACTGGCAACCGCCTTGTCGAAGCGGTCACGCGCCTGCGTCTGCGCGATGTTCCTAAAGACTCTATCAGCTTTGAAAACAGCACTGTCACAGGTTACGCCAACGGAGCCTGTGCGTCCGGAACCTGCAAAGTTTTTGACGGGGCTGGCGGTGGCCTGACATGGGAAACGGCACCATCTGGGTCGCAAACAACTGCGCATGACTGGGGCTTTACTGCGACACGCGCCATCAATCAGGTCGGCACCAGTGACCCTGAGCTGATTGCACTCCTACCCAATCTCACTCTCGATGTCTGTAATGCCATCAACGACCTGCTCTCGGCCAATCCGGGCAGCAAGATCCCGCCATTGATGGCCTCCATCAATGCGACCACTAAGTTTGCCGGGAATTATCCGGTGATTTACAGTACGCTTACACACGCGACGGTGAATACCAAGAAAGCGATGTGCATCCAGTTCCCGAGCGCAGCAGGCCCGCTTTTCACCGGCACGCCACTCACCAACGTCTATATTTATTATCAGGTTTTGCTGGTGCGCTAGGCAGCCTAGAAACTCAGTTTCTGTTCAACCGGCTTGAAGGCTGCGCAGGCCTTTGTCTCAGGTTCTGCATAGATTTTTCCGGTAACTGGGTCGGTGACCTTTTTAAATTCCGCCGCACAGCTGAACGCCATAATAGCTTTGGCCTCCTGTCCCTGCTCTTCCCAGGATTTCGGAATTTTGGCCAGCTCGTTACGGATCTGCTGAGAGCGCCATAAAGCCTCGCGCTGTTCAACCGGAACCGGGACTGGTTCGCTGGCAGGGGCTGAGGTTGCAGATGTCGCAAGGCCTAGTCCGATAAGCGCCTGTTTAACGTAGTCGCCAATTCCTGCCATTGCCCGCCCTTTTGTTGATGAACATCAACTCTACGGGAGCGCTGCTTTATAAAAGATGAAAACTATCTGGCATTTTATGCAGTTAGGCTCTGCGCCACTTCGACCCGTCGGGAAAATCTTCGACGATGACCTTTTGCGCCAGCAGCTGATCGCGGATCGCATCGGCGCGGGCGAAGTTTCTTTCGAGCTTGGCCGCAGTGCGCTCAGCCACCAGCGCGTCAATTTCAGCGGACATATCAGTATCAGTCATCGTTTCATTTTCCTCGTAACCGAGCCACGTTGCCGGATCTTCTAGCAGGAAGCCCATCAGGGCGCCAGCAGCCAGCAGCGATGTCTTCGCTTGCGGCGTTTTCTTGTCGGCCGCCTCTTTGGCGAGCGCGTTCAGCTCGGCATAGGCCTTGGGCGTATTGAGATCATCATTAAGCGCAGCCAGCACGCCTGCCGGAAGCTCAACCGCTTCGAGGCCGACATCCTTCAGCTGCAACAGAATCTGGTAGAAACGATCCAGCGTGCGCTTGGCTTGGGCAAGACCGTCTTCGGTCCAGTCGAGCGGCTGGCGGTAATGGCCAGAGAGCAGTGCAAAGCGGATAACTTCGCCTTTGATGCCTTTTTCGATCAGGTCATGGGCGAGCACGACATTGCCGATCGACTTCGACATTTTCTCGCCTTCGACGGTGACAAAGCCATTATGGACCCAGGTCTTGGCAAAGGCAGATAAATCGCTTTCGTGGCCATGGGCGCAGCAGCTTTGCGCGATTTCATTTTCGTGGTGCGGGAATTTGAGATCCGCGCCGCCGCCGTGAATATCGAAGGGGAGGCCGAGATGTTTTTCCGCCATCGCCGAGCACTCGATATGCCAGCCGGGACGACCGCGTCCCCACGGGCTATCCCACCCCGGTTGCTCAGGTGTCGAGGGTTTCCACAGCACGAAATCGGCGGCATCTTTTTTGTAAGGGGCAATCTCGACGCGCGCGCCTGCGATCTGATCGTCGCGTGAGCGACCCGAAAGGCCGCCATAGGCCGGAAAAGACGGCACGTCGAACAGGACATGGCCGTCCGCTGCATAGGCGTGTCCTCGCGCGATCAACGCCTCATTGAGAGCGATCATTTCCTGGATGTGGTCGGTGGCACGGGGCTGGACGTCCGGCGGCTCTACGCCGAGGGCAGCCATATCTGCATTGTAGATGGCTTCGAACCGGCGGGTGAGCTGATCAATGGGCTCGCCTGTCTCTTGTGCCGCCGTGATGATTTTGTCTTCGACATCGGTGATGTTGGAGACATATGTAACTTGTGGAAATTGCTGACGCAGGAGTCGGGCGAGGAGGTCAAAGACCACCGCCATCCGGGCATTCCCAATGTGAGCATAACTATAAACCGTAGGTCCGCACGCATAAATCCTCACATGATCAGGGTTGATCGGGACAAAATCTTCTTTGCTTCGCTTAAGGGAGTTATAGAGCTTGAGGGCAGACATAGCGGACCGGTTTCATAAGTTAAGGAAACGTCACACTAGCTGGATAAAGCCCTGCTTTACAACTCCTCTCTATTGTACCATAAAAATCAGGCAAAATGGAAATTTTCGGCCCCGAAATCATCATGACCCAACGCTTCGACCTGATCCTCAAAAACGGCACCGTCGTCCTTCCTGAAGGCACGCATCGAACCGATATTGGCATCACGGCTGGCCGCATCGAAGCCATTGGTTCACTGGATGCCGGACACGCCGATAAAGTCACCGACTGCACGGGCCTGCATATCCTGCCCGGCCTGATCGACACGCAGGTCCATTTTCGTGAACCGGGCATGGAACATAAAGAAACCCTCGAGACGGGCATGATGGCCGCCGCCATGGGCGGGATCACGGCCATCTTTGAAATGCCCAACACCAACCCGCTCACCGTCACGCCCGAAACTTTCGCCGATAAGATGGCGCGAGCTGCCAAGGGCGCGTGGACGGATTACGCGTTCTATTTCGGCGGTACTGCTCAGAACGCGCACATGCTCGCTGAATGGGAAAATCTGCCCGGTGTCTGTGGCATTAAAATTTTCATGGGCTCGAGCACGGGAGACCTTTTGGTCGCCGAAGACGAGGCCGTCGAAGCCGTACTCAAGCATGGCAAACGCGTCGTCGCCGTCCATGCCGAAGATGAAATGATGATGAAAGCCAGCAAAATCAGCATTCTGGGCGACAGCACCGATGTTGGCATGCATCACAAATGGCGCACCGAGGCCGGGTGTCTCTCGGCCACGCAGCGCCTCGTGCGCATCGCGCGCAAGTATGGCCGCCGCGTTCATGTCCTGCACATCACAACACAACAGGAGATGGAATTCCTCGCGCAGAATAAAGATATCGCCAGCGTCGAAGTTCTGCCCAACCACCTGACGCTCCACGCGCCAGAGTGTTACGAACGGCTTGGCACCCGCGCCCAGCAGAACCCGCCGATCCGCGAAAAGCATCATCAGGATGCCCTGTGGCGGGCGATTGCCGACGGCACCGTCGATATTCTCGGCTCCGATCACGCGCCGCATACGCTCGAGGAAAAAGCCAAAACCTATCCGCAGTCTCCCTCCGGCACGCCCGGCGTGCAGACGTTATTGCCCGTGATGCTGACCCATATAGCGAACGGTAAACTGACGCTCGAGCGGCTGGTTGATCTCATGGCCTATGGGCCGCAACGCATCCATCAGATTGCAAATAAAGGCCGGATTGCGCGTGGCTACGATGCCGACTTCACCATCATCGATCTGAAAAAGAAAAACACCATCACCCATGCGCAGCAGAAGTCGCTCAGCCCGTGGACACCGTTCGATGGCATGCAGACGACCGGCTGGCCGATCATAACGATCATCCGTGGCAATGTGGTGATGCGTGACGATGAATTACAGGGGCCGCCATGCGGCCAGCCCGTTCGCTTCCGCGAAACATTGAAATAGGTTTACATGATAGACTGGTCTTTTATCTTACCGATCGTTCTTCTGGCCATGGTCGTGGCGCTGTTCTTCAGCCAGCGCGCCCGCGAGACGTTCCCGTACAAGGCGCGTAATTTTCTCCTCACCGATGCTGAGTTCGCGTTTTATCAGGTGCTGGAAAAATCTCTCAGCGAGGGCCAGATGATCGCCCCCAAGGTTCGCCTCGGCGACGTGATCGAATGCTCCGATAAAGACTGGGCCCGTGGCTTCGGCCCGAAAATATCTTCAAAACACCTGGATTTCGTGATTTTTGAGCACGCTACAAGCCGCGTCCTGCTCGGTGTCGAGCTCGATGATTCCTCACACACGCACCCCGACCGCGTTGCCCGCGACAAGTTCGTCAATAAATCAATGGCCGCCGCGGGTGTGCCCCTGCTGCGTGTACAAGTGTCCCGCTCATATAGCGGCGGGGATCTGAAAAAAGATATCGCGGAGATGATTGAGACCTATGAGCGCCAGCGTCGAGACTGAAGAAGGTTTAACCTTCACCCCGAAATTCGATGCCCAAGGTTTGCTCCCGGTGATCGCGCAGGATTGGCAGACGGGCACAGTGTTGATGCTCGCCTACATGAACCCCGAAGCACTCGCGCAAACTCTTGTCACGCGCGAAGCGGTTTACTGGAGCAGATCGCGCCAGAGCCTCTGGAAAAAAGGCGAAACCAGCGGGCACATCCAGAAGGTCAAAGAGATCCTCGTCGACTGCGATCAGGACGCGCTGATCCTCAAAATCGAACAGATTGGCGGCAGCGCCTGCCACACTGGACGCGAAAGTTGCTTTTATCGCAGCCTCCCGAATGTGGACGATTCTGCTGCGTTGCGTTTTCTGAAAAAAGAATAACTGAACAAATTCAGCGAACTATGAGAAATACCGTCCTTAAGATATTGAAAATTAAAGACAATTTTTAGTTTAGTTTTATACGAAGTATTAACCCGCACGCGATATTCTGGATGGTAGGTGGAAAAGGCAACTTTTCTGTACATTCATTCGGTCGGGATATTTCTGTATCATGGCTTTTAAATCGACAGCAGGCTCTGTGCCTGCGACGCGCGATGTCAGCAGTTTAGACGAAAGCAAAGGAAAGGCTTTTTCTTTGGCGCTTAACATCAGCTCCGCCACGAACAAGATCTGGAACAGCCGGATCAGCTGGCGCATCACCCTCGCAGTCTTCCTGACCATCATGACAGTGCAGGCCGGAATTCTCGCACTCACCATCAACGGCTATGAATCCAACCGCCTCTTCTCGCTGCAGGAAAGTGTCCGCACATCGATTGCGCCTCTCCTCGATATGAAAGTTTCTGATCCTCTGACGCCGCCGCTCAATGCCGAGCAGACCCAGCGTCTCATTTCCTCGACCGCCATTCACGGGATCGCGATTTATTCTGTTGATTATAACCTGATCACTTTCACTGGCGAACCGGTCATCACCAGCCTGCGCACGGAGAATGACCTCAGCCGCACGCACCGCTCAAGCGACGGCCTGAACTACGAAGTTGTCTTCCGCCCGACTGATCTGAATGGCCGTCCGTATTTCATGGTGACACGCATCGATTCTTCCAGCGTCGTCAACGATGTCCAGTTCTATGTCCGTCAGAACATCCTGATCATGCTGCTGATGTCGGGCTTCGTCACGACCGTTCTGATGATCGCACTTGGCAAATGGCTGCTCGAACCCATTCTCTTCCTGCGCGACAATTTGAAAGCCGCCTCCAGCAATCCCGAAGCGCCGAATATCATGCGCTCGCCGTATGATCCGCGCGACGAAATCGGTGGTGCCATCGATATTGCTCAGGATCTGATCAAGCAGAATGCCAAAAACCTGCGCCAGATCAAGAGCGCGGCACAAAGCCAGATTCATAAACTCGCCTATTACGATACCCTGACTGGTCTCCCGAACCGTATTCTCTTCCTGCAGAAACTGACCGAAACCGTCAAACTTGCAGCCGCCAGCGAAACCACCAAAGACAGTGGTCGCCTCGCTATCGTCGCGGTCGACCTAGATCACTTCAAGGACGTCAACGATTCGATGGGCCACAATGTGGGTGATGCGATTCTCGGCGCTGTCGGCAAACGCCTGCGTGCGGCCTTGCCGGAAAGTGCCATCGTCGCCCGGACTGGCGAGGATGAGTTTGCTATCACGATGCCGCTGACCAATGGCCTGACCTCGCGTGAGGTTGGTGAAAAAGTTCAGTCCATCATCCGCTCTCTGCCGTTCAAAGTCTTCAATGAAAATTTCCAGATCCGCTCATCGATCGGTGTGGCAACGTTCCCTGACGATGCGCTCGACCCCGATCAAGTGCTGAAGAACGCCGATATCGCGCTCAACCGCGCCAAGGAAGATGGCCGCGATTGTATCCGCGAATATCTCGAAGACTTCGATAAGGCCGTGCAGATGCGCTTCCAGATGCTGCGCGACCTGCGCGATGCGCTTGAGAAGCACCAGCTCTCGCTCAATTACCAGCCGCAACTCGACCTCAAAACTGGCGCGATCATCGGGGCCGAAGCCCTCCTACGCTGGTGGAAACCGGATCAGAGCAAAGAAGGCGGCAAATTTATTTCCCCCGTCGAATTTATTCCGATTGCCGAACAGTCCGGCCTGATCGTGCCGATTGGCGAATGGGTGATGAAACAGGCCTGCCTCACCGCCAAGCAATGGCATGATGCCGGGTATAATATCCGCGTCGCTGTCAACGTGTCCGGCGCGCAGTTCCAGCAAAGTGATCTGGTCGGTTATACCAGCCAGGTTCTCGCTGAAACCGGGATTGATCCGCATATGCTCGAACTTGAAGTAACCGAGAGCGCGTTCATGGAAGATATCCAGCACACCGTACGCACGCTGAAGGAATTACACAGCCTCGGGGTCGAACTTGCGATTGACGATTTCGGCACGGGCTATTCCTCGCTCTCGTATCTCCGCCTCTTCCCGATCGACCGCCTCAAGATCGACCAGTCGTTTATCCGCAACGCGCTGAACAATCCGGACGACATGTCGATTGCCCGCACCATCATCGCGCTTGGCCGCTCACTCAACCTGAAAGTCATCGCCGAAGGCGTCGAACTGAAAGGTCATGAGGATTTCCTCGCCGCCGAAGGTTGTGACGAAGTTCAGGGCTACCGCTACAGCCGTCCGATCCCGGTCGATAAATTCGCCGAGTTCATCCGTAACTAT
Source organism: uncultured Pseudobdellovibrionaceae bacterium (assembly GCA_964368875.1). Classification (GTDB taxonomy): domain Bacteria; phylum Pseudomonadota; class Alphaproteobacteria; order Micavibrionales; family Micavibrionaceae; genus CAYJDG01. The sequence continues at coordinate 31,341 of CAYJDG010000013.1, forward strand.
AGTGGCCGCCTCGACAGCTTCGGCGCCGATCCGGTTTAGACTTTCTCAGAAAAATTTGAACCACAGCGGGCACGGCGCTCACAGCGCAAGGTGCTTCCATTCATAATTTCCCTTATACCCAACCCTCAGTCAGTCCGCACAGGCCGGACTTAAAGCCCGTTCACCACCATCCGCGCGGTGATCGCTGTGGTGAATCCTCTTGACTTTTATTGAAATATTTCCTATTATAAAGTAATTTTATTATAAATAGAGAGTTTTTTACAATATCTATATAAATCAATTACTTAATCTAAAAGAGGTCTGAAAAAGTGAAAAACGAACTAATAAACGAACTGGTAAGAAGCCGCCCCTCAGAAAAAATGAAACAGCGGAACGACCTTCACAAACCCCCTTTTCTTAAGGGCCGCTTTCAGGCATCTGAATAGCCATGACCCACGCTTCCCACGCCAAACCGACCCTGTCCCGCAAAACCGGCCCCTTGAGCGGCCTTGTCCGGGTGCCGGGTGATAAATCCATCTCGCACCGCTCCCTGATGTTCGGTGCGCTGGCCGAGGGCGAAACCATTATCAGCGGTCTTTTAACGGGCGAGGATGTCATCAATACCGCCCGGGCCATGCGGGCGCTTGGTGCGGAAATCACCGATGCCAAGGATGGGCTGTGGCGGGTGCAGGGTATCGGCGTGGGCAAACTCAAAGAGCCTGCGAACATCCTTGATATGGGCAACAGCGGCACCTCGACGCGCCTCCTTATGGGCATTGTCGGCAGCCACCCGATCACCGCTTTTTTCACCGGGGATGCCTCTCTGAACAAACGGCCCATGGGCCGGGTCATCACCCCGCTCGAAATGATGGGTGTGCGCTTTATGGCCCGCTCCGGCGGCAAACCACCACTTGCCATCCATGGCACAGGCGAAGCCAAAGGCATCAATTACAAACTTCCGGTTGCCTCGGCGCAGGTCAAATCCGCGATCCTGCTCGCGGGTCTCAATGCCAAAGGCACCACAACGGTGATCGAAACCGAACCGACACGTGACCATTCGGAAAACATGTTGCGTCATTTCGGGGTCAATGTCGCAGTCGTGAAACTCGAAGACGGATCGGACTCTATTTCCGTCACCTCAGGACAGAAACTGCTCGGCTGCGCCGTCGATGTGCCGGGCGATCCGAGCTCTGCGGCTTTCCCTGTTGTCGCCGCGCTGTTACAGCCGGGTTCCAGCATCACCATCCCGCGCGTCGGTATCAATCCGCGACGGATTGGACTCTATGAAACCCTGCTCGAAATGGGGGCAGAAATCAGTTTTGAGCGGAAAGTCGTCGAGGCCGGTGAACCGGTCGCGACCATCGTCGTCAAAGCCACCGGGCCGCTCAAGGGTGTCACAGTTCCTGCGGAACGTGTCCCGAGCATGATCGATGAATTCCCGATTCTGGCAATGGCTGCGGCCTGCGCCGAGGGCACCACCCGCATGACGGGTCTGGCCGAACTGCGCGTCAAAGAAAGCGACCGTCTGGCGATGGTCGCGAATGGCCTCAAAGCCTGCGGCGTGAACCTTGAAATGGGTGAGGACTGGCTGACCATTCATGGCACCGGCCAGCCACCGCAAGGCGGCGCAACGATTGAGACCGCCCTCGACCACCGCATCGCCATGAGCTTCCTCGTGCTTGGAACGGCCACCACCGAGCCAATCAAAGTCGATGATGCGAGCCCGATCGATACCAGCTTCCCCGGCTTTGCCGCGTTGATGAATGAGCTTGGCGCTGATATCAGCGAGTCTCTGGATCTGGCCGAATGACCCCGGTGATGGTGCCAGTCATCGCAATCGACGGCCCTTCGGCCAGCGGCAAGGGCACCCTCGCCCGCTCGCTCGCACAGGCTCTGGGTTTTGCCTATCTCGATACCGGGGCGATTTACCGTCTGGTCGCTAAAACCGTTCTTGCCACCGGGGGCAACCCTGATCAGGTCGCTGACTGCCTGACCGCCGCCCTGATGGTTAAAAACAGCTTTGCCCCAGCCCAGCTCGATGACCCGGCCCTGCGCACCGATGAAGTCGCGCAAGCAACCTCGCGTGCCTCGAAGCACCAGGAGGTCAGGACGCTGCTTCTGGGCCTCCAGCGCGACTTTGCCGCCCATCCCCCAGCCCCAGCCAAAGGCGCCGTGCTGGATGGGCGCGATATCGGCACAGTTGTCTGCCCCAAGGCCGCTTTAAAGCTCTTTGTAACCGCAAGCCCCGAAATCCGGGCCGAGAGGCGCTTTAAAGAGTTGCAATTAAAGGGTTTTGCGACTACATATGACGCCGTTCTGAAGGATATGCACGAACGTGACGCCCGCGATAGCGGACGAAGCGCCGCGCCCCTCAAACCGGCGGAGGATGCCGTTCATTTCGACACCTCCGACCTGACGGCAGACAAGGCGCTCGAAAAGGCTTTGCATCTCGCCCGGCAGATCCCGGTCTGAAGTTTCTCTCAGAACATAACGGTACACTGCTGGATAACAGGTTTCGCACCACAGCAGTTCCTGCCGATTATATCTACGAAAAGGACTACCACTATGGCTAAAGCCTCAAAAAATCTGATCGACAACGAAGACTCGAACGACTTCGCTTCGATGCTTCTCGAAACAGTTCAACCTAAAACCGGCTTCGCCGGCAAAGTCGTCAACGGACGCATCATCGCAGTACTCGATGACGTTGTCGTTGTAGACGTCGGCCTCAAATCTGAGGGCCGCATCCCTAAACGTGAATTCGGCATGCCGGGTCAAGACGCAGAAGTCCGCGTCGGCGATCAGGTAGAAGTATTCGTCGAGCGTATGGAAGACCGCGAAGGTTACACCGTACTGTCCCGCGAAAAAGCACGCCGCGAAGAAGTTTGGGTCGTACTTGAAAAACAATATAACGCCAAGGAACGTGTCACCGGGGTTATCTTCTCGCGTGTCAAAGGTGGCTTTACCGTCGATCTCGGCGGTGCCGTTGCCTTCTTGCCGGGTTCCCAGGTCGATATCCGCCCAGTGCGCGATGTCTCACCTCTGATGGGCACTCCACAGCCGTTCATGATCCTGAAAATGGATCGCCAGCGTGGCAATATCGTCGTGTCGCGTCGTGCCGTTCTCGAAGAGAGCCGCGAAGCTTCACGTTCGGAACTGATGACGCAACTGCGCGAAGGTCAAGTTGTGACCGGCGTGGTCAAGAACATCACCGACTACGGTGCGTTCATTGATCTCGGCGGCGTCGACGGTCTTCTGCACGTAACCGACATCTCGTGGAAACGGGTTAATCACCCATCTGAATCCCTGTCCGTAGGTCAGAGCATTCAGGTGCAGATCATCCGTTACAACGAAGAAAACCAACGTATCTCTCTCGGCATGAAACAGCTTGAGTCTGATCCGTGGGTCGAAGTTTCGGGCAAATACAAACCTGGCATGCAAACCAAAGGCCGGATCACGAACATCACCGACTACGGTGCATTCGTTGAACTGGAACCGGGTATCGAAGGTCTGGTACACGTTACTGAAATGTCATGGACGAAGAAAAACGTTCACCCGAACAAGATCGTTGCCACTTCGCAAGAAGTTGACGTTCAGGTTCTGGACATCGACATGGACAAACGCCGTATCTCTCTCGGTATCAAACAGATCCAGGAAAATCCTTGGACCCAGTTTGCCAAAGACCATAAAGTCGACGACATCCTCGAAGGCGAAATCCGTAACATCACGGAATTCGGTCTCTTCGTTGGTATGCCTGGCGATATTGACGGCATGGTTCACCTCTCTGATGTGTCATGGGAAGATTCTTCTGAAGAAGCTCTCAAGGCCTACAAAAAAGGTGACGTCGTTAAGGTCAAGATCCTCGATGTTGACGCAGAGAAAGAACGCGTTGCCCTCGGCATCAAACAACTTACCGAAGACAACTCCTCGGGCGCCATTGCTGGCGTTTCCAAAGGTCAGGTTGTTACCGGTACGGTTACTGCTGTCGATGACAAAGGGATCGAAGTTCAGATCAACGAGACCACGAAAGGCACTATCAAACGCGCCGATCTGTCCCGTGAACGTTCTGAACAGCGCCCTGACCGCTTCGCTGTTGGCGAAAAAGTCGATGCCAAAGTTATCGGCGTCGATGCCCGCAAGAAAATGGTCACGCTCTCGATCAAACAACGTGAAATCGACGAAGACAAACAAGCGATGGCTGAATTCGGCTCTGCCGACTCAGGCGCGTCACTTGGCGACATTCTTGGTGCAGCCCTGAAAGGTGGCGCAGCTAAACCTGCCGCTGCTGAAGCAGAAGCCGCTCCTAAGAAAAAAGCGTCCAAGAAAAAAGACGACAGCGCTGAAGAGCCTGCCGCCGAATAGGACTTTGGTTCATATTCAAACAAAACAGCCGGGCATGTCCCGGCTGTTTTTTTATGCGCGATGATTTTTTTAAACGTTTTCCTTGGTCGGGAAAATTTGTGGCGGCAGGACGTCCTGCTTACCGTCGCGGTCGCTGAGGCGCAGTTGGCGATTGAGCTGAACCGCCTGCGCCGTTTCATTGGTCTGGGCGGACAGGACGTTGAACGATTGGAGCAGCGAGAATTCCGATGACGCGACATCGATCTGGCTGAAGGCGGCCTGATGGCTGATTTCCTGAATAAATTCTTCGGGCGTAATGTATTCGTCGATCTCGGCCCGCGCCTGGTCGATGCTCGACCCGCTGGCCATCAGATCGCGTTCTTCGATCGACGCATTCTTGACCATGCGTGCTTCAACCGCTTCGGCGCTCATGCCGCCTTCTTCGACAGGCTTCATCCCGCCAGCAGCGCCACCGGACGAATCCCCGCCGCTGCCATCTGCGCTATCACTGGTGCCGCCAAGATTTAGCCCGCCAGGTGTAGCTGGTCCAGTCGGTTTAGGCGGAACATATCTTGGTGAAGGGCCGAGCTGGAAGCGTTCGCGCCGCTCCTGATGCCGGTCCTCGAGTTTCTTCATGAGATCCGGGTCGGCAATATCAGTCGGTTCAATTTGACGGTTATAAAGACCCACGCGCAGGAAGAAAGCTTTCTTGCTCAGGTCGTTCTCGGCGGTATAGGAGACGGTCCCCGGAATGATCGAGCTGAACGGGGCAATAAAAATGAGTTTAAGTTTTTCGAGCCAGCTCTTTTTGACTTCTTCTTCAGCTTCGGCAATCGCTGCCTGCTCTTCAGGGGTTAGAGGCTTTGGCCCGCCGCCAGTTCCCTGCGCGTCGCCCCCGGCGCTGTCTTGGTCGGTATCACCGTTATCGGTGGTCTCGGTGGACTTCTTCTTGCGGCCCTCTTTGACGTCAACCTCGTCCGCGTATGAGACGTATTCGTCCATATCGTGTGGCAGGTCATCAGGCATTTCGTCATCAGGCGCAGTCATAAGTAAAACTTACACGTTTTGCTGAGTTTTGGTAGGGGGATGAAGCAAATCATAGACAATCCCGTCACGGATCCCGGCGAGAGACACCACCATCTGCGCTGGTTTGAGGACATCCAGAACCTGATGCAGAACCAGCGCTGAGATCGGTGCAAGGGCTGCGCGTTTTTCTTCAAAATCGTAGCGGCTACGCAGATAATTGGGGGCGGCGCCTGCAATCTGCTCACAAAAACTCTTCATCTCCGCTGCGGGAATAGCGTAGCCTTGGAGTTTCTGCTCCGGCTGACCCTGTTCCTGAGCATAGGCCTGGGCCAGAGCCCGCCATGAACCGCCGATCGTGTGCAGCGCGGGTGCGTCGGCGTATAAAGGAGCCAGCTCTTGTAATCCAGCAGCAAGCTGGTCAGCGGCCCCTGCGCCCATCGCCATAGCGCGAAAGGCTCCATAGGGGCGGCTGATTGTTTCACTGATATGACCGTGCTCGATTTTTGCGAACTCAAGGCTGCCACCACCGAAATCGGCGACCAGCCCCTGCGCCTGCGGATCAAGGGCCAGCACACCGAGCGCTGCGTAACGAGCCTCTTCATGGCCGGAGATAATCCGAATATCCAACCCTGCTTCAGCAGAGACGCGTTGAATAAACTCTACCCCGTCTTCAGCATCACGCAATGCGGCTGTGCCAACAACATCCAGCCGGGTGAGGTTGTGGGCGCGCACGGCCCGACCATAGGCAATAAGACCAAGCAGAGCTTCATCTGCCCCCTCAGGATTCAGTTTTCCGGTCCGGTCGATATCCCGGGCGAGGCCGCAAAAAACTTTTTCGTTCACAAGCTGTAGCGGCGGAGACTTGTCTACATCAAAGACCACAAGCCGCACGGAGTTTGAGCCGATATCGATAACGCCATAAAGGGAGGAATCGCTCGCCACGACCTTATTTTTCGTTCATCGAGTTCTGCATGGTTTTCACAAACGGCTTGAGCAGATATTCCATGACCGTTTTATGGCCTGTCAGAATATCAACTGTCGCGACCATGCCCGGCATGATCGGCAGGATTTCACCTTTGCGCTTGAGGCTATTCTCATCGGTGCGAACTTTAACCCGATAAAAGCTTTCGCCTTTTTCGTTTTTGATCGTGTCGGCTGAAATATCGACGACTTTACCTTTGAGGCCGCCATAAATCGTAAAGTCATATGCCGTGATCTTGACCATGGCAGGCATATCAGGCCGCAGACGGGCGATGTCAGAAGGTTTGATCTTAGCCTCGACCAGCAGATTGTCATCCATCGGCACAATTTCAACAATCGGATCACCCGGTTTTACAACGCCACCGACTGTATTGATCTTGAAATCCTTGATCGTGCCATTCACGGGTGATTTGATCTCCGTGCGGTCCTTGCGGTCTTCGAGCGCGCCGAGCGTTTCTTTGACCGTACTCATTTCGGCCATTTTGGTGGCAAGGTCGTTTTGCGACTGGGCAATCGTCGTGGTTTTTATTTCTGCGATACGCGCTTGGGCTTCTGCAATCGCCCCATTGGCCCGGGGAATGGCTTCATAAACGCCGTTAAGTTCAGTTTGCTTCTCGCGAATACCGCGCTCAAGCTGGACCAGCTCTATCTGCGGAGCGGATCCGCGCGCGACCAACGGCTCAATCATGCTCTTTTCCTGACGGGAGAGTTTAATCACAGCCGCAAGGTCGGCTGCGCGTGTGGTCAGTTCACTCACTTCCTGTTTACGCTGAACCAGTTGTTCTTCCAGAACGCGGGTCTGCCCACGCAGCTTGTCCTGATTGGCACGGAAAGCAGCGAGTTCCTCGGTCACGCTTTTCGGAGCGCCCTTGATAACGTCAGGAGGGAATTCAACCGTAGCTTTTCCTTCGACCTCAGCCTGAAGACGCGTAATCGCGGCCATCAGACCAAGATAGCGAGCCTGATTGGAGCCAAAATCCGAATTGGCCCCGACATCTCGCAACCGCATGATCGGCTGATCTTTTTTGACGCTTTCGCCTTCATGGACGAAAAATTCATCGACGATCCCGCCTTCAAGGTTCTGGATGACCTGCACTTCTCCAGCAGGAATAATCTGGCCTTCGCCGCGGGCAGTTTCGTTCAGTTTTGCAAAACTTGCCCAAAGTACAAACACCACAAAGAACGCGAAAATAATGACCAAAAGCATATGACGGTGAAGAGGCATTTCATCATCGGTCATAAAATAGCGGTCGGCATAGGCTTCTATTTTTTCTTTGCGCTCCCGCATCCAGTCGCCCTGAACCGCAGCCCAGTCTTCGCTGCGATTCAGATCAAGATCCTTAGGACCTGCCTTGGCAGGAGGTGGGGATTTTTTTGCGGGTGGTGTAGGTTGGTTCATGGCAGGATCTCCTATTCGCCTGTTTCGGCGCGGCCGCCACCAAACTGGCGGGCCTGCAATTTACGGATCACATCGTCTTTCGGCCCATAAGCAATGATGCGGCCTCGATCAATGAGAATAAGTTTATCGACGAGTTGTAACATCGACCCTTTGTGGGTGATAAGAATGGTTGTCTTACCTTCAGTCAAAACGCGCATGCGTTTCAGCAGGCGAAGTTCCGAAGCCGGGTCCATTGAGGCAGTTGGCTCATCAAGGATCATGACCGGGGGATCGTAGAGCAACGCCCGTGCAATCGCGACCGCCTGACGCTGACCACCGGACAACGCTTCGCCGCGCTCGCCGACTTGTGTATCCAGACCTTTTTCTGAATCACGCAGGAATTCCATGACGCCCGATAATTCGGCAGAGCGCAGGACTGCGCGATCAGGGGCAGTTTCATGTCCCATGGTGATATTTTCACGGACCGAGCCATAGAAAAGATTCGGGCTTTGCTGAACTGCGCCGATGTTACGGCGCAGATCACCCGGCTCAAGCTGGCGCACATCCGTACCATCAAGAAGAATAGCGCCTGATTCCGGCTGATACAGATTGAGAAGCAGACGCTCAATGGTCGTTTTACCGGACCCAACAGCGCCGATGATGCCGACGTGCTCTCCTGGCTCAACTGTAAAATTCAAATGATTGAGCGCAGGGTGCGTCTGGCCCGGATACTTGAACAGCACATCCCTGAATTCAATTTTACCATGAATACGGGGAGCTGCGATAAAATGCTTATCTGTAGGGCGCTCGACCGGACGTTTCATCAGCTCTTCGAGCTGATGCAGGGCTTCCTTACTTTGGTTATAGCGAGTCAGCAAAGCAGCCACTTGTGAAATCGGTCCCAGTGCACGACCTACCAGAATAACTGAGGCGACCAGTGCACCCTGGGTAAGCATGGCATTACCAATCATATACGCGCCGGCAATCACGATCCCGATGGTTGTAATCTGCTGGATATACATCGAGAAGTTCGTTGCAAACGAGGCGACCTTTCTGTTTTTAACAGACGTCCGTGAACCTTTTTCAACGAGCTCTTCCCAACGGCGCTGAATGTGACCTTCGGCAGCCTGCGTCTTAATTGTTTCAAGGCCCGTGATCGTTTCAAACAGCAAGGCGTTCTTAAGCGCACTTTCATGCATCGATTGCTTGGTGATGCGTTTCATCGGCCCCTGTAATAACCAGCCGACCAACCCGACGATCGGAATAGCGACGAGAGGAATAATCGCGAGCGGGCCCGCGATGACGGCAATGATGATGATGAAAAAAAGCGAGAATGGCAGATCGACTATTGCCGTCATAGTTGCCGAGGTGAAGAAATCGCGGATCGTTTCGAATTCACGCATATTGCTGGCTAGCACACCGGCGCTAGCCGGGCGTGCAGACAAAGTCATACCAAGAAGCTGCTCGAAAAGTTTTGCTGAAATTTTGACATCTGCCTTACGGCCGGCGATATCCAGAAAATACGAGCGCATATTCTTCATCAGGAAATCGAACGAATATACGATCAGCGCCCCCAGAGAGAGCACCCAGAGAGTTTCGTATGCACTGTTAGGTATAACGCGGTCATAAACGTTCATGATATAGAGCGTCGACGCGAGCGCGAAGACGTTGATCATGACGGTCGCGATCACGACTTCCTGGTAAATCTTCCAGTTAGCTTTCAGTGAGCCCCAAAACCAATCACGTGCCGTATCAATTGAGGCTGGACCCGCGCGTTCATCGACACGTGCAACAGGGCGAACATAAAAAGCATAATGCGTATAAACTGGCTTAAGTTCAGACAGAGTCAGAAGGCGCTTATCGTCGGGACTTTCAGGGAACTGGACCAGAAATTTCGTTTCAGGGTGAACCTGCGCATCGCGACCCGGCTCTTTTTTAGGCGGGTGCTTATGGGGATATTGCACTTCCCACAAAATACAGGCCTGTTTGTGTTCAAGCACAAGAATACATGGCAAGTTCGGCGCGATGGCGAGAGCTTCGAGCGTTCGCTCGGTCATCTTGGCGTTCAGATCAGCACGTGCGGCAGCCCGTTCAAACAAGGACGGAGTGATCCCAGTAGCCGGAATCGGCAACCCTGCAACCAGTGAGTTTTCACTGGTACGGCGGCCATAGTGACCAGCCAGTAAACGGAGACATTCTACAAGGGGGGAGCGGATCGCAACACGATCTGCTTCCAGCGGCCAGCTGTCAGGGTTGGGTTCAACCGCATTTGGCTCTGTGTCATAAGTTGGATATGCTGGTTCAGATCCTGCTCCATAGCCGTCGGCAGGCGCAGAACCTGCCTCCGCCGGATTTCCGACGGGGGGTTTATCTTGGGTCATACTGACCGGCTTTCTGCAACGTCATAGCTGCACCGAGACGCGGCGGCCAGGCTGATCGGACGAGAGACCGGCCTAGCTTTTATCCGCTGGGTTGACTTCTTTAGGGTAGGCAATCGACATCGAGGGAAGCAGCTTGCCTTCAAGTGCCGCGAGGCGGTAGATGGCAAACATCTCAAGATATTCGTTGTTGATGGCATTGCTGCGGGATACGAACCACTCGTTTTGAGAATCGAGCACGTCGAGCAGGGTCCGGCGATCAATATTAAACTGGTCTTTATAAGCCTGAACGACCATGGCGTTGGCTTCAGCCTGTTTGCGGAATTCAACTGCACGCTCAGCGGCCGCCTTCATCGAAGCCCAAGTCTGGCGGACATCGTTCTCAACCGAACGGGCCGCATTGTTGCGCTGGGATTTAGCCTGCGCATGGCGGTAGGTGAATTCACGGGTACGTGCGATATCGCCACCACCGCGATAGAGGTTCCAGTTCATGACCACGAGCGCAGAGGCACCGCTTGCACTACCTTCGGTACCGCTCAGGTTTTCACCAGCGTTGGCATTCGCCTGAAAGTCAAACTGTGGGTAGAGGGTTGAACCTGAACCTTTTGATTCCGCTTCGGCGACGTTGACGTCAGCTTCAAAAGTATCAAGGGTTGGGCTTTGCGTCAGGGTGACTTTAACCTGATCATCAAGATCATTAGAAATCACGTCCGCTGGCGGGTTAGGGCGTTGCAGATCAGGCTGGGGCACGTCGCCTACAGATTTGCGGTAACTTGCTTCTGCGGTGCGCAAAGCTTGACGCACGTTGGCTTCCTGCGCACGGGCTGATGCAACGCGAGCATTGGTTTGTTCAACGTCCGCACGGGTAGAGCGTCCAGCGCCTGTCGCATCTGCAATCTGCGAAAGAATGCCTTCGTGCTGACGGGTGTTTTCCTGAGCGATTGCCAGCAGTTCGCGCTGACGCAGCACTTCGAGATATGATTCTACAACATCAAGACCAACGAACTCAGATGTCTCGCGGACACGGTGCGAGGCCGAGCGAACCCGCCATTTCTGACGTTCATTTTCATAGCGGGTTTCGTTACCGTCAAAAAGCATTTGGGTCAGCGTTACGCTGGCTTGCGACTTCCAAAGGTTTTCACTGAGATCGCCGCCGTTATCCGGATTTTCTCTCGTATGCTCCCAACCCGTATCGGCACGCATATCAATCGATGGCAGGTAGAGCGCCTTAGCTTGCTTGAGTTCTTCATCCGTTGCGCGGCGGTTATTAGATACGGCCTCAGTTTGTGGATTGGTCAGAACGCCTACTGCCACAGCGTCACGCAGCGTCACGATACGTTGCGTTCCTGCAGGAGCAGCAGCTGCCGTGCGAGTTGCGCCAAGTGTTTCTGGGCTATAGGTATCAAGAACCGGAACTGGCTTAGGAGCTGGTGCAGGGGCCGGAAGCGTAACGGCGGCTGGGGCCTGCTGAATTTCTGCTTCTGTAACTTCAGGCACGCTATCATTGACATTCGATGATGCTGCAGGGAAATTTGCAGCAGGCGCACTACCAGTTGGAACAGGCAGCGTCGTTGCTGGAGCAGCCTGCTGCTGTTTCATGTTGTTCTCAAGCGATTGTGCCGTGTCCTGAGCGCTGGCTTTTCCGGAAGTCGAAAAAACCATCAGCGCGGCGGCGCAGACCATAAGAACTTTTTGATTGTGGCGTGCCATTTACTCTCTCCTATTAGTTCATTTTATTTCGTGGCTGCATTTTACAGCGTGAAAAAATTTAATTCTGGGCATCCGCTTGTCTGCCAACGCGGGTCCGCCCTATTTATGCCGCGTTTCAGGTCGGCATGCAAGATTCATAGGCATGTTTTTGATTGTTAACTCAAGAAGTTAGTCTCGGTCACGATTATCTCAAAAGGGCCCTAAGAAAATACAAATGGCCGGAGGAATTGACCCGGCCATTTGTTTATTTTTGATTATGGGAACTATATCGTACCTGTTCCAGACTGATTTTGCTGCAGATGGGCAATATGAACCACATCTTCGACATGGCTGACACTGACATCTTTGAGGATGACAATATCGATTGCCTGAGATGCAGCACCCTGACCATCAGGATCTACTGAGATAACCGTGTTGTTACCTTCAGAGCGCGCATAGACAAAGTCATTGATCGCATCGGAAACCGGATCAAAGTCGAGAACCAGTGCCGAGAAATCAAGGATATCGCCTTCACCAGGATCAAAATCAGAGATCGTGATGGCTTTGACATCCTGCAGCATAAGCAGAACATCATCCGAGGAGCCGCCATAGGTCAACTGCGTTTCGGCAGCAGGATCCATTGGGTAGGTCGACGGATCAACCGGAGCTTCCTGATATGGATAATCCGGAGGCGCTGCAACCGAAGTTTCCGGAGCAGGCATACCCGTATCAATAATACCAACCGGTGTTTTGATAGGCTGCGGGCTTGGATCAGCTACTTCAGGGGGATACTCATGAACTGTCCCTGGAGGAATGTAGCAAACGATCGGCGGCTCTTCCGGTTGAGGTTCTGGCGGTACACCACAAACAACCGTTCCAGTCTCTGGATCATAGTAAACTGTGAAACCTGGATCCAGAGGCAGATGTTGCTCAACCGTACCACCCTCATCAACCGGCGATACTGGTTCAGTTGTCATCGGTGGTAGTTTGACAGGATCAATCACAAGATGCGTCTGATCATCTGCGACGACATCAATTGCCGCAGCTGCCTTAGCGGTGGTAGCATCAGTTACAGTGCTGATGCTTGCTAATGTCATCGTGTTGGTGATGGCAACTTCACTTGTTACCGTCACGTTTGTCTGAACATCGACGTTGACATCAACATTCACGATCACTGGCTGAACGACAGGATACATACCAAGTGTTCCGGTCAGATTCAGTGCCGCAATGCTGCTGTCGCCGTCACAATCAGTGACAACATAACAGAACTGGTCAAATGTTTCCTGCGGCGGGGCTGGAGTGTAAGTGAAATCAAAGACGACATCGCTGAAGTCACGATCACCTTGTGCTGGCAGGTCTTCGAAACCGATGCGCAGAACAGTTGGATCATTCGGATCAGCAAGACCAGAGATGGTATGGACCATACCATCAGGGTTAATCGCCGTGCTGCCATCACGATCGGTTGTGTGATAAACAGGGCCGTTGATTACGACTGGAGTTGGCTCAAGCGCCACCAGAGTAATGTCGAAGCCGTTATCCGTGACTTTAGCTAGGCGTTGGTCGGCCTGACCGTAATGATAGTAGAACGCCAGATTACCTTCTGAAAGATCAACTCCAGCGTAGCCATTGTTAAACGTAAAGCCATTGCCGATGAGGAAGAACCCAACACCCTGCCCATTCGGCGGGATTTCGAAATTCGTCACACCGCCCAGGGCCAGATCGTTAACGTTCGCCGACACAACCTGAACCGAGTGGATCGTTCCATCGGCACCTACGGTATAAAGACCGAGGGTGTTGCTGAAGCCAGCTGTTTCAGAGATGACTTTGACCTGACCATGAGCCGAGGTACCGATATCCAAAGCCAGCGGATTAACACCTTCGTTTGGCGAAGCTTCGTTAAAGGTTGGCGATCCTTCGCCCACGACCGGGAAGCCCAGAGTTTCGTGGAAGTTAGGAAGCTGTTCGGTGCTGCCGACATGGTAGAGATCGTACGTATAAGAGCCATCAGCTTTAATGTTGAGCACGCCATGATCGCCATTCACAGTCAGAGTACCATTTGCCGGGACTGAGTATTCAGTACCTTTGAAGGTAATCAGCGTGACATGGTTGCCGCCGTCTTTGCTGAGTGTATCAGCTGCGCCAGGGCCGCCGTTTAGGCCAGTCAGAACATTACCGCTATCATGGCCTGTGGTGCCGATCACGAAGCTATTATTGTCATCATGCGCGATAGGTGCATCATCATGGATGTTGATGGTGATGGTACCAGTATCAGTATCACCATCTGCATCTGTCCCGGTCACGGTGAATTTCAGCGTGATGATCTCGTTAGGATCGTTCGGGTTCGCATGATCAAGGCCTTTGAACTGGGTGAAAGTGTATGCACCAGTCGAGGAATTCAGCGACAGCGTAAACACTGTAGCACCATCCGCATCAATACCGACATAGACACCGTTCTGCAGGCTCACGGTGATGTTGTCACCACAGCTCGCCAGTTGGCCATTCTTGATGTAACCGCTTGCACTGAAGCCCGTCAGGGTTAATGCACCTGGGCCGTTGCTGTAGAACTCAGCAGGGATAGTTCCAGATACAACGTTCGGTCCGAGGTTGGTTTCATCGATTGTTTTTACAACATCGCCGATGCATGGCTGCTCATCGACGCCATTAACCGTGATGGTAAGTTTGGCGCTAGCCTTGTCACCGTCATAGTCAGCCATCTGGTAAGTGAACTGATCAGAACCAACCGATGAACCAGTGTAAGTGTATGTACCGCTCGAGTTAATCGTCAGCGAACCATGAGCACCAACAATCACAACGTTGCCGGAAGCTGGAACGGTGACTGTGGTCGTACCGAAGGTTACAGATTTAACGATACCCGGCTCATCCGCGCCAGCATCATCGTTGGTCAGGACATTCCCAGTAACCGAAGCCGGAGCATTGGTGACCGTATTGACGTCATCGACCGCGATCGGACCATCGTCGTGAACCGCGACACTGATGGTTGCCGTAGCGGCATCGCCATCTGTATCGGTCGCAGTTACGCCGAAGTTCAGATTGATAATATCATCCGGGTTGTTCGGATTGGCATGATCAAGCTGGTCGACCAATTGGAACGTGTAAGTACCATCTGTCTTGACGAGCAGAGTGAACACGGTACGGCCATCAGCGGACGTACCAGTGTAAGTGTTGCCAACCAGAGTAACCGTCACGGCAGAACCATGAGAGGTCAGGCCGCCAGTGAAGGAGCCAGTTGCATTGAATGTGCTTGCACCGGACGGGGTTACTGCACCTGGTCCATCAGCAAGGTAATTCACATTCAGCGTACCATTCAGAGTTTGTGTACCAGCGTTGTCGAGATTGGTCTCGTCAACCGTGAGGCAAACATTCTCAATCGTCGGGCAGGTATCGATATCGTTGACAGTAATGGTCAGGTGCGCATTCGCCGTATCACCATCGTAATCCTTGATCACGTAGGTGAACTGGTCAGCTCCAGTTGAGGTTGCCTGATAGGTATAAGCGCCTGTGGAGTTGATCGTCAGGGTGCCATGGGCCCCTGCAATCACAACGTTACCTGAGGCAGGGACAGTCACAACCGTACCATTGAACGATACTGATTTAACGGTGCCAGCTTCATCGGCGCCAGCGTCGTCATTGGTCAGAACGTTACCGGACACAGAACCTGGCGCTGAGCCAACTGTATTGACATCGTCAACCGCAACCGGACCATCGTCGTAGACTTTGATCTCGATCTTCGCGGTTGCTGCATCACCATCCGTATCAGTCGCAAGCACACCAAAAGTCAGGGTGATGATGTCATCCGGATTGGTTGGGTCAGCATGATCGAGTTGGTCGATCAGTTTAAACGTATACGTACCGTCAGCTTTCACTTCCATCGTGAAGATGGTGCGGCCATCAGCAGAGGTGCCAGTATACACATTACCTGCAAAGGCAATCGTAACGACCGAACCATGCGAGGTTAGCTGAGTACCTGATACAGTGCCGTTGGTCCAACCGCTGTTACCATTACCAGTAACAGTGCCCGGGCCGTCCGCTTTATAGTCAACGACGAGGGTGCCGGTGACAGTTTGCGTGCCGGAGTCATCGAGATTGGTTTCGTCAACTTTGTTGAACGCGTTCTCGATGGTTGGGCAGGTGTCGATATCATTCACAGTGATCGTGAGGTGTGCGCTTGCAGTATCGCCATCGTAATCCTTGATCACGTAAGTGAACTGATCGGAACCGACCGAGGTGCCGCTGTAAGTGTATGCACCAGACGAGTTTATCGTCAGGGTGCCATGAGCGCCTACAACGACAACATTACCGGAGGCTGGAACAGTCACAACCGTACCATTAAACGATACCGATTTAACGGTGCCAGCTTCATCTGCGCCAGCATCATCATTGGTCAAAACATTACCAGATACAGAACCTGGAGCAGAACCGACAGCGTTCGCATCGTCAACCGCGACCGGGCCGTCGTCGTACACTTTGATCTGGATTTTGCCAACTGCGGTATCGCCATCCGTATCGGTCGCAACTACGCCGAAGGTGAGGGTGA
>CAYJDG010000014.1:0-15442 GCA_964368875.1 uncultured Pseudobdellovibrionaceae bacterium
AAAATCACTGCATTGGAATTGGCATCCCAGTATTCAGCGGACTCAGGGGAAACGCGGATCAAGGTAATATCCGGATCTTCCTTGCCTTTGGGAAACCATGTGTAACAAAGCTCATCCCAGAACTCGTTGATCTTCGCTTGATCGCGCAGTACTTCTGCTTTCCCGGCGACGGTGGCGAAAGCATTGTCATCCGCGTTGGCATAGTTCAATAGCACATCAGGGTTCTTTTTTAGTTCCTCGATCTTGCCCGTCGCAGCCGAGGTCATGAACCACAGATACCCGTCGAACACTTTGTTATCGGTTGATGTTTTTTGTGTCGCCATCGGGCGGGCGCGCAGGCGGCCTTCTGTATCGTGGGTTACAAACAGCGCGGTTTTGATTTCTTTAATCATGGACCACAGTTTGGCTTTTGGATCTTCTTTGTCGGTCATGGGACTCTCCTTTGGTACACCAGACGAACGCTAAACTGAACAAATCATTCCCCTTGCTGTCATAATATCTTGATGTTTTAATTGCGCATGCTTGTTCGCCCTTATAAAGACAGCGCGCCTGTCCTTGATCCGTCCGCCTTTATTGCCGAGAACGCCGTCATTATTGGCGATGTCAAAATCGGTGCCGAAAGCAGCGTCTGGTATGGCTGCATCCTGCGCGGGGACGTGAACAATATCATCATAGGTAACCGCACAAACATTCAGGACGGCACCGTCATTCACGTGTCGTCGACAACGCAGGGCACGTATATCGGTGATGATGTCACGGTCGGGCATATGGCGTTGCTTCACGCCTGCACGATTGGCAACCGCTGCCTGATCGGCATGAAAGCCTGTGTGATGGATGATGCCGTGGTGGAAGATGATGCCATCGTGGCGGCGGGGGCGCTGGTGACCCCCGGGAAACGCATACCCTCAGGCCAGCTCTGGGGTGGAGCGCCCGCCCGCTATATGCGGGATTTAAGCGCCAAAGACCTTGCATTCATCAAGCTTTCCTCTGAAAGATATGTTCGCCTCCTGACGACATATACGTAATTATTGACATAATAAATTACCAAATGTATAGTCCTGATGCTAAATACGCTTATAAAATTGCGTTGCAGTAAAGGTAGAGTTGGACTTTTGGTAACTTAATATCGTACTCTCTGCCCACCAAAAAACGAGTTATAGAGGAGTGAAAAAATGGCAGATTACGATACCGTACAAGAAGCAGCAGGCCGCGCCGAACAAGTCATCAAAGGCGCTCCGAACATTACCCGTAGATTTTACGCTAACGCTGAAGGCGTCCAGCCACTGGATAAACCATCTAAGGATGTCCTCGATGCCGTAAACAGCGGTGTGGGTCTCAGTCCTGGCGACCAGTCTTACATTCTTCAGGACGTTGCCCGTCAGGCAAAAGGCCATGTCCACGAAAACCGCAAGGAAGGCGGCACAGAAATTACAATCCCTGCACGCCCTGCAGCTTTCGTTTAATCAAAGATAATATAATTCATAAACGCCCCGCAGTGTCGGGGCGTTTTTTATTATGGGTATTGATCTCAGGTTTAATAAGTGGAATACCAGAACAAACGCGTAAACAGAGGAGTTCTAAAATGCCTGTAAAACCTGACCCGATCACCGAAACAACGGATCGTCTTGCGGACGCGCTTAAGGGCAAAAGAAATATGAGCGGCGGAATTTTTCGTGACGCGGCCGGTAAAAATTCACCTGTCATCGGCGATGTTAAACCTGTGGCCGATGTCATCAATTCCGGCGGGCTGAGTACCTCAGGACAGGATCAGGTCTGGAAACGTTATCAGGGACGGACTGACCGCACGCATGACGTTCATAGAAAAAGTGGCGATGGCGGCGAACAAATTACGATCGAACCCAAGAAAACTGCGTTCGAGCCGCTCGGCTACATCATCTAGCCGCTTTTCGTCCGCACATATCGCCCGGGAGCAGGCTCGATAATCTTGAGCTTGCCTTTACCCGGTACACGCGCCTTGACCTCTGCGCCACCGCTATAGGTCTTGACCCATTTCGCCCAGTGAACCCACCATGAGCCCTCATGCTGCTTCGCCTTGGCAAGCCAGCCTTCGGCATATTCACGGTCATCGATCGTGTTGTTTTCCCAGTAATGGTATTTCTTCGCGACGGGTGGATTGACCACGCCTGCGACGTGACCTGAGGCCGAAAGCACGAAGGTTTTATTCCCGCCGAGTAACATCATGCCTTCATAGGTCGATTTCCACGGCGCGATATGATCGTCCTTGGTCGAGAGGAAGTAAGACGGCACCTTGATATCGCGCACATCGAGAGCAACTCCCTCGAGCTTGATCCCGCCGGGGCGGCAGAGCAGATTGTCCCGGTACATGTTGCGCAGATAGAAGCTGTGCATGGCTGCCGGCATATTGGTGGAATCGTCGTTCCAGTAAAGCAGGTCGAACGGGAAGGGCTCTTTCCCGAGCATGTAGTTATTGATAACGAACGACCAGATTAGGTCGTTGGCGCGCAGCAATGAGAACGTATTGCGCAGTTCTTCGCCGTCCAGATAGCCTTTGTCTTCCATCTTCTCGTCGATCATCTTGAGCTGCTGCTCATCGACGAACACGCCTAGATCGCCCGCCTCTTCAAAATCGATCAGTGTGGTCAGGAAGGTCGCCGACGCAATCCGGTCTTTCATTTTATCGGTTGCAGCCGCATATGCGAGCGCCGTCGCCAGCAGTGTGCCACCGATGCAATACCCGATAACGTTGGTTTTCTTCTCGCCGGTTGCGTCTTTGATCGCATCGAGCGCAGCGAAGAGGCCGTCTTCCATGTAACTGGCGAAAGTTTTCTTGGCGAGTTTGCTGTCGGGGTTTGCCCATGAAATGACGAACACGGTGTGGCCCTGATCGACTGCCCACTTAACGAAGGAATTATCCGGGCGCAGGTCGAGGATATAATATTTATTGATCCACGGCGGCACGATCAGCAACGGTGTCTTGAAAACCGTCTCGGTCGATGGCGTGTATTGAATTAATTGAATCAGGTCATTTTCAAAAACAACACTGCCCGGCGTCATCGCCAGATTTTTGCCGACTTCATAGGCCTCGTAATTGGTTTTGCGGATCGCAAGCTCACCGTCGCCGCGCTCGAGGTCCTCGACCATGTTCTCCAGACCCTTGAGCAGATTCTGGCCCTTGGAGTTCAGCGTCTCGCGGATGACTTCCGGGTTGGTAATGGCGAAGTTGCTCGGGGCCATCGCATCCATGAACTGGCGCGTGTAAAAATCGACCTTGGCGCGTTCCTTAGCATCAAGGCCTTCGACATCGCGCACGGCTTTTTGCACCCAGTGCGACGTCAGCAGGTAAGATTGCTTCAACATGTCGAAGGCGATGTTCTGGCTCCACAATGGATCACGGAAACGGCGGTCGCTTTTATCCGGGGTGACCATATCCTGTGTTTCGCCGCCCATGAACTTCTTGCCCATGTCCTGCCAGAGCATGGCCATGTTCTGCCAGTACTCCATCTGCATATCGACAAGGTTGCTCGGGTTCTTCAGCAGCGCTTGCCAGAAGTTAATAATCGCGGGTTGCAGGTTCAGCGGGTCCCAGTTTTTCTCGGACAGTTCGCCGCCCGAGCGGTGCTTCTCGACATAATCTTTCATCAGCGGACGCAGCCGCTCGAGGATGTCGGTCATCTGTTTATTAAAGGCCACGGGGCTTGGAATATCGTCTCCGGGCGCGTTGTTTTGCTCCCCGGCTGGCTTTTTCGTCGCTGACATGAAGTTCTCCCGCAAATGTCCTGAATCTGAAGGCAAAATAGCCGTCTCTAGGGGGGTAATGCAATGGCCAAGAGGGGCTTGCATGAAAACCGGGTTTGGGCCACCATAGCTGCTGAAAATAAGGGGTTTGCCGTGCGCTGTCTGCCACTCACCATAATCTGTCTAATGACCACCGCTCTGGGTGGTTGTGCAACGCATCAAGCTGACTCCAAGGCGGATGTCACCGCGGTTCGTATGACCGCTCCCGCCGAGCAGGACATTCTTTCGCTGGGTCGTTCGATGTCAGACAACAGTGTCGACATTTATGAGCCGGGCACCCCGAGCGTCGATATCCCGACCATCGCCACCTTTACACCGCGCGTGTCACCCATTTCTGAGAACGGCAATATCATCGTCCGTGACAATGACGTGACCGTGTACTCGCTCGAAGCCGATCCTGCGGCTGTCGACATGCCTGCACTGAACCGTGAGCCGGTTGCTCCGGCTCCTCCGGCGCGTCGCTACGCGTCTGATCTGACGCCGATTGCACCGCCGCAAGGCAGCTTGCCAAATCTTCAGCCGCCACTTGCTGCGCAGGGTCAATATGCCTCGCCATTTATGGCTGCACCCGGGACTTACGCTCAATGACATCGCTGCGCATCGCTCTGGTGGGGCTCGGCAATGTCGGTGCTGGAGTCCTTAAGCTCCTTCATGAAAATGGGGCCGATCTCGAGAAACGTGCAGGCCGCAAGCTCGAAGTCGTTGCTGTGTCGGCCCGTGATAAAAAGCGCGACCGCGGTGTTGATCTCTCAAAAGTCAAATGGCTCGACATGCCTGGCGATGCCGCGACCTTTCAGGATATCGATGTCGTCATCGAACTGATGGGCGGTGACGGTGATCCGGCCTATAGCCTCGTTAAAACTGCCCTGCAAAACGGCAAAGCGGTCATCACTGCGAACAAAGCCTTGCTCGCCCATCACGGGGTTGAGCTTGCCAGGATTGCCGAACAAAACAACGGCCAGCTCTTTTTCGAAGCCGCCGTTGCCGGTGGTATCCCGATTATCAAGATGCTGCGCGAAGGTCTCGCTGCCAACCGTATCAAGCGTCTCTATGGCATTCTGAACGGCACCTGTAACTACATCCTCACGACGATGGAAGACACGGGCCGGGATTTCGATGATGTCCTGAAAGAAGCTCAGGCCCTCGGCTATGCCGAAGCCGAACCTTCGCTCGATGTCGATGGTGGCGATACCGCGCACAAGCTGTGTTTGCTGGCCAGCCTCGCTTATGGCGTTGAACCTGATCTCAAAGCCCTCAGCGTCAGCGGGATCCGCACCATCACCGCCTATGATATTCAGGCCGCCGATGAGCTTGGCTACCGCATCAAATTGATCGGCCAGAGCGAACAACAGGACGATGGCCGCTTGCTGCAAAGCGTTGCGCCGTGCCTCGTGCCGAAAAAATCCTCACTCGCCAACGTCAACGGCGTGCTCAATGCCGTGTATACCGACAGCAACTATGCTGGCTCCAGCTTCATAGAAGGCCGTGGGGCAGGGGGCGCACCGACGGCCTCCGCAGTAGTTGCCGATCTGATCGACTTCGCCCGTGGGCATGCAACCAAACCTTTCAGCGTCAGTGCGGCAGATCTGAATCCGCTCAAGGCGATGAACCCGCAGGACTGGGTCGGCGAATATTATCTCCGGCTTATCGTCCTTGATCGTCCCGGCGTCATCGCCGACATCGCGGCGATCCTGCGTGATTACTCCATTTCCATCGAAAGCCTGATCCAGCGCGGACGCGATCCGGATCAACCTGTGACCGTGGTCATCACCACACACGAAGTCCGGCGCGGCAACATGGAAGACGCAGCTAAGAAAATGGCCGAGCTGAAAACTGTCACGTCTGCCCCGCTTATTCTCCCCTTGCTGAAATTCTAAGCTCTAGATTTTCATAATTTAGTGTTGGGCCTACACATTGTCGTTGTGAATGGGTGCAAGGCCTTCGTACAATAGACCTATGATTCTCCAGTCCATGAAAGACCACCTGTCACCGGCCACCGATCTCTTTTCGATGGACCGTAACCTCGCCCTTGAAACCATCCGCGTGACCGAAGCGGCGGCTCTTGCCGCCTCGCTGCAGGTCGGGCGGGGTGATGAAGATGCCGCCGATCAGGCCGCTGTCGATGCGATGCGCAAGGCGCTCAACACTCTCGCCATTGATGGCAAGGTTGTCATCGGTGAAGGTGAGCGCGACGAAGCGCCCATGCTCTACATCGGTGAAACGGTCGGCACGGGCGATGGCCCCAAGGTTGATATCGCGCTCGATCCTCTCGAAGGTACGACCATCACCGCCAAAGGCGGACAGAATGCGCTCGCCGTGCTGGCGATGGCAGATGGCGGTGGGTTCCTCAATGCGCCTGATGTCTATATGCAGAAATTGGCCGTGGGCGAGGGGCTTCAGCTTGAGCCGGATGATATTGATCTGCCCCCGTCCGTATTCTTGAAAAAACTCGCCGCTGCCAAAAAAGGCGCGGTTGAAGATTTGCTCGTCTGTATCCTTGATCGCCAGCGTCATGAAAAGCTGATCGCCGATGTGCGCGAAACAGGCGCGCGGATTATGCTCATACAGGACGGTGATGTCAGCGCCGTGATTGCCACCTCCGATCCTGATACAGGTATCGATGTCTATATGGGCACAGGCGGCGCACCTGAGGGTGTGCTCGCCGCTGCGGCCCTGCAATGCGTGGGCGGCAGCATGCTCGGGCGGCTCGTCTTCCGTAATGATGGCGAACGCACCCGCGCGCAGAAGGTCGGCATCACTGATTTCGACCGTATCTATAAACTCGGCGATCTCGCCCGTGGCGACAATGTCATGTTTGCGGCGACGGGCGTAACCGATGGCGCGATGCTGCGCGGTGTCCGCCGCTTCCCCGGCGGGGCGGTTACTCACTCTATCGTCATGCGCTCGAAATCAGGCACGGTGCGCCGTATTGAATCCCGCCACGACTTTACCCGCAAACCGGCCTACACATAAATGTCTGCAACCGCGTTTAAAATCGATAAATCCGTGATGCAATCGCGGTGGATTTTCCCGCAGGTCAATGATGATCAGGTGCATCGCCTGATGCAGGATCATAACCTCCCCGAAATCGTCGCCCGGTTATTGGTGGCCCGCAATGTCGCCAGCGATCAGGTTGAAACCTATCTCAACCCGCGCCTCGCCACCGATTTCCCTGATCCGTTTGCCATGAAGGGGATGCAGGACTTCGCCACGTATATGGCTACTGCCATCGAAAGTGGTAAGAAAATCGCAGCCTTCTGTGATTTCGATGTCGATGGCTCGACCTCGGCGGCGGTGCTGAAGAAATTCTTCCGCCATCTCGGGCAGGACATCACCATCTATATTCCCGACCGCCTCACCGAAGGCTACGGCCCGAATGCCAAGGCTCTATACACGCTTAAACAGGGCGGGGCGGATATCGTTATCATGGCCGATTGCGGCACCACTGCGTTTGATGTGATTGCGCAAGGCCGCGAACTCGGCCTCGACATCTGTGTCCTCGACCACCACGAAGGCGAAGCCCATCTCCCCGAAGCCAACCACGTCATCAATCCAAAACGCAAAGATGATACAAGCGGCCTGTCGATGCTGGCCGCGGTCGGCGTGACCTTTCTCGCCTGCGTCGCCATCAACAAAACCCTGCGCCTGAATGGCTATTATGATCGCATAAATATACCTGAAGCGCCGTTGAAAAACTGGCTCGATCTCGTCGCGCTTGGCACCGTCTGTGACATGGTGCCGCTCGTCGGCGCGAACCGTCTGCTGGTCAAGGCCGGGTTTGCGCAGATGGGCAAGGGGACGAATGTCGGTCTCAATGCGTTGTGTGCGGTCGGCGGGATCAAGAAAACGCCCACGCCCGATGATGCAGGTTTTATCCTTGGTCCGCGTATCAATGCCGGGTCGCGCGTACATCAGGCCGATCTCGGCGCAAAGCTTTTATCCAGCGAAGACCCCGAAGACGCAAAAAACCTCGCATGGACGCTGAACGACTGTAACGACAAGCGCAAGATGATCCAGAGTGACATGATGCAGGACGCGATCAGCCGGGTTGAACGAGAAGGCTTGAACAACGATCCGATTATCTTTCTGCATGATCTCACCTGGCATGTCGGCCTCAATGGCTTGGTTGCGGGACAGATCAAGGAACGCTACGGCAAGCCCACCTGCGTCGTCGCCTTTGCTCCCGGCATGGACGGCCAGCTCGAAGGGCGCGGCTCGGGCCGCTCGGTACCGGGTTTCAATCTTGCGGCGCTGTTTATGCAGGCCAAAGCGGCGGGACTTCTGATCAAGGGCGGCGGTCATGCGATGGCGGCGGGCTTTACGGTGACGCAGGATAATCTCAAACCTCTCCACGCGTTCTTAAAAGACGCCGCCGAGAAAGTTGCGGGCGGCACTGAACTTCTCAGCGAAGATGAAGTCGCCGGTATCGCGACCATTCGCGGCTTGCGTCCTGATTTCGTGCGTCTTCTCGAAAACAATGTCGGGCCGTTTGGTGCGGAAAATCCGTCACCGCAGTTCGTGCTCTCGTCCGTGAAGATCGTCAGCGCCGATATCGTCGGTGAAACCCATGTGCGAATTCAGATCGTCGACCGCGAAGGCGGCAGCCGCATGAAGGCTATGGCCTTCCGCGCCGTGGGCACGCCGCTGGGCGATGCCTTGCTCGGAAACCGGGGCCGTCAGGCGATTCACCTGATGGGCCAATTCCGCATCAATGAGTGGAATGGCACCGAAAGCGTTGAATTCCACGTCGCCGATGCCGCGTATCCCGTTGGAATGGTTGAATAATAAGCCTAAAAATAGAGCTTGAATTCCCGCGGCGGTGCCAGTATATATGCGGCCACTGTCTCTAGTCCCCTTCGTCTAGAGGCCCAGGACACCTCCCTTTCACGGAGGCGACACGGGTTCGAATCCCGTAGGGGACGCCAAACTAAAAGGCCCATCCAATCGGATGGGCCTTTTAGTTTGGCGCTCTCTGTCAGAATGCGAAGCCGGATAAGGGTTCGACGACCAGCGATTCTAAAAAGGGATGCGGACGGAGTACGCATCCCGCAAAATCAGAGACTCATCGCGCAGGCGCGGCAAGGGCAAAGCCCGCAGCCAATCCCGTATGCCATTCATAGATTTTTTACTCGCTCACGCGAACCTTGGGCTTTTTAAATTTATTCCATGTCGTTTCAACTAAACCGAGCAGCCAGCATGTCGGGCATCCGCGCATCAGAAGGACGGCGATAGGGAGATAGATGATCGTGATCCATAAATTGGGCCATGCATAGGCAATGACGCCAATCGCACCTGCGGCGAGAATGCCGCGAAAAATATGTTCAGTGACCGAAGTGCTGCATAGCATGAAGGGATAGTCCTCGCTCTAAAACAATATTCGCCTGAGCAAGAGGAAAGGTTACAACCCCGACAGCGTCTTATCCTGTGGCCAGCTGACCTTCCAGCCAAGCTTCACCTCAGACTTCTGCTTCGGCTCCATCTGAACCGTCCAGTTGAGCAAGCCTTTTACGTTCTTGAGGTCTTCCTTGTATCCCGGGGTGGTTTTATCAGCCAAAACTTCGGTGCGGATTTCCTTGTTCTGCGAGGCCGGAACGGTTTCCAGCACTGAGACCGCAACCGCAGTTGTGTGCAGGTTCTGGATTTCCGTGACCATGTGCCGCTCGAGCACCGTGTCCTTGCTGATCACGCCTGCTTCGCTGCGCTGATCCTTGAGGACTTTGCGTTTGACCGACACCTGATCGTCGATGCCGAAAGCGAGGTCCTGATCTTCGCCGGGGCGGAGCAGGGGCAGGGAGCTTTGCCCGACAAACGCGCCGTCACGGAAGAGGTTGACCGCGCCCGGCAGGATCGGGGACTCTCCTTTGAGAGTCGTGTTGGCAACAAGGTACGCATCCGTGCTGATCTGCGGTTTGATCTGGATTTGCATTTTGCTGTCGCTGTCGAATGACCCGATCATCAGCTTGCTTTCAGTGCCGTCGGCCTTGACCACGCTCGGGCCAGGGATTTTGTATTCGCTGACAAAACCGCCGGTTTCGATGGTGGCCGCGACGAATTCAGCTTTTTCCCTGATGGGTTCAGGTGCCATGACAGCAGAGTCCATCGCCATTTCCATGGCGGGGGCCATCGGGGCTGCGGATTTTGAAGCGGAACCCACGATATTCGATGATATATCATTGAATTGACGGGCCCCTCCATATTGCTGCCGCTCAAACAGCGATAACCAGAACGGCGTCAGGTCCGGCAAGCCTGTGCCGCGCTGTGGTTGCGCGGTTGAAAGGGTCAGCGCAACATCCGTCCAGTCTTCGCCGGAATTCTGGCGCACGGCCCCGTATTGGATCAGCTCGAGCTTGCCGCTATTGGTATCAAGGCGGGCATCATACAGCGGTGACCAGCTCGCGCCGGGAATTTGGTAGCTGAGGTCGATGCCGAGCTCCGTCGGCGCGGACGATTCCAGCGGCAGCGTGACTTCATAGGTATTGCGTTGCCCGGTGCGCAGCTGGTTCAGTTCGCCCTGCACTTTGTTGATTTGCTTATCGAGTTCGCGCAGCATTGAGTCCTGTGCGATCAGCGATTTCAGCGTGTCGGCGGTTTCGCTATACAGAGCCTTGGCCGCGCCGGTCCATTGGTCAGGCTTGAGATTGATCTCGGCGATGTTCTCCTGTGTGCGTAGAGCGCCTTGCTGGCCGAGCGTGGTCAAAAACGCTTTCTTATCGAGCAAAGCCTGTTTCTCCGCCTCGATGGATTTTCTTTGATCGCCAAACACGGTGAGCATATCGCTCAGCTCTTTCTCGCGCGGTGCAACCAGATCGGCTCCGGCGACGAGTTTGTGCGAGAGGGCCCCGAACGTGACTTTGCCGACGGCGCTGCCTTCGGCGCGGAGCGAGTCCGGGAGAAGCTCGGATGAGAGATTTTTGAAAACCAGTGTATGGGATCCTGCTGGAACCTGAATGACGGCGTGGCGGGTGAGGGTGGCGCGGCCACTATAAACGGTTGCGGCAGTGAGGCGGGAGTCGGCTGGAATTTCTGCGGCCTGCACTGGTGTTGCGGCAATGACGGCCAGAACCGAGCATGACAATAAGAACCGTTTCATCAGGTATCTCCCTTAAACTGACTTGCATGTAATATGGGGCAATATTACGCTGTCTTCAGCACCAAGGAAAGGGATCATCATGGACAAAGTTATATATTACGCAGCGCTACTTTTCTGCGCCGTACAGGTGGTCGTTGTATTGTTTCTGATGAAGGGTGCCTATGGCCGGGATATTTTCTTTGCCGCACTTCTGCTGGTGCCGCCGCTCGTCTGTATCAAGGCGCTGCTCAACGGCCCTGATCTTGAAGAGCGCCGCCTGGCCCGTAAAGTTCGCAAGGCAAAGCTGCAGCATGAGCTGGAAACACTCGCTAAATCCTAGGCGCAGTTTTTACGATTTCACTTCGTGGGTTTTGGTATTGTCCTCGCGGCGTTCCGGGCCCATATAGCCTTCGGTTTTCGCGCGGCGGTCAGGCCCGGTATAGCTGTCGCAGACAACGAAGACGCGGGGCTTCTCAATCACGCGGCTGATCCGTTCGGCCAGTGACTTCGCCGAAAAAGGCTTAACCAGATATTCCGAGATTCCGGCGTCGCGCGCGCGCAGCACGCGGGCGAGGTGACCTGAGCCTGCCGTCATGATGACGGGCACGAAAGCGTTCGGCGTATCTTTTTCAGTGCGGATTTTGATGGTCAGCTGAATGCCGCGATCCGGATTTTCCAGCCAGTCGGCGATGATCAGGTCGTGGTTCATTTCGCGGAAGCTTTTATAGGCATCCTCAACCGTATAGGCGGCATAGACATTTTGTTCCGGTACGCTGAAAAGGTTTAAAACGCCTTTCACCAGCTTGAACATCGGTTCAGAGCTTTCAACGACTAGTACTTTTACGTCTTTAAAATTATAGGCCATGACGGGAATGAATCTGGGTCAGGTTGAAAAGGGTCGGTATTATTTAGACTTCATTTTATAATAACGCTCACATGCGCCAGCAAGGGCTTCACATAGCTCTTTACCAACAGAGCCGTCGGCATCCTTGATTTGCATAGTTGCAACTGCTCCGATTGATTTGCGATAGCCATCAACGATTTCGATGATATCACTGTCGGCGACAGTATTGTCTTCCAGAAAATCTACCATGATATGGCTGATCTTCGTAATCAATGGATAATGGAAAAGGGTGCCCTGCGCTTTAAGCTGCATGGCGGGATACATGACCTGGTTGACGACGTCCTCGTTTGCTATGGTGCCGTTGCGGGCACCGTTGACGATGCCTTCGAGTGATGTGCTGTATTCGATCGCGATGGGTCTGAAATCAATGGTGTTGTTTTCGATCATATCCTGAGCTTTTTCCAGGACTTTGGCGTCGAAGCCACCATTGCCGACTTTCTTTTTAAGGGTATTTTCAGGCTTAACGAGCTTGCCTTTAGAGGGTTTGGCAGAGCCTTCGGCTGTTTTGGTCATAATGGATTATCCTGAAGCGCTAAAGAATATGATAGAACAATATCATAAAAACAAAGGCTTATCGTCA
Source organism: uncultured Pseudobdellovibrionaceae bacterium (assembly GCA_964368875.1). GTDB lineage: Bacteria > Pseudomonadota > Alphaproteobacteria > Micavibrionales > Micavibrionaceae > CAYJDG01. The sequence continues at coordinate 12,331 of CAYJDG010000014.1, forward strand.
GGTTAATTTTTCAAAAACTAATGCCGAAGGCGCTGAGCCTAGTCTTTGCTTTCGCGGCCAATGATGTAACCGGCACCTGCGCCAACAGCCCCGGCTGCGACTTGTCCTGTGCTACATGCGGTGGTGCCGAGGGCGGCAAGCAAAGCGAAGCTGAGAATGACTTTTTTCATGGGTAACTCCTTATGATCTATGCCATCCCAACGCTTGAAACCTGTGAAAGTTGCCAAAAAATCTTGCCTTTTTTTCCTGCTATACTATAACACTGCTTTCTATAGTCGTTTTGCCCTGTTTTGAAAGTACGGACCCTTTGAGCCGAATCCACCGCCACCTTTCGATTGCCGTCCTGATGTCTGAATTCAGCCATGTTTTCTGCTGCATTCTGCCAACGGTCGTAACGGTCATGAGCTTCGCAGCCAATTTAGGGCTGATTTCCATCATGCCGGGTTTTATCCTTGAAATTCATGAGCGCATTCATGGGTACGAATTGCCGATTATTGTTGGCTCCGGCTTGATGCTTGCCTTGGGCTGGGCCGCGCACATAGGCAGCCGCAGCGTCGATTGTCATGACGATGGATGCTATCATCCGCCCTGTACCCCCCAGAAAAATACAAATGCACGCATCCTCCAGATCGCTACCTTGCTGTTCATTCTGAACATGGGCATTTTCCTGTTTGTGCATAAGAATATTCTTGGCCTCAAAGTCCTGACCCAACCCGCAGGCCCAGCGATCTCGCATTCTGCCGAATAATTACGTAATTTCAGCGTTTTACGGACAATAAGATTGACAAACCCCCGTAATTCCTTGAAAAAGCTGGCTTGAACCACGTTTGAACTGAGATTTCATGAATTTTGCCGATTTAGGCCTGAGTGATGAACTGCTTAAGGCAGTTGCGGATAGCGGCTATACCTCTCCGACGCCCATTCAGGAAAAAGCCATCCCGATTATCTTGATGTCGCGTGACCTGGTCGGTCTTGCGCAGACTGGTACAGGCAAGACAGCCAGCTTCACGCTGCCAATGATTGAAATGCTTTCAACCGGGCGCGCCCGGATGCGCATGCCGCGCTCGCTCGTCCTGTCACCCACGCGTGAACTTGCCGCTCAGATTGCTGAAAACTTTGACAAATACGGCAAGTACCACCGCCTGACCAAAGCATTGCTCGTCGGCGGAGAGTCGATGGGCGAGCAGATCAAAGTGCTCGAGAAGGGCGTCGACGTTCTGATCGCAACGCCGGGTCGTCTGATGGACTTGTTCGAGCGCGGACAAATTCTCCTCAGCGATCTGAAAATTCTTGTCATTGATGAAGCTGACCGGATGCTTGATATGGGCTTTATTCCTGATATCGAGAAGATTGTTTCGAAGCTGCCGCCATCGCGTCAGACGCTGCTTTTCTCGGCAACCATGCCGGATGAAATCAAACGCCTTTCTGATAAATTCCTCAGCAACCCGAAAATGGTATCGGTTGCACCGCCCGCTTCGCCAGCCCAGAACGTCGATCATAAGATGCTCAAGGTATCTCAGGCGGGCAAGAAGCGCGCTTTGCAGGACATCATCGAGCGTGAGAGCGTCAAGAATGCCTACGTCTTTTGTAACCGCAAGCGCGACATCGATAGCCTTGTGACCTGGCTGAAGCAAAAAGGCTTTTCTGCCGCCGGTCTGCACGGCGATATGGTTCAGGCCAAGCGCACCGAGACACTTCAGGCGTTTAAGGACGATAAAATCGTTCTGCTTGTCTGCTCCGATGTCGCCGCACGCGGTATCGATGTCAGCAATGTCTCGCATGTGTTCAATTATGACGTGCCCATGCACGCCGATGATTACATTCACCGGATAGGCCGTACAGGCCGTGCCGGGATGAAGGGCAAGGCCTGGACACTGGCCACGCCTGACGATGATGATTATGTCGCCGCCATCACCAAGCTGATAGGCAAGCCGATCCCGCAGGATGAAGTCACTGCAGTGCCTGATCAGCAGGACGACCAGCCTGAGAAGCGTGTTCACGCGCGCACTCCTGCTAAAAAGGTCATGAAGAAATCGAACAGATCGTCTCAACCTATTGAAAAAGAAGAGACTTCGAGCTTCAGTGATGACAACTTGCCGGCCTTCCTACGGCGCGGTTAAATCTGTCTTCGCCTTGACTTATCCCTTCATTTCCCGAACAATGAAGACCGACTTAATCCGTTGGTTTTCCTGATTTTTTTCCTTATGGCACTTCGTATTCACCCCTCCCGTCGGCAGATCCTCAGACTGACCTTGTGCAGCCTGCTGTGTGGCGTTGCGACCTTGCCGCTGACCGTGCGGGCTGATGTGCCGCCCCCGGCGGAGCAACCAGTCGATTTCACCGCTTCCGAAGTTCAGTACGACGATATCAATCAGATAGTCACCGCGATTGGGCAGGTCGAGATCGCCCAAAATGGCAAAATCATCAAAGCCGACCGGGTGGTCTATAGCCTGACCAAGGAAGCCGTCAGTGCTGAGGGCAATGTCGTCCTGCTTGAGCCCAACGGCGATGTCCATTTCGCCGATCAGGTCGATCTGCAGGATGATCTTAAAAACGGCTACGTCAAAAGACTTCGCACCATTCTGGCTGATGGCTCACGCTTCACTGCAGAAGAGGGGCATCGTCGTGGTGGTACGATCACCGAGATGAGTGACGCGACGTATACGCCATGCGAACCTTGTAAGCTCGATCCAGACAAAGCGCCGCTCTGGCAGATACGCGCTGGTAAAGTGACGCATGATGATGCGGCGCATACGGTTGCTTATAAAGATGCTACTTTTGAAGTGAATGGAACGCCCTTTGCTTATGTTCCATATTTCTCGCACCCCGATGGAACTATCAAACAAAAAAGCGGATTTCTAACGCCAACGTTTTCTCTCGACAGCCAGCAGGGATTTGGTGTTGAGCCGCGCTATTACTGGGCAATCGATCCATCAACGGATGCGACCTTTGCGACACGCATTTATACAGGCGAAAATCCTTTATTTTTAGGGGAATACCGCAAGCGCTTTGAGGAAGCTCAGCTTAATTTCAACGCCAGCACGACCTATTCCGGGCGAACGGATAGCAGTGGCGGGGTGGATGTCGACGTCGATGATGAACTGCGCGGACA
>CAYJDG010000014.1:15542-46343 GCA_964368875.1 uncultured Pseudobdellovibrionaceae bacterium
CCCGCCCGTGATGAAGCTTTGTCCGGCGATGGTAACTCGACATCAGGGCGTGCCTTCCCGATTTTTCACAACGTCACATCTTACCCGCTCGCCAAGACGCTTGATGATGCGCAGATAGTGTTCGAGCCTACGGTCGCTCTGACTGCGACTACCAACGTCGATAACGATAGTGATATTCCAAACGAAGATTCTCAGGACGTTCAAATCGACTCCAATAATCTGTTTGAGGCCGACAGATTTCCGGGTGTTGACCGCGTCGAAGATCGCTCTCATGTAACTTATGGCGCGCGGACAGGTATTTATAAGGCCGATGGTAGTGAGGCTGAACTGTTTCTGGGGCAAAGCTATCGTTTGGTCGATGACAATCCGTTTCCTGAAGGATCAGGCTTGAGCGACAGTGGTTCTGATTATGTCGGCCATTTCATCGCCAAATTTCAGGATAGCCTCTCTTTGCATTACCGTTTTCAACTTGCCTCTGAAAATTTTCAGTCAGAACTTCATGAGATTGATGCAAGCGCCCAACTCGGTGCGGTCGATCTTGCCTCAAGCTATCTGTATGCGCGCGGCCTTGAAGGAACGGATCTTAATGAAAACCGGGAACAGTTATACGGTGCTATTGGATACAAGTTTGCCGACGATTGGAAAATTTCGACATCTGCCCGCTACGATCTTGGTGAAGCCGAGGGTCTGCGCAGCGCTGATCTTGGTCTGGACTACATCGGCCAATGTCTTTCGCTCTCCGCTATTGCTCGGAAAAATTATACCGATGAAGAGACTGGTGATAATGGCACCGAGGTTCTCGTACGGGTTGGCTTCAAAAATCTTGGCGAATTCGCGACAGGTGAATAGAGTTTAAACATGACGATTGGCCGTTATAACCCACGCAGCCGCTACCGCGAACGTCACACCAAACGTGTGAATGCCATCATGATGACGGTGGTAACGATTGCTGCCTTTGCTGGTGTAGGATTCTGGCTGGGGCGCCAACATGCCGTCTTTCAAATCGAAAGTCTAAAAAAGGACGCTGAAAGTGCGCAGGCCGATGCGAAGCGCTTACAGGATGAGCTTGTAAAAGTACGGGCTGAGGGCCAGACGGCCAGCTCGCGTCTTGATCAACTGCAAAACCAGTACAATCAGGAATTGCCATCCGAGGGCCCGACCCGGGCGCTGGTTGAGCTTGTTAAGAAGCAGCTCGATGAAGGCATGTCCCCGGAGCGTCTTTCTTTCGTTATCCGATCTGCGCGGCCCCCGCGCAACTGCTCTGATCCAAGCACCAAGCGCTTCATGGTGAAAACGCCTGCGTATTCTGGTCCGGACAGCGCGGCAGTTATCGGCGAGGGGGCTGTTAACGTCTCCGGGATTGGCGCTTCATCCCGCAACAAGGATGGAGAGCTAGAGGCTTGGTACGATCCTACGCAACCCGTCACGGTTTCGTTCAAATCTTCTGCTGGGGAGATAGAGAAAAAGAACGGAACGCTGCCGTTGCAGCATTCCCTGATTGCAGCAGGGCGAGAGTACCGCTTTACGCTCTCTGAGGGCGAAAAATCATTTATCAAAGTGACCTTTGATAGCTGTGACTACCCTTAGGAAGATTATTTTTTCTTCCACTGGCCCGTATATTTGAGGTAGTTGCCTTTTTTCTCGACCTTATAGATTTTTTCGCCAGCCATCATGCGGACTTGGTTGATATCAATCCGCTGTTTATCTGCCATATCCTGATAGATCGCATTGCGCGCTTTGTTCGTTTCTTCAACGAGCGCAATCACGGCTTGGCTTGGTGTTTCGGTGACGATGCCAAGCAATCCATCCGGTTGCTCACCAATCAGTCCATCATATTTTGCGCTCGCAACGTCAAGAGCCTGCGCATGCGCAGCAGGAACCGCGGTAAAGGTGAGCAAGAGGGCAACAAGGGCAAGGGATAGAAATTTTTTCATCTCAGGATCTCCGTAAATTAAACAGGATTACTTACTAACGCCGAATAGCTCGGGATTGTTGGCAATTTCATTTTCAAGGTCTTTCTCGACGCGGACACGAACTTCGTGATCGATTTTCACGTTCATATTGATCTCGATAGGCTTGTCAGGGGCCTCAAGTTTGACGGTCGGGGAGCAGGCTGCCAAAAGGGGCAGGCAGGCGAACAGCAGCAAAGTGTGTTTCATCAACGATCTCCGGTTATGGATTTTTCTATAGTACTGGCGATACAACCCGGCTGCAATGCCTGTTGCAGGGCGGGCATCAAGGCGCCTTCCAGATTAATATTCAAATTGATGGGCCTCTCGCCAAAGACCGGATTACGGCCGGTTGCTTTGAGCGATGTCTTCAGATCGCCGTTCAGTTCTCCCCCGATTGAAATTTCAAGGGAGCTATAGCGGAAATCACTAAGAGCGCGTCGCACTGTTTCCATCCGTGTATCGTCTCCCTTCAACGCAGCTGGGTAAGCGGCTGGCGTATATCTGAAAAGCCCAACACCGCTGCTGGCGATTGTACCTTCTTTGAAGATAAGGCCTTTCGGCGCAAAGACAACCGGGAGGCTGCCATTCATGTGACCTTCAGCTGCGAAGCCTTCGGCCTGAATGCTCTGTGACAAGACACTCAGGTCGACGTTCTCCAGGTTGACCGTCATGGTGTTATCCTTGGCATTTGGTTTCCATGTGAAGGGTTTTGCCGTAAGGCGGCCTCCGCCAAATGCAAACTCCGCCTTAGTAATAACGGTGCCAGAGCTTTGGGCCCCCCGGAATTCAATCACGCCATCTGTCAGGTTAATTCCAGTGCCAATCGCTTTGACGGCAATTGACTGAGGTTTTTCGATTTTCCAGGGATATAATTGTGCGAGTTTCACAGTCCCGCTTACACCATTGAATGGATAATCCTCCCACAGGCCCTCGAGGCCATTGGCTTTAAAATTAAAGTCTCCGGATATCTTTGCCGGGCTAACTTCATAATCATAAGCGAAATTACCATCAGCGGAGAGCGTGCCTCCTGTAATAGCAATCTCGGTCTGGGCTTGGATTGGAAATAAATGCGAAAATTCTGCGCCGCTGATTTTAAACGGGGCAACAATTCCAGTGAGCATGTGTTGCTCACGATCCAGCACAACGCTACCGTTTAAACTCTGCTGCGCTTTGCCTATTGTTGCCTTCCACGTCGCAGCTATTTTAGGTTCTGAAAGGGCTTTGAGTGGCACTTCCAACTTAAGCGTCACGGGATCAAGTTCGTTCAGCCACACCATATCCGCTTTGTTCAGCTCCAAAAGGCTCGTGACATCTTTCATATCTTTAACCGCGATGGATGCGCTGATCATAGCCGGATCGCCTGTGGCGACATTACCTTCAACCACGATATCGCCGTAGCCCGTCGGATTGGTTTTGAAATGAACGATGTCGGATTTTTTTGAGTCAAAATTGATGGCTGTATCTTGAAAAGGGATATCCTTGATGCGCAAACCGCCTGCGGAAAATTGGCCGGAATAGGCGAGGGGCGTGCCGTTTCCGCCTGCAAGATTGGCTTTACCTGAGGCGCGGCTGGCTTTAAGGCCTGCAAGATCGAGGCGTCCGTCGTTGATTTCAAGTGTTGCCGACCAAGCGCCGTTGGTTTGGATGGACCCATCCGCAGTCACGGTCAGGGAGAGTTGCTTCTGTTTACCCCATAAGCTGGCCTGAAAATCGCGTGAGCCGTCGGCCTTCTGTTGCAATGTCAGTTTACCTTCAGCCCGGATGGCACCCTCGGGTGTTTCAAAATCGAGCGTTAGTCCATCGACGTTGATATTCTGCATCGTCATGCTGCTTGGGGTGTTCCCAGTCAAGGGAGAGGCATCCCATCCGGCAATGACGAAGTGACCTTGCTCATCAAGCTCACCACTCACTTCAACATTTTTTAAGGTGATCGCATTAATCTTCTTATGCAGGATGAGGTCGAGCCATGAAGCCGTAACCTGAACGGCATCAATCGTGCTGAAGCCTTCTGGATCGAGATAGATTTTTTCCAGCAACAGGCCGCGCGGAATAACCGTAACAGTTTCGATATTTGCTTTAGGGAAGCCGTTCTGGCGGATTTTATATTCGAGAAAAGGTTTGACCAGAATGCCCGATGCCAGCACCAATCCAACCAGGACTATTGCTGTTATCGCACCACAGATCAGCCATATTTTTTTGCGTGTCATATGTCGATATTGTCAACAAAGCTGGCGTTCTTCTGAATGAAGTCAAAACGCGCTTCTGCATTCTTACCCATCAGACGCTCAACCAGATCGTCCAGTTCCGTAGGTTCGCCGGCTATCTGTTCCGCGATCTGTGCAGCATCAGCCAGATTGACCCTTACCAGAGTGCGACTTTCCGGTGCCATGGTCGTTTCTTTCAACTGTTTGGCAGGCATTTCACCAAGGCCTTTAAAGCGGCTGATCTCAACTTTGGATTTGCCTTTGAAGGTTGTCTTCATCAGCTCGTCTTTGTGGGCGTCATCCTTGGCATAGACGCTGATCGTGCCTGCTGTGAGGCGGTACAAAGGCGGCAAGGCCAGGTAAAGATGGCCTTTGGCTATCATCTTCGGCATCTGCGTATAGAAGAATGTCATCAGAAGGGATGAAATATGCGCACCGTCGACATCGGCATCAGTCATGATGATGACGCGCTCATAGCGTAAATTATCAAGATTAAACGCCGATCCCGCGCCACATCCCAGCGCCTGGGTCAGGTCAGAAATTTCTGCGTTATCGCGGATTTTATCGCGCGTTGCGCTCACCACGTTAAGAATTTTACCACGCAATGGCAGCACGGCTTGCGTTTCACGGTTGCGCGCCTGCTTGGCTGAGCCACCTGCCGAGTCACCCTCGACGATGAAGAGTTCGGTGCCATTGGCGGAATTGCGGCTACAGTCAGATAGCTTGCCTGGCAGGCGCAGTTTGCGTGTCGGCGTCTTGCGGCTCATTTCTTTTTCATCGCGCTTACGCATGCGATAATCGGCGCGCTCGATCAGGAATTCGATCAGAGCCTTGCTGCGTGCGGGATCATTGGTGAGCCAGTGATCAAAATAATCTTTGAGGGCGTTATCGACGAGACGGGTTGCTTCGGCGGTAACGAGTTTTTCCTTGGTTTGACCCTGAAACTGCGGATCGCGAATAAAGACGGATAGCATGATGGCTGCGGACTCAAGTACATCGTCCGGCGTAATCGTCGAAACTTTCTTATTGCCGATCATCTCCCCGTAATTCTTTAAGCCACGGGTGAGCATCGAGCGGAGACCCGCTTCGTGCGTGCCGCCCTGAGAAGTTGGGATCGTGTTACAGTAAGACCGGGAGAACCCATCATCTTCCGAGAGCCATGAGATCGCGCATTCAACTTTGCCCATGCCGCCGGGCAGGTCAGCCTGTGCGTAAAATGGATTAGGGGTAAGAGTAGGGACATTCTCAAGCTGCCACGACAGATAATCAAGCAGACCTTTGGGGAATTTGAACTGGGCGGTGGCCTGAATTTTTGAACCTTCACGCAGCAGCGATGGATCGCATGACCAATTGATCTCAACGCCGCGGAACAGGTACGCCTTCGAGCGCGCCAGATCGTGAATGCGTTTCGGATCAAAATGTTTATCGTCTCCGAAAATTTCCGGATCGGGATGGAACGCGATCCGCGTGCCGCGTCGGCCTTTGACTGTGCCGACGGTTTGCAGTTTCGATGTCGGCGCGCCGCGCGAGTAGGTTTGCTTATAGAGAGTGTTCTCGCGGGCCACTTCGACCCACATGACATCAGACAGGGCGTTGACAACTGAGCTGCCCACACCGTGGAGACCGCCCGAAGTCTGATAAGCTTTCTGTGTAAACTTGCCCCCGGAGTGCAGAGTGGTCAGGATAACTTCGAGCGCCGATTTCTTTGGAAACTTGGGGTGAGGCTCGACAGGGATGCCGCGCCCGTTGTCGGTGATGATGACTGTGCCATCGGCTTGGAGTTCGATGTCGATTTTTGAAGCATGGCCGGCGACGGCCTCGTCCATGGAATTGTCGAGAATCTCGCTGACCAGATGGTGCATGGCGCTCTCATCCGTGCCGCCGATATACATGCCGGGACGACGGCGTACAGGCTCAAGGCCTTCCAGCACCTCGATGTCGTCGGCGGTGTAACTATCTGCAACCTTCTTTTTGGCGGATGCGAACAAATCAGTCATGTTTTTTAACCATTTCAGATATAATTTAGTCTTATGAAGGCGCTATCTGACCATAGTTCGAAAAATATGACAACCGTTCCCATATCTCAACCCGCCCGTTTTCCAATGATCCGTACGACCACGACGGCGGCGGATGCCAATCCCGGTGGAGATATTTTTGGCGGATGGTTGCTATCGCAAATGGACATTGCCGGGGGCATCAGTGCCTATGCGAATGCCCAGAGCAGAATCGTTACGGTCGGTATCGAAGCGATGTCATTCCATCAGCCGGTTTTTATTGGTGATGAGGTATCTTTTTATACGGATGTAGTCAAAATCGGGAAAACATCGATTACTATCAGGATCGAAGCTTGGGCGAAGCGCAAAAGCTCCGGCGACGAGGTCAGGGTGACTGAGGGGCTTTTTACGTATGTCGCTATCAATGATCAGCGGCAACCACAGGAAATTTTGAAAGGACATCATAGTGAACTTCCAACTTCGTAAAGCTGCGGTGCTTATGCTAGGGGCGGTTGCATTGCTCTTAGGCGCAGGAACCGCCCATGCATTCTTCAAAATCGAGGAAATTCCTCCGCTCGATAAAAAAGTTGCCATGACGAAGGAGGAGTTCTACGCGAAAAGCGACCTTCAGGAGGTGGAGCCTGATGATGACCCAACGCTCAGCTACCGGATTCGGTTGCCGAAAGAGTGGATAGCCCTACCTTCGCCAAAGCGCGAAGGTGAACAGCTCAGTTCATCGCTCTTCAGGCCAATCACAACATATATAGGGCCTGCGCGGGGCGATATCCGCAGCCGCATTGAAATCAGAGAGATTGATCTCAAGCATTTTATCTCGGCCCAGAACTGGTTTCTGAATTTCATCCTGCAAAGCGCCGGAACGATTGATGGCCTTTACGTGAAGTCAGAACGGCGTGTCGAAGCACAATACACGACCCTGGAAGACGGCAATCCAATGACGGTCAGGACAGTCGCGCAAATCACCGGCCATAAGATGGTTATTGCAGAATATCTGGTGCCGACGATTTATGAGGCTGAAGAAAAAGATTTGCAAATCTGGACTATGATTTCATTCGCGCTAACCAGTCCTGATGAAGGGCCGATTGAGCCCACTGAGACTTATACGTTCGTTGACATCATGAAGTTCGACTACCCGCAAAGCTGGAAGCTTTTTTCTCCTCCGGTGACGACGATTGATCGCATGGAAGCTTCGGTGCTGAACATGGCTGGGGCAACCGGAGAGTTCGTCGATATCAACAGCATGAAGTTGAATGGCAGGGTTGATATAAAGGTCATTTCTAAAACTCTCGGCACGACCGAGGAAGAAGAATTGGCACAACTCAAGAAAGCTTTCGCTGAAAGCTCGCTTGAGATCGGCGATTTGGTCGAACATGTCAAAGACCTGAAGCTTCACAAGCAAATTCTTAAGAGCAAAATCGACGCCTATCTGATCAAGAGCCCGGATCTCAATCTGGCGGGTTATGAATTGTGGGTGGCTGTGCTTGAGAGTCAGGGGCGCTTTTATATCATCACTCTGATTACGATGGGCCGCGAGGAGAACTTCTCGAGATGGTCACAAAATACCGCAACTTATAAATTCATGTTAAGAACGCTCGCACCGGTCAACGATATGAACTAATAAAAAAAGCCCCGTAAAACGGGGCTTTTTAAATGTCTGGAAGATGTCGTTATGCCGAGTAGTACAGATCGTACTCAATCGGGTGTGGCATGGTTTCGTAGGCCATTACTTCTTCCATTTTCAGATCAACGAAGGCATCGATGAAGTCCTTGGTAAACACGCCGCCTTCAAGCAGGAAAGCATGGTCGGCTTTGAGGGCCTCAAGAGCTTCGCGCAACGAGCCACAAACCTGAGGCACTTTCGCCAGTTCTTCTTTCGGCAACTCATAAAGATTTTTATCCATGGCTTCGCCCGGATGAATCTTGTTCTTCACGCCATCCAGACCTGCCATCAGCATCGCTGCAAAGGCTGTGTAAGGATTTGCGACCGGGTCCGGGAAGCGAACCTCAACACGCTTACCTTTAGGCGAGAGCGAGTAGGGGATCCGGCATGAGGCTGAACGGTTGCGGGAAGAATAAGCCAGCAGGACGGGGGCTTCGTAACCCGGGACCAGACGCTTATAGCTGTTGGTCGACGGGTTGGTCAGGGCGTTCAGTGCCTTGGCGTGCTTGATGATGCCGCCGATATAGTGAAGAGCAACATCTGATAGGCCAGCATAGCCATCGCCTGCGAAGAGAGGCTTGCCAGCGTTCCAGATCGACTGGTGGCAGTGCATGCCGGATCCGTTATCGCCATGCATTGGCTTCGGCATAAAGGTTGCCGTTTTACCGTAGGCGGCGGCAACGTTGTGAACGACATACTTGTAGATTTGCATGTTATCGCCGGTATCAACGAGCGTTGAGAACTTGATCCCAAGTTCGTGCTGGGCGGTCGCCACTTCGTGGTGATGTTTTTCAACTTCAACACCCATACCATGAATGACGCTAACCATTTCAGCGCGCAGGTCAGAACCTGTGTCCTGCGGCGCATCCGGGAAGTATCCGCCTTTGATGCGTGAACGGTGGGCGAGGTTGCCATCCGGATAGCTGCGATCAGTATTGTGCGGGCTTTCAATGCTGTCGATTTCAAACCCTACCTTGTGGGGCTTGACTGAGTACTTAACATCATCAAAGACGAAGAATTCAGCTTCTGGGCCGAAGAAGGCCGTGTCGCCGAACCCACCGGATTTGACGTAGGCTTCTGCGGCTTTGGCGATCGAGCGCGGGCAGCGTGTGTAAGGCTTGCCAGTGGTCGGGTCGTAGACGTCACAGAAAACTTTGAGGGTTGGCTGGGCAGCGAACGGGTCGAGGGCGACTTTGTTCATGTCAGGCTTGAGGAGCATGTCGGATTCGTTGATGGCTTTCCAACCGGCGATGGATGAGCCGTCGAAAAACACGCCTTCAGTCAGGAAAGCTTCGTCAATCGTGCTGATGTGCTGGGACGTATGCTGCTGCTTGCCGCGTAGGTCGGCGAAAAGAAAGTCGACGTACTGGATTTCGTTATCTTTGCAGAATTTGACCAGGTCGGATGCGTTTTTGACTTTAACGCCGGTAGTGGCACTCATGTAGGTAGCTCCCATCAGAAAAAAGGTTTGCGGTTAGATATGCATAATACTCAGGACAGATATGCAGGAATGTAATTTTGTTAGCATATGCACAAACTATCGTCCATATCTTTAAACACCTCTTCCCGTGTTTTTTCTATAGACAAAAACCCCGTGGTTTCGCATATAGCATCAGATACTTATGGCGGACGTAGCTCAGTTGGTAGAGCCCCTGGTTGTGGTCCAGGTGGTCGCGGGTTCGAATCCCGTCGTTCGCCCCATTTTTTCAGATAGATATACTTCAGAGTTGAGACTCTCCCGCAGAGATTTGAACCATGGCCGCCCGCTCTTCCAAGAACTCTGATCATGTCCTCAACGGGCCTGATGTTGGCTGGGGCGCAAAACTTACTGCCAAGGCCACGGGCTCTCATAAATATGATCACGGACATGTCGTTGTAGCTGGTGGCAGGAAACTGACCGGGGCAGGGTGCCTTGCGGCTATTTCCGCCCTGCGCATGGGCGCGGGTTTATGCACCGTTGTGAGCGCCGCGGAATCTATCGATGTGTACCGGATGTTTTCGCCATCGTTGATGGTTGAGCATGGGGAAGAGATTGCGCGCTTTAAAGAACATATCCGCGATCCGCGCCGCAATGCTGTGGTGATCGGACCGGGGGCAGGACAGGATAATCCCGGCGGCTTACGTAAGGCTGTGCTCGATACGATTCAAATGGAGCCGCATAAAATCTGCGTCCTTGATGCTGACGCGCTTAATGTATTTGCTAATGATCCGCGCGTGCTGCATCACGCAACCGGCCCTCACTGCATTCTGACGCCGCACGAAGGTGAGTTCGAACGGATCTTCCCGGATGTCGTTGGCCCACGTGCGGATCGGGCACAGGCTGCTGCTCTCAAAACCAAATCCATCATTGTGTTAAAAGGCGCAGAAACAGTCATCGCGTCTCCGGAGGGCGGATGCTTTATCAACGCCAATGGGTCGGGCGATCTGGCGACTGCAGGGACTGGCGATGTTCTCGCTGGAATGATCGCTGGTTTGGCTGCCCGTAACCTTGAGGGACTCTCTCTGTTTGGAGCGGTCGCCGCAGCGGTGTGGATCCATGCCGAACTTGGCAGCCGGGCTGGGCCGGGTTTGATTTCTTCGGATCTGCCGGGGCAAATTCCAGAGTTAATGGCAGAGCTGCTCGTTAAAAAGCAAAAGCGTAAGAAAGCAGCCTAAGTCACCTTAAATCCTTGACAAAATGCGCTTTTTATCCTATAATATTAATCAATTAAATCGTGAATAAGTCCACCAAATCTCCGCGATCTCCAGACCGCGCTGTCGTCACCCTGTCAAAACTCCATTAATCATCCAAAAAATTCAAACGACGAACAAACTGATAAGGACCGGAAAACCTGTTGCTAGCATAAGAATCACAAAATATTCTGATTATTGTTCCATAACAATGACTTATAAATTTTGAGAGTTCAAAAACTGAAAAACGAACTAATAAACGAACTGGTATGAAATCCCTCCATGAAAAAACGCCGTAAATGCCGAAGCCAAATTTTGACATAATCAAAATGTTCCTCTAAGACACTCGATAATTCAGGAGTGATGAACATGACGACATACCCCGTTTCTGCTGGTGACATCCCGGCTTCCAAATATGCAGGGACCGAAGATGTATATTTTCTTTTTTCGGTTTATCAGGAACCTGACACAGGTATCGTCACACTTCGCGTACTTCCTGAAATGCCGTTCGCGGTGAACAAGGTTGAACTGCGCAATGAGATTTTTCAGGCAACAGGCACCATGCTGCCGACCCGCGCAGAAATCGGTAATAAAACCAAAAATGGTATTTCCGCCGAAGTTCAGCAGTCATGGCCGGGAACTGATTGGGGCAGCCTTTACACCATGGCAACTGGCCCGATGCCGCTCGTAAAAATTCCGGACGCGGGTGATGAGGATATGCAACGCTTGCATATTCTTCTATTGCAGAACGATGGGAGCAAACCTGTAAATGCGCTGCGCTGGAATGTCCCGTCGCGCCTTGTTAGTTCTCGTACGCCAGTTGAAACGCTTTACGCGTGCTTGCAAACCGAAGTTGGTCTGGTGAAACAACAAGGTAAAGAACTTGCTCGCCTGTCTCTCGACCTGCCGCAAAACTTGCCACGTCCGCACAATGATTTTGTGAACGCCGTCCGGGCGCAAGCCCAGGCGCAATCTGCAGATGTGCTTGCTCAATTTGCGCATCATCACCTGCAACCGGGCGCAACAGCACCGGAAACCGTAAAACGCGTCGGGACAACTCCGCCTCTCGCTCTCGGCATCCCAAGTGTAACAACACAGGTATTTTCAGATATTCTTGGGACGCAGTTTACGATGGCTGCTCATTTTCTGCTTGATGAGGATAAAAGCTCTGCCAATGTTCACGTGCCGATGTTGCTCTCCTCAGGTCACAGGCTGCTCGCCGTGGATCCGGATCGCCATCATAAAAATCCGGCGCTTGTCCCGCTGGATGTTGCGGCGCAGATGGATGTCATACCGGCCCCCGCAGACTTCATTGCTCGCTTTACGGCGCTCGGTATTAGATAGATTTCAGCCAGTCTTTACCATTCTGTGATACTGTCTCTGAAGTGATATCGACAGGGACAGAGACGTATGCGCAGGCCCGCGCGCGCTTTCTCAGCGCGGCGCAGGAGTTCGGCTATGATGTCTCCACCCATCATCTCTCTGGTCATACTGGTCCCGCACAGGAAGATTTGTTTTGTGATGTCGCACTTAAGCGGTCTGGCAAACTGGCGCCGACTGCGCTTGTGACAACCTCTGGCGTTCACGGCGTCGAGGGTTTCGCTGGCTCTACACTGCAACGGGCCTGGATGGGGGAAGAGCAGCACCGCGGCTTCGATCTGGTGCATGTCCATGCGCTCAACCCTTATGGCTTCGCATGGGACCGGCGCGCCGATCATCACAACATCGATGTGTGTCGTAACTTTGTCAGTTTTTCAGGGATGGAAAGCACCAACCCCGGCTACCAGAAATATGCAGATATCATAGTCCCATCGAAAGGCAGTCGTCTGCGCAATGAGTTGCGCATTATTGCGCTGCAGGTTTCGCCAGGTGCGGCGGCGATGAAAGACATTATTACCAAGGGACAATACACACATCCGCAGGGCATGTATTACGGCGGCAAAGAGTCCAGCTGGAGCCGCCTCGTCTGGGAGAAAATTATTACCGATTTGCTTTCGTCTTATCAGCAGGTCATCCATCTCGATATACATACTGGTCTTGGGGCCTATGGTGATTTGCAGGTGATCGGCACCTCCGGTGCTCAAAAAGAGGCGGCCTTGGCGCGCGAAGCATGGGGACAGCGTCTGGCGTTCATGAATCACAATGGGCAGAACAACTCTCTCTCATCTCCGACCAGTGGCGATATCGAACATGCATGGTCTTTGGTCAACGGGGCACGTCCGGGCGCAGCGGCAACCTATACGTTTGAGTTTGGCACCCGCCCCCCGTTGCAGGTCTTCCGTGCTTTGCAGGCTGAACACGCGGCCTATGCCCGGGGAGAGCAGTCCGGGAGCAGGGATGTCCGGGCCTTGATGCGGCAGGCTTTTGCGCCCTCAGACGACGCCTGGATAGACGCGGTTCTGCGGAATGGGACAAAAGCCTATGAAGGGATTGCCGCGATTCTCGAGAAATCTCCGCTTCTCTGAACCATTTCTCAGGTTTTCCCCCTGTTTCCCCTTGGCTAGCCCCCATAAGTGGGGTAAAACCACCTCGCCTTAATATGGACCTATGCGGATGTGGCGGAACTGGTAGACGCACCAGACTTAGGATCTGGCGCCGCAAGGCGTGGGGGTTCGAGTCCCTTCATCCGCACCAGCCTTCGCAGTTAGGGCGCATAGCGCCCGTTACGAGAAGGCTGTCGCGCCGAAGCCTGAAAGGCGAAGGCGGACGAAGAATTGCTACGGCTTGGCAAGCCACTGATTGCCAACGAAATTTATTAAACCTGAAAGAGAAGAAAAGAATGAAAGTCTCTGTTTTAAAAGAAGATGGTCTGACCAAGCAGATCGAAGTGACCGTCCCGGCGCTGGATATCCAGCGCACGATGGAAAAGGAACTCGTCGCCTATGGTCAGCGCGTTAAGATAGACGGCTTCCGTAAAGGTAAAGTTCCTCTCCAGGTTCTGAAGACCAAATATGGCCGTATGGTTCTGGGCGAAGTTCTGGATAAAACAGTTCAGGAAGCGACCGCAAAGGTCATCAAGGATCAGGATATCCGTCCGGCCCTCCAGCCGAAGATCGAGCTCAAAGACGGCGAGAATTTCGACGAGAGTAAAGACCTCACCTACACGATGACCATCGAAACCCTACCAAAATTCGATGTCATGGACCTCAGCAAGATCGCTGTCGAAAAGCCAGTTGCTAAAGTCGAAGACAAAGCCGTTCAGGAAACGCTTGAGCGCATTGCGAAAAGCAACCGCTCCTTCACCAAGGTCGAAGAAGACCGCGCTCTGAAACAAGGTGATGTTGCTGTGGTTGATTTCCATGGCGCTCTCAAAGATGGCACCAGCCTTCCAGGCATGTCTGGCCATGATATGAACGTTGAAATCGGCTCCGGCCAATTGATCCCGGGCTTCGAAGAACAACTGATCGGCCAGAAAGTCGGCGCTCACGCACATGTTGATGTGACATTCCCGGCTGAATACGGTGTCAAGGAACTTGCTGGCAAACCAGCTATGTTCCATGTCGATATCAAGGAAATCCGCGAGCCGGGTGAAACCAAGATCGACGACGAAATGGCCAAGAAATTGCGTTTCGATTCCCTCGACAAGCTTAAGGAAGTCGTTACCAAACAGATTTCTGACGACTACGACCAGTTCACCCGCATGAAGGTCAAACGCAGCCTGCTCGACGTCCTCGATGATAACCACGACTTCGATCTGCCGCAGGGTATGATCGACCTTGAATATCAGGCGATTGTCGAACAGATGGAAAAAGAGAAAGCTCAAGCCAACGAAAAGCTGAGCGATGAAGACCGTGAAAACCTCAAGGTAATCGCAGAGCGTCGCGTCCGTCTCGGTCTGGTTCTGGCCGAAATCGGCAAGGCCAACACCATCGAAGTGTCGCAGGATGAGCTTTACAAAGCCGTTCACGCCGAAGCCCGCAAATACCCAGGCCAGGAAGTTCAGGTGCTTGAGTTCTACAGCAAGAACCCGCAAGTAATTGAATCCTTCCGCGCGCCGCTCTACGAAGAAAAAGTCATCGACTTTATTCTCGGCAAAGCCAAAGTCTCTGAAAAAGCCATCTCGGTCGAAGATCTGACCAAGGATGAGGATGACGAGCTGCCAAAAGCGAAGAAGAAAAAAACGTCCAAGAAATAATTACAAAAACCCGCCGGAAGGCGGGTTTTTTATGCCTGTAGACCACGATATATGGCGGCAGTGTCTGACAGATTGAGAGTTCTTCCTGCAATAATGCTGCAATGAAGCGTCGTTGATCCTAACATGTGGCTGAGACCGTTAATAATATTTGCGCCGCGTTGCTGGCCCTGTTGAAGAAATCTCGTAACTGGTGGCGTATATATCGCATCAATGAACAGCGTAGCGGCAGAAGCTTCTTCATCAAGCAGGGGACTTTGCCCAATCGTTGCGCCTTTACCAAGCCCGCTTCCATTATATAGCACGGAATATTCCGATAAATTGCGAGTCGATATAGCTGGAAAGATTTCTACATTTGGGTTGAGCGGCAACAAACGGTCTTTCAAGCCTTCAGCTTTAACCTGATCCGGGTCAATCAATCCGATTTTGTCGAGTTGTCCGGCAAGTGATGTTGACACAGCGCTCGAAACACCACCGCAGCCGAAAAAGAGAACGGACTTCTTCCTGAGGCTTACGCCATCGAGGGCGGTCAATCCGGCATTGAATGCAAGTCCGTCGAGGTTTTCGCCAGTGACATGGCCCGCATCATCCTTGGTAATCATGTTAACGCCGCCACACAGGGTAGCGCGGTCGGTCACGCCATCGAGATAACGCTCGACGCGTTGTTTAAATGGATCTGACACCATAATAGTCCTGAATGCAGGATTACCCCTGTAAGCGCCAAATAACTCTGCTAGGCGTGCTTCATCCTGTGGCTGCGTTTCGAAGGGCAGGAAAACTGCATCACAGCCAAGTGAATTCAGGGTAGAGGCATAAAGTTTGAATGTATGCGATGCCCGCAACGAGGCAGACAGGATGATATTGATGGATGACTCAGCGCGTGCGACAAGCTTAGCCGGCGAGATTTCAAAATCGAGGCGGCTGTTGTAATCCTGCGTCATCTTTAAATTATAGAACAAAAAGACCTCGCTCGGGAGGGCTTTTTGGATTAACGCATCGGCGTCACACGCCATATGATATTTCCAACATCGTCTGCAACCAGCAATGCCCCTTTCTTGTCGACCTCGACTCCGACTGGGCGGCCCAAGGCCTCATCGCGGTCATTGCGAAAGCCACTCAGGATGTCTTCAGGTGGCCCTGATGGCATGCCGTTTTTGAAAGGCACGAAGATGACCTTATAGCCACTTGCAGGTTCGCGGTTCCAAGAGCCATGCTGCCCTATAAAGGCTCCGTTTTTGTACTTTGCTGGGAAGAGATCGGCATCATAAAACGTCAGGCCAAGGGATGCTGTGTGTGAACCCAAAGCGTAATCCGGCTTGATCGCTTTTGCCACAAGATCAGGGCGTGGCGGGCTTACGCGCTCATCAACATGATCGCCGTAATAGCTGTAAGGCCAGCCATAAAAGCCGCCGTCTTTAACAGATGTCATATAATCCGGAACAAGATCATTTCCCAACTCATCACGTTCATTCACGGCGGTCCATAGTGCGCCGCTTTCGGGCTGCCATGATAAACCAACAGGGTTACGCAGGCCGGATGCATACACGCGCAAAGTTTTCGCCACTGGATCGATTTCGAGAATTGCAGCGCGGTTTACTTCCTTGTCGATGCCATTTTCACCAACATTGCTGTTGGAGCCTACGCCTGCATATAAATGTTTGCCGTCCTTGCTCGCCATCAGGCTTTTCGTCCAATGATGGTTCAAATCGCCACCGGGCAGGGGGACGACCTCTGTTGGTGCTGTAGTTATCTCTGTAGTGCCATCCTCGTAAGGAAAGCTCACAATGCCGTCCGAATTGGCCACATAAAATGTGCTGTCTATCAGGGCCATGCCAAAAGGCGAGTTGAGATTTTCAAGGAAAGCCTTACGGACATCTGCGATGCCATCATCATTTGTATCGCGCAGGAGTGTAATCCGGTTTGCGCTCTCAGTACCGGCTCCAGCTTTCTTCATGGTTTTCTTCATAAAGAAACCTTTGATACCTTTATTATCATTAGGCTTGGGTGGGGAGTTGGTTTCCGCAACCAGCACATCGCCATTAGGCAGCGTGTAAATCCAGCGTGGATGATCGAGGTTGCGGGCAAAGGCCGTGACGGTAAAACCTTCTGCGGCGATTGGTCGTGCTCTTTCATTCGGCCAACCAAGCGCTTTGGCAATGTTGACTGTTGGAATCAGGGATTTCTCAGGAGCGTCCAGAACAGGCGCGGGACCGAATCCTTTCGGCATATCGCTAGCGTTTGCAGGAACGAAAGTTAGAAGGCTTAAGATTAGAAATGGAGCAGCAGTTAATTTCATAAATTGATCCTCTGCTAGGAAGAACGCCTCGTATGAAGAGGCGTTCCGTTCTATTAATACGTAAATATAATAGGTCCTTCGTCAAGCTCTTGAATGAAGCCACGTATCAGGCTAAGTTTAGGCAATCTAAAGCGTTTCCCCACCTGAACCTCCTTATAAGGCGTATTATGAACTTCAAAGACCGCTCCCCGATGGAAATTTACGACAATTATCTCGTGCCGACTGTTATCGAACAGACCAACCGGGGTGAGCGCGCATTCGATATCTATTCCCGTCTGCTGAAAGAGCGGATCATTTTTCTTGTCGGCCAGGTAAACGATAACGTGTCATCGCTGGTCTGCGCCCAGTTGCTGTTTCTTGAATCCGAAAACCCGACTAAAGACATTTACTTCTACATCAATTCACCAGGCGGCGTCGTAAGCTCCGGTCTCGCAATGTACGACACAATGCAGTACATCAAGCCCGATGTTGCAACTGTATGTGTGGGGCAGGCGTGTTCGATGGGCTCTTTCCTGCTGATGGCAGGTGCACCGAAGAAACGTTACTCGCTACCTAACTCCCGCATTATGATCCACCAGCCTTCAGGCGGGGCGCAGGGTATGGCGTCCGATATCGAGATTCAGGCGCAAGAGATTATTCGTCTTAAGAAGAATTTGATCGAAGGTTACGTCAAGCACACTGGCCAGAAATACAAAGTTCTGGAAGATGCTATGGACCGTGACCGCTGGATGTCGGCTGAGGAATCTAAGGCTTTTGGCCTAATTGATCATGTTGTGACATCCCGTGACGACATCGTTCCTCCTGCCGAAGAAAAGAAATAAGGCGCAGCCCCCTGCGGGGCTCCCTTGATTTTTAAAAAAAATTAACTATTTCCTCAATAACTGGGTATATTCTCGGTTAAATGGTCCGCATTCCGCTAGTCGGAACGCGTGAACTGTTCGCGCAAAAAAATTCCTCGGAGTGCCCCATGCTTGGATTTCGTATGTCATCCGCCAAACAATACGCCGTTTTGCCGTTACGCGACATCGTCGTATTTCCTCACATGATTGTACCGCTATTTGTTGGCCGTGAAAAATCAGTCAAAGCGCTTGAAAAAGTCATGGAGAGCGGACGCCAAATTCTTCTTCTCACTCAGAAGTCTCCCTCGACCGATGACCCGACTGGTGAAGATCTCTACAAGATCGGTACCATAGGTACGATTTTGCAACTTCTCAAACTTCCTGATGGAACTGTAAAAGTTCTCGTGGAGGGCGAGAAGCGTGCGCATGTCGAGAAATATCTTCCAGGTGAAGAATATCTTGAAGTCGAAGCGATCGAAGCTGAAGACAAAACAGCGAAAACTGAAGAACTCGAAGCGCTCTCACGTGCGATTGTCACGCAGTTTGAAGAGTACGTTAAGCTCAATAAGAAAATTCCGCCTGAGGTGATTGTTTCAATCAATCAGATTGAAGACCCTTCTAAGCTTGCTGATACGATTGCATCGCATCTCACTTTGAAAATTGAAGACAAGCAGAAGATTCTTGAAATTCAAAGTACGGCTGAATGCCTTGAGCACATCTTTGGCCTGATGGAAGGCGAGATTGGTGTACTGCAGGTCGAGAAACGCATCCGTGGCCGCGTCAAACGCCAGATGGAGAAAACTCAGCGCGAGTACTATCTGAACGAGCAAATGAAGGCCATTCAGAAGGAACTTGGCGATAATGAAGGCGGCGATGAGCTGGTTGAACTCGAAAAACGCATCGAAGCTACCAAGCTGTCAAAAGACGCCAAGGAAAAAGCTCGTGGGGAGCTGAAGAAACTCAAGCAGATGTCACCGATGTCTGCCGAAGCCACAGTCGTGCGCAATTATCTCGACTGGGTATTGAGTGTTCCTTGGAAGAAGATGACGAAAGTCAAAAAAGACATTACCGAAGCTGAGAAGGTTCTCAACAAGGATCATTACGGTCTGGAGAAGGTCAAAGAACGTATCCTCGAATATCTCGCCGTGCAGCAGCGCGCCAATAAAGTCAAAGGCCCTATCCTTTGCCTCGTTGGGCCACCAGGCGTAGGTAAAACGTCGCTCGGCCAATCGATTGCAAAAGCCACCAACCGGAATTTCGTGCGTATGTCGCTTGGCGGCGTGCGCGATGAAAGCGAAATCCGTGGGCACCGCCGTACTTATATCGGCGCCCTCCCAGGTAAAGTTATTCAAGGCATGAAAAAAGCCAAGAGCAGCAATCCGCTCTTCCTTCTCGACGAAGTGGACAAGCTTGGTCAGGATTGGAGAGGGGACCCTAGCTCGGCGCTTCTCGAAGTTCTTGATCCTGAACAAAATGCGACGTTTAACGATCACTACCTTGAGCTTGATTACGATCTGTCGGATGTGATGTTCATCTGTACGGCAAATAGCCTGCGTATGCCCCAGCCTCTTTTAGACCGCATGGAAATCATCCGCATCTCTGGCTACACCGAAGATGAAAAACTCCAAATCCTCAAGCGTCACCTGCTTAAAAAGCAGATGAAGAATGCTGGTCTCAAAGAGGGTGAGTTCAAAGTCTCTGACGATGCGTTCCGTGATCTTATCCGCTACTACACCCGCGAAGCCGGGGTGCGGAACCTTGAGCGTGAAATCGCCAATCTCTGCCGGAAATCCATCAAGGAAATCCTGCAGAAGAAAAAAGACTCTGTGAATATTACGCAGAAGAATCTCGAGAAGTATGCCGGCATCAAACGTTATAAATATGGTGAAATCGAAGAGCACAATAAAATTGGTGTGGTCAATGGTCTGGCCTACACTGAATTCGGTGGCGATTTGCTTTCTATCGAAGCGGTCACAATGCCAGGTAAAGATGGCAAAGTGTCGACTACAGGTAACTTGAAAGACGTCATGAAAGAGTCGATCACTGTTGCAGAAATGCTGATCAAATCACGTTCGCATCAGTTTGGAATTCCCTATGACAAACTCAAAGAGATGAACATCCACGTGCACGTGCCGGAAGGCGCTACACCTAAGGATGGTCCGTCTGCTGGTGCTGCTATGACGACCGCAATCATTTCTGCCCTGACCGGGATTGAGGTGCGTAAGGATATCGCCATGACTGGGGAGATAAACTTGCGTGGCTATGTCACAGAAATCGGTGGCCTGAAAGAGAAGCTGCTCGCGGCTCTGCGCGGTGGTATCAAGAAAGTCATGATTCCTAAAGACAATGCCAAAGATCTCGAAGAGATCCCAGCGAACGTCAAGAAAGGCCTCGAAATAGTTCCGGTTGGGACGATTGAGGAGGTTTTGGCACACGCGCTTGTTTCTATGCCGGTCCCGCTGGACAAAGATTCTGTAAATAAAACAGACGAATTGCCTGCAAAAACCGCAGAAAACAAGGAAAATGACGTCATTCGTCATTGAGCTACCCTCGAAAATGGGCCTATAGTTGGTGCCTGTAAGCCGCGGATTTGGTGGCTTGCAGATTAGAAACATTCACAACCAACATTAACCCGAGGGGGTATCCCGTGAATAAACAAGAACTCATCGACGCTGTAGCGACTGAAACCGATCTGCCAAAGACACAGGCTCAGGAAGCTATTGAAGCTGTTATCGCCTGCATCACCCGCGCCCTGAAAAGCGGCGAGGAAGTGCGTCTCGTAGGTTTTGGTACCTTTGCCGTAGCCGACCGTGCAGCCACCACTGGTCGCAACCCTCGGACTGGCGAAGCCATCAAGATTCCGGCCTCCAAACAGCCAAAATTCAAGGCCGGCAAAGAACTGAAAGACGCCGTCAACAAATAGGCCTCTTTCTACGAACAAAAACCCCGCTGGAAAGCGGGGTTTTTTGTCTTGAAATCTCTGCGCTATGCCACTACAGATAACGCTCTCTAAGGCGCGCGATTAGCTCAGCGGTAGAGCAACTCGTTTACACCGAGTGGGTCGGCGGTTCAATCCCGTCATCGCGCACCATCCTAATTCAGGCTCTCAAAGAAATCCCACATCACATCATTCGCTGAAATCGCCTTGGATGTATCTTCCTTGTCACGCTTGATTCCGCCGGGCTTATTGCCACCGGGCCAAGAATGGCCGCCGCTTTCAGTGACGCAAACCTGAACCTTTACGCCGCCCGCGCATGAGCTGTACTGATCACAGTATGCGCCTTCTACACTCAGCACGCGTTGTGGTGAGCCTGTGCACTGGTCACGTTTAACCCAGCGGGCGACAGTCTCCGGCACTGAGACAAACTCTGTGACCATGGACGCGTCTTTAAAGACATCTTTTCCAGCGCCGCCGTTGAACAGCACATGAGTGTCGTTGAGAGCATGTATATTCAGAACGGAGATTGGCTGGCTTGGGTTACAGCTGAGGGTACCATCCGTGCCTGCAACGGGGGCAACCGCTTTGAAGGTGTCAGCCATCTCGCAGGCGAGACGATGTGACATCATGCCACCATTCGACATACCGGTTGCATAGATTTTATTACGGTCGATTTTTATCTGTGCGCTCAGGTTACTAATGATCTGGCGGACGAAGCCGACATCGTCGATCTTCTTATCCCGGGCATCGCCGCAACACTTGCCTGCATTCCAAGTGGCAATTTTACCAGACTTGAATTTGCTGTAGCCACTAGGAAAGACCAGTACAAAGCCCTCCTTGTCGGATTTTGCTATCAAGCCGTAATGCTCATCCTTGGCCATGTAATCCATGTCGCCACCACCGCCATGAAAGGCCATTAGAAGTGGTGCAGGGCTTACCCCGTTGTAACCCGCTGGCACGTGTACGCGGTACATGCGGGAGAGCCCGTCATGCTGAATTGAAAAATAGTAGTCACCTGGCTGGGTGAGGTTGTCCTTTACGGAGGCGGTAGCCTGTGGCGGAGGGGTTTCTTCCAGCTTTTGCTTAATGCGCTCCTTGATGCGCTGTTTGAAAAAGCCTTCCGCCTGCACAGGGCTGAAGGGCAATGCGAACATTGCAATAAGAAGGGTGCCACATAGGGCATAACGGATTGTCGGATTGCGGCTCATGACTTTGTCCCTCTTTGAGTATTTAAAAACCCTTATATATCTTGAGTATACTGAGAAATAACGGTTCCGGTGCAGAAATCCCCCCGGCAAATAAAATCCCCATGGACATAAGGGGCGGGTCAGGTTTACGTTTTCTATAAATATAAAAAGAGTAAAACAGGGATTTTTTAATATGGGACAAATTGGCGATGATTTCGACCTCAGTTCGGAATATTTTTCGTTTTCTAAAAAATTCAAAACTGTGGCAGGTAATAACGTTTACGATGTCTGGTTCAAGACACATCTTGAACCAGATGGCGCCCCTCCGAAAGGTTGGCTTAAAAGCGTCCTCAACGCTGCATCCTTGATAGGCATGAAAACTATAAAATACACGGAACGATCTCCATCCATAAACGTAGTGGAGTTTACTTTTGAGTTCACCAGCCGCAAGGATCATAATGCCATGCAAGTCATGGTCAACCGTGTTCGGCATGAAAAGGGCGGATTTCGACTTCCTCTATATCTTGAGCCGCATGATGACGATGTTGTTGTGGACTCTTACGTCGAGGCCATCCGTCACTTCTGCGGAGAGCACGGGATAGAAGTTGGCTTTAAAGAACTCAGTTCCGTCAGGATTGACGTTATTTTTGATTCCAGTTCAGATTTTTATACCGTCCATAGCGCTCTTGCTGCAGGCGGCGAAATTGATGAAATGCGCAAACTTATTTATAAACAAGGGATGCCAAAACTGGCCGACTTCTCCGATACGCTGGGCGGAGGCGTTAGCAAAGACGCAGGTTTTGAGATTCCTTCGTCGCTTGTCCATGATTTGGGTTTTTTAGTACCTAGATTGGGCCACTAAGCCCTTTAAATTGCTGTATATTACATATTAACCGTTCATTAAATTCGCTCCTGTATGTTGATCTGGTATCGCAACAAGGAGCAGGGGATGCCTAATTTTCTAGGGTGGCATGTGAATGAGCAAACCAACGAACTTGGTGCGACGATTCAACTCAATTCGCATACCTTCAAGCCGTTACCAAATGGCCTAGTTGATGTTGTTGCCACGCCACGCACCGAAATTTTTACAGGCGATCAGATTACAAAAATGGCAGAAGTTGCAGGCCCTAAATCCAAAGATTTTTGGTCAAACATGCGGGACTCATATATCAAACAACTTCCTGTCTTTGAAAATGGCCGCGATATGACTGTTGCTGCCGCATCGAAAGGTCCGGAAAACAACCTCGACTTCAAGCCGGTCGCGCCTGCACCTATGGCTTAGACTCTGTTTCATTGAAGAATTTCATGCCGCGCTGCGTATAGTCAGCGCGGTTTTGTTTGTGTAAGCTTGAAAGATAATCCCATCAACAGCAGTGAGGTCGTTCATGCTCGTAGGCGTTCCCAAGGAAATCAAAAAACAGGAACATCGCGTTGGTCTCGTTCCGTCTTCAGTGCGTGAATTTATTACTCATGGCCACAAAGTTCTGGTGGAAACTGGTGCAGGGGCAGGTATTGGTTTTAATGATGATGCCTATGTAGCTGCCGGAGCCGAGATTGCGGCGACGCCGGTTGAGATATTCGCAAAGGCCGACATGATCATCAAGGTTAAGGAACCGCAGCCACAAGAATGTGCGATGCTGCGCCCCGATCAAATTCTTTTCACCTATCTTCACCTTGCTGCCGATCCGGAGCAGGCTACGGCACTGGTTAAATCTGGTTGCGTGGCGATTGCCTATGAAACAGTCACCGGAGCTGACGGGCGCAGCCTTCCTTTACTCGCGCCGATGAGCGAGATTGCCGGGCGCCTCGGTGCGCAGGTTGGTGCACATTATTTGCAGAAACATCTTGGCGGCACGGGCCAACTGATGAGTGGCGTGCCCGGCGTGCCTTCAGCGCGGGTGTTGGTGCTTGGAGGCGGTGTATCAGGCTTTAACGCGGCGCGGATTGCGGCAGGTATGGAAGCCCGTGTCGCGATCCTTGATCGTGCCCCGGAACGTCTCCGCTTCCTTGATGATCATTTTGCCGGACGTGTCGAAGTTCTTTATTCTACACGCGATACGATTGAAACTCTTGTCAAAGAAGCTGATATCGTTATCGGGGCCGTGCTCATTCCAGGTGCTTCTGCACCGAAGCTTGTGACGAAGGCAATGTTAAAAACGATGAAACCCGGCTCGGTTATAGTCGACATCGCCATCGATCAAGGCGGCTGTTTTGAAACAAGTCATGCAACCACCCATGGTGATCCAGTCTATGTAGTCGATAATGTCATCCATTATTGTGTGGCTAATATGCCCGGAGCCGTTCCTTTGACTTCGGCGCTCGCGCTCAACCAGTCCGTTCTGCCATATGCGTTAAAGCTGGCCGATAAAGGGTGGCAGAAAGCTTTACTGGCAGATAAAGGCTTCCGCGCGGGACTGAACGTCTGCAAAGGGCAGGTGACACATCAGGGCGTAGCGGACTCACTTAAGCTGCCGTTTGTGGCGGACCCGCAGGCACTGGCGGCGTAGAGCGGAATGCTGTCTTCCAGCGGCTGTTAAATAGCCAGGCAGCAATCGCAATCGACCCGACTTGGAATGCCCAGTAAAAGAATATCCACCCTTGCTCATATGGCATCAGGCTGGCGCTATTTGAGTGCGGCAGCAACGGGAAGAACATCCGTCCTAACTCACTTGTAGGACGAGTGATCAGTGGAAGTAGCAAATAGAAAGCGCCAGCAAAAAACGCATAGCCGAGCAGGGGGCGACGGATATTTGGTTTCCATGATAGCCAATGCAGAATAAGCAGATCGCGAATTGCGAATGCGACGAGGCTCGCAATACTCATGATTGTGGTGGGCCGGTGATCGATTACAACGATGCTGGTGATCAGGGTACCAATCAGGAAAAGGAACGAGATCATCCACAGCGGCATATACCGCAGAGCATCTTTATAATTACCCATATTAAGCCGCGCAGCAAATGTCTTGTAACGCACGACGTCACGTGCTTCATGAACGGCCATCAGCGCTACGGTGAAAGTACAAAGCAGGATTGGCCAAAATAGGAAGCGCTTGAATTCTATTTCAGTCGCAAAACCGTTCAGGAATAATGACGCAATCAAAAGAAATGCTATCCATACCCATGGTTGATCGAGAAATAACAAGGACTGGCGAAGCATGCGGTGGGCTCCGACAACAGCCCATACGGTCCCGAAAGCGAGACAGAGCAGGATAATGTCGAGCGTATGAAAGCTATGGCCATACCACTCCGTATAGCTTGCGCGGCCCTGACGATAACTGACATGAAAATAGTCAAACGCATTGATGATGGTTGCACCGATATAAAGGCCACAGATTAGCACCAGCAGCGTTGCACCGATGCTGTTGAAGCGATCCTTCTCGCGTGAGTTAAGAATGGCATGCAGCGAAAAGAGCAGTCCAGCTGCATGCGAGAAGATTGCCCAGCAGATAATAGTCCCGATCAGCACGGCTACAGTCGTTCCGTCATCACGCAGCGGCGCAGTGACCGGTAGCATTTCTGCGGCAGAAATCGCCAGTACCGGGATGATGCCGATCAGTCCAACTATCCAGATCAGCGAGGTGGCTCCGAAGAGTTTGCCCACCAGAATTTTTAAGGGTGAAAGCGACGACATGCGCACGAAATCCCATGTCTTCTGGCGGATTTCTTCATTGATGCTGGCGGCACTCAGATAGGTGCCCCATACGATAACGAAGAAAAATCCTATCCCGCAGAACGCGTTGAAGAAGCTTTTAGCGTAGATATAAGCCTCATAATTCTTTGGGGCGTTGAGGTCAATTTTGCCGTTATATAGAGCGAACAAAATCAGAGCCAGCAGGATAAAGCACACCGATAGGCGCGTGCCGTTTACTTCGAGGCGAAAATTCTTTTTGAATTCGGGGTTTTTAAAAAACATGGATTATGCCTGCCCCCGTGTGCGTTCCTGAGCGAGCTCTAGATACAATGTCTGCAGTTTTTTCTCCTGCGGGGTAAAGCTACTTACTGGGATGCGAAGATCCATCAGGTTGCGCAGCAGATGGTATTGTGAGTTGGCATTTGCGGGCGTTGTGAAGAAAAGGTGGGTACGGTCACCGACGACAGGTTTGAAATCATCGCCTAGCTGGTCGCGAATATCACGCTCCTGATCCTCATCTAATGCGCGTGCCAATGTCACACCGATCGTCACAGTTGCCGTACTTTGATGGGCGGAAAGCACGACGTTTTCTAAAATTTTGCCGTCGCGGATGACGAGCATCGCCGTGCAATATTCTTCTAATTCAGCAAGGATGTGCGATGAGACAATGATCGTCATGCCATCCTGTTGCAGAGTCTTAAGCACACCTGAGAGTTCGGCGCGGGCTTCTGGGTCGAGGCCTGAGGCCGGCTCATCAAGAATCAGGATGCCCGGCCGGTGGACGATGCTCATGCCGATGCCGACGCGTTGCCGCCAGCCCCGGGATAGGGTTTCGCATTTCTGGGACTGTATGGAGCCAAGATTGAGGGTTTTGAGTACCCAGTCGACTCGCTCGGTCAGGGCAGGGCCGGAAAGGTTATGACACCCGGCGATGTAAGTAAGTGTCTCTTTGACCGTCAGATCGTCATAAAGACCAAAAGAATCGGATAAATAGCCGATTTTGGCATGGGCTTCGCGAGGATTCTCAAGCACATCCGTGCCGCCAATAGCGATTTTGCCTGAAAAAGGGGTGTCCAGACCAGCAAGGCAGCGCATAAGAGTCGATTTTCCAGCCCCGTTCGGACCGACCAGCGCGGTTATATTCCCGGCAGGCATGGTAAAGCTGACATTCTCGAGGGCAGTTTTGGACGGGTAGTGAAACGTAAGGGCGTCTACGGAGACAATGGGATCTGACATACGGTGGCCCTTTCAGAGTGGCCGAAAAAGTTAACATGTTGACATCAAATCCTCAAGGCTATAAGAAAAGCGCACACTTGCGCGGACGTAGTTCAGTTGGTTAGAATGCCTGCCTGTCACGCAGGAGGTCGCGGGTTCAAGTCCCGTCGTTCGCGCCAGTGTATCTTTCCTAAATCTCCATAAATTATGTCTAGTTACCTCACTTGAGAAATCAGGGCATCTTCGCCTCTCATGACCTTGAGTTTCCAAGGCGTTCATGGTCATATGCAGCACGAATTAACCTTTTCGGATTCTTCTCGCCATGGCCCCACCAGAGCTTCTTGCACAGTATTTCCCCATCATCGTTTTTCTGATGATCGCGATTGGGTTATCGATCGCCATGGTGCTCGCCTCGGTGTTGGTCAGCCCGAGCAATCCGGATAGTGAAAAACTTTCTGCCTATGAGTGCGGCTTTGAAGCCTTTGATGATGCGCGGCACAAATTCGATGTGCGGTTTTACCTCGTCGCCATTCTTTTTATCATCTTCGATCTGGAAATCGCGTTTCTCTTTCCGTGGGCAGTTTCGCTTGGCGCGGTAGGAATGTTCGGCTTCTGGTCGATGGTAGTTTTCTTGAGCGTCCTGACTATCGGCCTCATCTATGAATGGAAAAAAGGCGCTCTCGACTGGGAGTAAAGTGAACCACCATGACCCATGACCGTACTGTCATTCAGGCCCCCAAGGCCGCTTTCAAAACCGATGTGCCGCAGCTGCCTGCCGAGCTGCAGGACGAGGCTGTTGCCAAGCTTGCTGCAGAGGTCAGTGATAAGGGCTTTGTGCTGACACAAGCAGACAAACTGTTCGACTGGGCGCGGCAGGGCTCGATGTGGCCGATGACCTTCGGTCTGGCCTGCTGCGCCGTCGAAATGATTCATTCGTACATGAGCCGCTATGATCTAGACCGTTTCGGCATCATCCCGCGCCCCAGCCCGCGTCAGTCTGACGTGATGATCGTCGCGGGTACTCTGACTAATAAAATGGCGCCTGCCTTACGCAAAGTTTACGACCAGATGCCTGAACCCCGCTGGGTTATTTCGATGGGCTCCTGCGCCAACGGAGGAGGGTACTACCATTACTCCTATTCCGTCGTCCGTGGCTGTGACCGCATCGTCCCGGTCGACATTTACGTGCCTGGCTGTCCACCGACCGCCGAAGCGCTTGTTTATGGGTTGCTCCAGCTCCAGAAAAAAATCCGCCGTGAAGATACAAGGATTGTCCGCTAATGCCTGAACCAGTCCCACCTGTCACGCCTGAGCCTATGCCTGACGCTGATTTGCCTGCGCCATCGGCTGCTGAAACAATCTCTCAGTCCTTTCTTGCGCAAGTACGCAAAGCCGAGATGATGAAGAACGAACCCGTTATTTGGGTTGGTCGCGATGACATTGTCAGCGTGCTAACACGTTTGCGCGATGAAGGTAAATTCGAACAGCTCATCGACGTTACTGCCGTTGATTACCCTGAACGTCCTGAGCGGTTTGAAGTTGTTTATCAATTGCTCTCGATGTCAAAAAATATCCGGGTCCGTATCAAGCTGACCACCGATGAAAACACGCCTGTGCCGTCAGTCGTTGGCGTTTATTCGTCGGCCAACTGGTTCGAGCGCGAAACATGGGACATGTACGGTGTCATGTTTGCTGGCCACCCCGACCATCGTCGTATCCTGACGGATTATGGCTTTGACGGTCATCCATTGCGCAAGGACTTCCCGCTCACTGGCTATGTCGAGGTGCGCTACGATCAAGATCAGAAACGGGTTGTCTATGAGCCTGTAAAACTGACGCAAGACTTCCGCAATTTTGATTATCTGAGCCCATGGGAAGGTCTGACTGATGTGCAGCTTCCGGGCGATGAAAAAGCCACTATCCCTAAAACCGGCTGGCATCCGACCAGCAAGGCGACGGAGTAATCATGTCCGCACAGGTTCAAGTCAAAGATAGCATCGACTACGCTGAAGAAACCCAGATCAAGCCTTACACGATGAACTTCGGCCCGCAGCATCCTGCGGCGCACGGCGTTCTTCGTCTCGTGCTTGAAATGGACGGCGAAGTTGTCGAACGCTCCGATCCCCATATCGGCCTGCTTCATCGCGGCACCGAAAAACTGATTGAGTATAAAACCTATACGCAGGCGCTGCCGTATTTTGATCGTCTCGATTACGTCGCGCCGATGAATCAGGAACATTGCTTTGCCCTTGCGGTCGAAAAACTTCTTGGTATCACGCCGCCGCCACGGGCCCAGTATATCCGCGTGCTCTTTTGCGAGTTGACCCGCATCCTCAATCACGTGCTCAACGTCACGACCTTCGGTCTCGATGTTGGCGCGATCACGCCTGCTCTGTGGGGCTTTGAAGAGCGTGAAAAGGGTATGGAATTCTATGACCGTGTTTGTGGCGCGCGTCTGCATGCGAACTATATCCGCCCCGGTGGCGTTAATCTCGATCTGCCAGCGGGTCTTGCCGATGATATGTGGGAATGGACCGAAACCTTCCCAAGCGTGCTCGCCGATCTCGACAGCCTTTTGACGGGGAACCGCATTTTCAAACAGCGTACCGTCGATATTGGTGTTGCGACCAAAGAACAGGCCCTCGACTGGGGCTTTACCGGTCCGATGCTGCGCGGCTCGGGCGTTGCCTGGGATCTGCGTAAATCACAACCTTACGATGTCTACGACAAAATGGACTTTGATATTCCGGTTGGTAAAACCGGCGACTGTTACGCGCGTTACCTTGTCCGTATGGAAGAAATGCGTCAGTCACTCAAGATCATGCGCCAGTGCCTGAAAGAAATGCCTGGCGGCCCGGTTAAGGTGAACGACTATAAGGTCGTGCCGCCGCCACGGGCTGAAATGAAACGCTCAATGGAAGCGCTGATTCATCACTTCAAACTCTTCACCGAAGGTTTCCATGTTCCGGCTGGAGAAACTTATACGGCTGTGGAAGCGCCAAAAGGTGAATTCGGCGTGTATGTCGTCGCCGACGGCACCAACCGCCCATACCGCTGCCGCATCCATGCGCCGGGCTTCGCCCACCTGCAAGGCCTCGACTTCATGTCGAAAGGGCATTTGCTCGCCGATACAGTCTCCATTATCGGTTCGATGGATATTGTCTTCGGGGAAATTGATCGTTAAAGGTTCCCACCATGAAAAAGCCATTCCTCGCCAATGCCCCGTATCAGCCCGCTAGCTTCGCCTTCCGCGATCAAGCTGCAGTAGAAGAGATCATCGGGCGTTATCCAAAAGGCAAGCAACGCTCTGCGACTATGCCGCTTCTCGATCTGGCCCAGCGTCAGGTTGGCGAAGATGGTCTGAAAGCCAACCCTGTGTACGGCGGCTGGATTCCCCGTGCCGCCATGGATGAAATCGCGCGCATTCTCGATCTGCCTCCGATCAAGGTTTACGAAGTTGCGACGTTTTATTCCATGTATAACCTTGCCCCAGTTGGCAAATATTTGATCCAGCTCTGCACGACTACACCGTGCATGCTTTGTGGTTCTGGCAACATCATGAAGACCTGTGAGGAACAGCTCGGTATTCATGCGGGAGAGAGCACGAAGGACGGTCTCTTTACTCTGGTTGAAGTCGAATGTCTCGGTGCCTGCGTCAATGCGCCGATGGCCCAGATTAATGATGACTATTACGAAGATCTGACACCCGAGAATACCAAGCAGCTCCTCATAGATCTGGCCGCAGGCAAGCCTCCCGCCAAAGGATCGTTGCAGGGTCGTAAAGGCTCGATGGCGTTAAAGGGTACTACAACCCTGACTGAGCAAGCTCAAAAATCCGGCATCAAAGTCGCTTAAATAGCCGAAAAAAATGCGTGGACCAAACAGGTGGCTCTAAAATCACCCTTTGAGCAGACGCAATATTTGGGTAGCCTGTTCCATAAGAGATTCACGCATCTGGGGAATACATAATCATGCTTTTCTGGTTCGTTATTGGATACTGGGTTATTTCGGTTGCCATAGGTCTTTATGCTGCCAAGAACGTCAAAGGCACCCGCGACTTCGCCAT
>CAYJDG010000015.1:0-46051 GCA_964368875.1 uncultured Pseudobdellovibrionaceae bacterium
TCGGTTTAAAAAATCTTGATCTCAGCAAAACCACCATCTTTACCAGCCTCAGCCCATGCGAAGTTTGCACCGGTCTGATCCGCACGCGCATGGTCGGGATTGAAGGGGCGGGGACGGTCGTGATCGGTGATGCCAGCACGCATAATAACAAAGAGAACGAACAACGCATCCGTGACAAGGGTATCAAGGTCGTGATCCTTGAAGATGCGTATGGCATCGAGGTTTATCGTCGCTACCGCGCGAGGAAGCCCGAACAGGATTTACTGGACTGGGGCGGCATGGCCGCCGTACGCGTGGCGCAAGGCCAGTAGTGGAGTCAGCCGTGGTTTAAGCGGTCCAACTCGTCCCAGCGCAGTTTGATGCGGAACTCGCCGCGTTGCGGCGCAGCTGCAATTTCCCAGTCAAGTTTCTCATAGGCCTCGCCTAATTCTCTGCGTTCGGCAACGATAAATTGCTGATCGCTATCACGGGTATGGCCGATAGATTTCCCGGCGATTTCAGGAGTGGCCGCAAGCTGAAACGGCAAGGAGCGGCGGTCGAGCGGCCCGGCCCCCAGCATAACGCGTTTGATCTTGGGATTGGCTTCGAGCATGTGCAGCCCAGCCGCCAGAGCAAAGCGGCTGAGGAGAAAATCTTCCTGCTCGCTTTTGCGCTCCCATGCATTGAACACCACGTTACCTTTGGTAGATAGCCAGCCGCTGAGTTTGGCAATCGGGCGGTCGCGCTGATCGCGGATGATGTAGAGCGCGTTTTTCGGATCTTTGAATTGCGCCCGCGCCATGTCGGCACCGTCGCCACCGAGGTAGTTGCAACAATTGACGATCTTGCCGATCCACAGGCTTAAGGGATCGCCATGCGGCACGCGCTCCATGCGATAGCCATCGAGACCAATCGTCGCACCATCGATTGTGATATTCGGCATACAATCTTTGCCTTTGCCAGCCCGGGTGAAGGTTGCTAGCAGATCGAGCGTTTCATTGAAAGCAGTTTCTTCGGCCATCAGATTAATACAGAAATTAGCGACGGCTCGATTTTCAGTGCCGCGTTTGTAACCGACGCGGACCGCGATGGCGCGGATCATGGTGGGCGTCATGGTTTCCAGAGAGAGCGTACGGTCATGCACGGCAGCACCTGTCTTACCTAATTTATCGCGGTTGATGCGGCGGCGCTCGGCGTTCATGGGTTCTATGTGCTCACGTATATAGGTTTCGATGCCGGGAGCATGGGGCAACAGACGCAGAATAGGATGACCATAGCGCAGGACAAGATTGCTCCATATCTCTTTGCTCCAGTTTTCCGATTGAGGAAGTGTAAACATGCATAGATCATGTACCGGCTGACGGGTCGGTTGCGCGTGGCGGCGCAGGAACGTGTCGACTTGGCGAAACGTGCTGAACAGCGTGGCAAGACGATTGACCTGTTCGAGGGCATTATGTGTGTGCTCGATTTCCTGATAAGTAATAAAATGCGGCAGCAGTTCGTACAGCAGCCGGGTATTTAAATGCGGATCTTTATAGTGCTGGCGGACAGGCAGGCCTAACTCAGCTTTGGCTTCCTGATGAAGATCGTAGAGAAGACCATTTTTTTCTCGCACCTTGGCCAGAAAGCGGCTCTCGAGAACACTAGGCTTCAGCGTTTCTGGCTCAACAGCATGGGTGACACACAACTCGATAAGCTTACTTGACATTGCGAAAGAAGATTTTATTTCATCCCAAAAAACCGGGTCCGGATCAGTATCCCTGACCGCTTTCGCAAACCCTGTCAGCATTGCCAACTGGCTGGAATCACGCGTTCTATCGGCAAGGGAATAGGCTAACTTGCCAAGGGCTTCGCGGGCTGCCACGGGAGTATGCAGGGCATAGATCGTGCGTACCCACAGCGCCGGAGCGTCAACTTGGCCGCCTTGTTGGAGAACACCTATGCTTTCGCGCAGCGGTGGCTTGTAGTGTTCGCGGGTAATATAGTCCGCCATATTGACGCGTTGCACATCGTTCAGTAGCGGCAAAGATTTTTCTAAAAGTGGGCCTAGTACTTTATAAGACGCGACAACTTCCGGGTATGACATCGCGCGTCCCGCCGCAACATAGCTTACCATGTTGTCGTTGACGTCATCGAATTGATCCCCTTGGGGCAAGGTCATGACGCGCAGGATAAACGGTGCGTTACCATTGCCGCCTGATCTGAACCATAAGTTTAACGGCATGCGATCGGCGAGCACTTGCAGCGTTGCCGGGTCGCGGCTGATCCGGCCATAGTATTCGTGCTTCGGAAATCCGTGCAGAAAGCCGTTTGTGAAACCACGCGCTGTTTTCTGTTCTGGTGTCAGCCCCTCATAATAATCAAAGATTGCACGCAGATCATCCGCATGGCCGTAGGTGGTAGCACGGATGGTGGCCTGTTCCAGATAATGGTTGGTCTCGAAATCGAACGGCACCATGGGTGTGGAGGTTGCGGCCCGGACCATCTCAAGCCGCCGTGCGATTTCCGCCCAGCGCAGGTCAGGCGCGAAATGCCGCTTGAAGCGGTCAGGAGTATAAATACCTTTTTTATGAAGGTTTTCTTGATCGTGAAAATTCAGATACTTTATTTCGATCAGGAAAAAAGACCTGGTGAAATCGATTTTCTTTGATTGGGCCGTCCATCTCTGTAGGGTTGCTATAAATTTATTGAAGAGCGCGATATCCCCTGTATGGAACATACTGTTGCGGTGGTAATTTTCAATTGTGCCGCAGAGTGATTTGCCCTGATTGTCCTGATGCAAAGCGGCATGATGCAGGACAATATCCAGACGATCTTGTTGGGACAGACGGTCGGCTTGTTTCAGAATATAGGCCGCAACGGGATTGTCAGGCGGGGCTGCCAAGGCCTCAGCAAAAGTCGCCTTGATAAATTCGGTGCGTGTGCCTTTGGTGCCCAAAATCGCATCGACTTTATCAGCCAGACGCGCCAACCCGCGCAGGTAAGGAACGGTAAGCTCTCCTGCGCCGTAATAACCGCTAAATTTTAACTTACTGCCATCAAGGCCCAGCAGTGTGCCGCCATGTTTGACGGTCGTGCTGTTCAGATGCGGTGCAATCTGCGCCTTGTATTTTTGTACGATTAGCTCGGCGTAGGCAAGGGCAGTCGGTACATCTAAAGCCATCACTGCGGCTTGCAGTGTGGAGAACGCATTTATCGCATGAGACTCTGGGCCGTGTCGCGAGATCAGCGGGGGCAGCGTGTCAGGAACAACAGAATAACGCGCCTGTTGCTCATCCCGACGCGCTTCACATTCCTCTTTTGTATGAGGCGGAAAGCGTGGAGCCGAGAGTTCCTGTTTGACCCATGCCGCTGTAGCGCTGCCTTTGCGTCGCGAGGCGCTTGCGATTTCATAGAGAGCGGACCAATAGACATCGCGTTCATGCTCACGCCCTTGGGGACGCGCAAGTTGCAACTGGACTTCGAGCATGGCTTGAATCACATCCAACTGATCGTGCTTGAGATAATCTTCAAACAAAGGCACAGCGGCTTCGATGTCGCGTTTTTCATGCGGTCGGAGCTTGCCATCGGCGACTTTTTTAAGGATTTCGAGAGTAAACATAGGGCGTACCTTAGCTAAAAGGTACGCCCTATGTCAAATTTATGGAAACTAAGCAGTTTGTCTAGGCGCGCGCGACTTTCATCATGCTGCGAACCTCTTCCTGCATCTCGCGCCAGGCGTTTTTGGCGATTTTTTCGACATCACAGGCCGCGTCGGAGTTTGGTGAGCGGGTGAGGATCGGCGTCTGGTGGCGGATCGTTTCCTTGACCTTCGGATCAAGGCGCACGATGCCGGCAAACGGCGGAGAGAGGCGCAGGAAATTTTCACAAGCTTTAAGAAGCGTCTTGTAAGTTTTCTCGCCTTCGGTCTGGCTGGCGGCCATGTTGACGACGATAGAAACGTTCTTGGACATGCCTGCGGCAGAGCCGAGTTTGATAAACGCATAGGCATCGGTCAGCGAGGTCGGCTCATCGGTCGAAACAAGTAGGGTGCGCGTCGCAGAGGCCGAGAACATACGAACAGTGCGATCAACCCCTGCGCCAAGATCAATGATGACGACGTCGTAGCTTTCGGAGACATCAATCAATTGATCGCGCAGCATCGCGAGACGCTGGGACGGCAAGGCCGAGAGTGACGCCTGACCCGAGCGTCCGGCAACGATATCAAAGCCACCGTCTTCGTAAGTCTGGATGACTTTATCGAGAGAGAGGCGCCCACGGATCACATCATTGAGATCGCGTTTTGGCATCAGCCCGAGCTGGACGTCGACGTTGGCAAGGCCAAGATCGCCATCAAACAGCAGGACTTTCTTGCCTTGGCGGGCGAAGGACTGGGCCAGCGTAATCGAGAAGAAGGTTTTTCCCACGCCCCCTTTGCCGCTGGCAACAGCAAGGATGTTCTTGCCCCTGCGGAACGCTGGTGACAGAGGGTTATCAAGGGCGGCGTCACTGGCTGCGGTTGTGTCTGCCATCATTTAGGTTCCTGTTTTTCTGCGAGAGGTGCTGGAGCGGGTTGATTGGGGTGGAGTTGCCGGGAAGAAGAAATTTCCAAGGCGGCGAGGAGAAAGCGGTTGCAGGCCATCGGCGACATCGGCGGTCGCGCTGACATCGGCGAATGACAGATTGCCCTGATGGGCCGCAGCTAGCAGGCCGCCAAGGCGGCGCGCGATATCGGCACGGGTCGGCAGCAGACGATGCACGCCGAGGGCCGCGAAAACGCGCCCCATCTCACCGGACTCAATCGCATCCAGCCCGGCAGGCAAAACCAGAACGGGTTCTATGTCCCCGGCAACGGTCAGCTTGGCGAGTTCTTTCATGTCGGCATTA
Organism: uncultured Pseudobdellovibrionaceae bacterium; assembly: GCA_964368875.1. Classification (GTDB taxonomy): domain Bacteria; phylum Pseudomonadota; class Alphaproteobacteria; order Micavibrionales; family Micavibrionaceae; genus CAYJDG01. The sequence continues at coordinate 4,846 of CAYJDG010000015.1, forward strand.
TTGAACGGATTGAACCCGGTCGTATCGATCAGGATCTGATCGGCTCCGGCGCAAGCATCGATGGCGCGGGTCAGCTCGGTCGCGTTCTTAGCTTTTTTAAGATCGATCTCCATGACGCGGGTCAGCGCCTGAAGTTGCTCGAAGCCTCCGGCGCGGGCCATATCCGTTGTGATCACGGCGATTTTTAAATCATTCATCACGCCGCGGGCCGCCATTTTGGCAACGGCGAGCGTTTTGCCGGCACCCGGCGGGCCAACAAACATCAGGGCTTTTTTATAAGCGCGGATGGGCAGGGGGGTGAAACTGAACAGGGTATCGATCGCGCCAACGAAGGCCACGGACGGCTCTTCGATGTCCATGACGCTTGCGCACGACACAATGTGGTCGACGACATCTTCGGGGACGGAATGCTTCAGGAGAACGTCGAGAATGGCTTCGGAGATATTATTATCGTCGGTATTTTCGTCGTCGTATTGCAGCCAGTCTTCGTCGCGCGCAATTTCACCGCCTTTGGCGATTTCAAAGGCGATACCGCGATCTTCTTCTATGGCAGCAGTGACACGCACAGACTTTCCACCTTTTTCTTCGCGCGTTGCAATGATGATGGCATCCTCACCGAGGCTGTCACGTATCATTTGCATCGCTTCCGTCATTGTTTTTGCATAAAACGACTTGAGTCGCATGTGAGGAAACCAGAACTGATTCGTCTCAGTATAAGCGAAGTCAGACTCAACTGACTAGGGGGTTTCAGGGTGACTGCCTATTCCAACACGAAATAGTTAAACGATTGTTAACGGGGTGAGTCAAAAGAGTCACACTCGGCAAAAGAAAAGACCCGGATCGGTCCGGGCCTTTTTGAAAAATCCTGCCTTCAGCAGATCTAGCGGTAGTTGATAGAGGCATATTTGACGATGCCTCGTTCATTTATCCAGAGGTTGACGGAAGATTTCTCGTCAGGTCTCTTCAGGCTTTCAAAGGCGACTTTGTCAGTGGCGGCGCCAATAAACGTAGTAGCGGTTGCTGTTCTCCGGGCCACATAATCATCACAATTCTTTTCACCCGGCACCCCTTCAGGAGCGATATGGATTGTGACTTCCTTACCAGTGCCGTTGATTTTCAGAATGACATCCCCTGGATAGGAAGCATCAGAAATGGTCGCCGTGGCGAAGCGGAATTTATCCAGCATAGTGGCCCTCTACTATTTTTTTTGTATTCAGGAGTTATGAATAGCAAATAAATTATCTTATGACAAGAAAATAATAGGGATCTAAGAAGCTGATATATATAGTTAAACAGTCTTATGCAGCGGTCTTTATGCTTGTTGCCCAAGAGGCTTGATCTGGGTCTTTACGGAAGGTTCGGTTGGTGCCGCGGCGACAGCCACAGGCGCGCTGGCGTCCTGAGATGTGATCTGGGCAACCGTAGGGCGGGCCATCAAGTCCTGATAGGTACTTAGCAGTTGCTGCTGGCTGGACTCCGGCGTTGCTGCTCCGACTTTCGCGGCGGGGCTTGAGGGCGCGTTGTCTTTAAAGTAACCGGGAATATATGTGCGGGCTGCGTTGATGAAGCTGTTTGCGACCGTCTGAACTACGGGGTCATTCGCAAATTCGCTGCTGCCGCGCACCGTGACGGCGGCATTGAGCAGATGCTGGGTATAAGGAGATTTTCTATCCGAGCTCATCATGCTGTTGCCCATTTCGACCAAACAGAGGTAGTGCATTCTTTCTCTGACGTTGTCGTTATCGGGAGGGAATTGTGAAATGAACTCACGTAAGTCTTTTGCCGCACCCCACTTACCTTTGCTCGCTTGATCGAGCAATTGTTTGAGAGCCTCTTTCAGAGGTTTGCTGGCCTCATCATCTCCAAGAGTATCATGCATGGCCTGAGCTCTGATCACATCGTATTTATGCGGGTTCTCCATACGCACCGCTTCGGCATAGACAGCACGTTTAAATTTATCCATGCCAACTTGAGTGTCACTGATAGACTGAGTTCCCGTATTGCCGGTTCTGTCCATGTCGGCCCGCAGTGGCGTGTTCAGCATCGATGAAGCCGCATAATCTTTATCGGCGGCAGGACGTATCATGGTATAGATCAGGCGCGCAGCGCTGAGTGCATCGGGTACGCCCGGATCTCGCACAACGCCCGCCTGCAGGGCCTGACGATAGAGATCGATACCCGCGCGTTCGGCCTGCAGTTCATCGAAGGGGCCGCCTCGGTCAGTCCGATCCCGGCCCATTTGGGCGTTGCTTACATCATGGTGGCCTTGCTCATGGAAAAGAAGCATTGAGCGCCAGTCGGTAACCAATCCTGGTGCATTATTGGGAGTATTTGGGGGGAGTCCGGCGAAGCTGTTAAAAATTCGCTGTGGGGTTGAGCCAGGCTCAGCGAGAACAGTAATGCCAACGGGTGGAAAATCGTTAGTACGGAAAGCGATAGAATATCCGCCGCGCAGATCCATGGCAATTTCCTGCAGCACTCTCTGCGACGAGGCTCCGCTGCCGGAGAAAGCGACAGAAAATTGTGGAGTTGGCTTGACCACGATGAAATCTTCCGGGGTCGCAACAACTATCGGTAATGTAGAACGATTGGCCTGATTCAGAAAATTAATAACGCCCGGCCCGAAATAGGTATCTGCGGCGGGGGTCGCCCAAATTCTTGCAGGGGCTTTATCAGCCATACTCAGTGCCTTTCCTAAAGTCAGGACAATACCAAAATTCTACCATTGGAGATTGAGGCTTTGCACTAAAATAGGTGTTTAGATCTGCCCGAGTGTCTTAATCCGCGCTTTTGGATGGATTTCGTTTTGGGACATCACCACCGTTGAGGGGCGGAAACGCTCGATTACAGACCGCACATAGGGCCGGATAATCGGTGAAGTCAGGAGGACCGGGCTTTCGCCGCTCTGGGCGAATTTATCGAAGGTCTGGCGCACACTGAGGATGAAATCCTGTAACAGGCTCGGGGCCATGGCGAGTTGTTTTTCCTCGCGGTCGCCGATGAGGCTTTCGGCAAAACCCTGTTCCCATTTGGGCGAAAGCGTCACGAGCGGTACATGTCCGTGGACGTTGATATTCGCTTCGCAAATCTGGCGGGCGAGGCGGGTGCGGATGTGTTCGGTGATGAACGAGATATTCTTGGTGAAAGTTGTAGCCTCGGCGATGCCTTCGAGGATAGTTGGCAAATCGCGGATCGACACGCGCTCGGCAACAAGGTTTTGCAGGATGCGTTGCAACCCGCCAACGGAAATCTGTGACGGGATCGTGTCGCTGACAAGTTTCTGATAGTCGCCCGCAAGTTCGTTGAGCAGGCGCTGCGTCTCGCTGTACGAGAGCAGATCGGCCATGTTGTCTTTGATGACTTCGGTCAGATGCGTGGTGATAACGGTCGCGCTATCGACGACCGTATAGCCTTTGAAATGGGCTTCTTCGCGGTAGCGTTCATCGATCCACATCGCAGGCAGCCCGAAGGTCGGCTCAATCGTGCTTTCACCAGGCAATGCAATTTGATCGCCAGCCGGGTCCATGCACATCAGCATGCCCGGGCGCACGTCACCGCGGCCACTTTCGATCTCCTTGATGCGAACAACATAGGTGTTGGCGGGGAGCTGGAGGTTATCCTGAATGCGCACGGAGGGCAGAATGTAGCCCATATCTTCGGCGAGCTGGCGGCGCAGGCCTTTGATCTGGTCGGGCAGTTTGGTTGAGCTGTCACCCTGCACGAGCGGGAGAAGACCATAGCCAAGTTCAAGGCGGATTGTGTCCATCGCCAGAGATTTAGAGATCGGCTCTTCGGCGGGTTTCGCGCTGGAGGTGAGAGCGAGCTGTTCGGATTTCTTGACCTCTTCCTGCACCATGATGCGCTGGAACGACATATAGGAAATCATGCCGGTGATCGCAGCCAGAGCCGCAAACGGGAAAAGAGGCATGCCGGGGATCAGGCCAATGACCATCATCAGCACCGCCGAAATCGCGGTCGCACGCGGATACTTGCTGAACTGGTCCATCAGGGCCTGATCGGCGGCGCCCTCGACGCCGGCCTTGGACACGAGCAGGCCCGCCGCGACCGACACGATCAGGGCAGGTACCTGTGAGACAAGGCCATCGCCGATGGTGAGGATAGTGTAATTGGAGGCGGCTTCGGCGAGGCTCATATCCTTGCTCGCCGTGCCGATGATGATACCGCCGATAAGGTTGATGAAAACGATCAGCAAGCCGGCGATGGCATCGCCGCGCACGAATTTCGCCGAACCGTCCATCGCGCCGAAGAACGTGCTTTCTGCTTGCAGATCCGCGCGTTTGAGTTTGGCTTCTTCTTCAGTGATCAGACCCGCCGACATATCGCTGTCGATGGCCATTTGTTTGCCCGGCATCGCGTCCAAACTGAAACGCGCGGCCACTTCGGCAATCCGGCCCGAACCTTTGGTGATGACGATGAAGTTGACGATAACGAGGATCGAGAAGACGATTGCGCCGACGACATAGTTATCGCGGATCATGAATGTACCGAATGCCTGAATGATCAAACCTGCGGCATCATGGCCTTCGTGCCCATTCGAAAGGATCAGGCGCGTCGAGGCGAGGTTGAGACCGAGGCGCAACGCCGTCGAGATCAGCAGGATGGTCGGAAAGGTCGAGAAATCGAGAGGCCGTTTGATAAACAGCGTGATCATCAAAATCATGATCGAGAACGTAATCGACACCGCGAGACCCGCATCGAGCAGCCATGCCGGCATAGGCACGAGCATGAACATCAGAATGACGATGATGCCAAGCGCCAGCAGGAAGTCGCCGCGCATCACGCTCGACAGGGCCGAGCGCGGCGTAACTCCTTTAAAGGGCGATGGCGAATTGGCCATAAGAGGACTCTCTATGGTCGGGCGAACGTGACTCTATATATTGTATCGGCTGGGTGCGCTTCTGGCAAATGGCAGATTTTCAGCCCACAGCGTGTTTGACGACCACGGCAAGGCTGGTGGTGTTGCCACCCAGCTTGGTCGGCCAAGGCAGCTCGCCGAGCGGAATGACATGCACTTCCTTGTGTTCTGACATAACGCGGCGCATGCCGAGATATGGGCCATGAATGACCGGCTCACCCGGGAAGAGGGCTTTGCCGTCCGGGAAGTAATCATGCAGGACAATGATGCCATCTGGGCTCAGGCGTTTCAACGCGGCAGAGACTTCGCTGTAAACGGCGGCGGCGGAATGATCGCCATCAAGAAAGATCAGGTCGAAATTAAGGTCGGTCTTTTGCAGGAAGGCCTGCGCCCCGTCGGTGCGGAAGGTGACACGGTCGGCGACATCGGCCTGCTCAAGCGTGGCTTTTACCGAAAGCGGCAGATTGTATTTTTTCCATGACCCGTTTTCAGGATCGTTGACGTCATAGACATCGACTGTGGTGAGGTGACCAGCAAGATTGGTTTTTAGCGCTTTGGCGATATGCACGGTCGACGACCCGATATGCGTGCCGACTTCAAGCACAGAGGCAGGCTTGAGCGCACGCACCAAAGTATAAAGGGCGCGGCGGTCACCGGGATTGACGCCGCCGTAGAGATCCTGCGGCGGATGGAATTTTTCTATCTCTTTGGAATCAACTTCCCAGGTCAGGGCTGCATCGGCATCGCCGAGAACGCGTGGTACCAGAAAATCACTGGACGGCTTCAGACTGTCAGGAAGGAATTCCGCAGGAGCAATCGCGGCCAGATTGATCTGCTGCTTAACGGCGGCAGCGTAGGCAATCACCGGAGCGGGCAGGATTTCTTTAAGTGCAGATTTGAATGACATGGGTTCCTCAATCAGTTCAGTAACCTTATAGAGAATTAAACTTACAATTCCAAATATTCAATAATTGCAGCAGTAAGTTTACGGACGACCATAACAAATCCCCATATTCCGGCTAGCAGAGTGGGGATGAGGTATATTGCAACAAGAATATGTATAGCCTTGATTTTTCTGGGTAGCCATGGAGTCTCATTCACATGTGTCCAATTTATCGACCTCGGGCATACCTCATCAGCTATTTTCCTCGCCACTATTTCAGAACTGGCTGCAACCATTAAGCGAATATTTTGACTGTTGCCGCTGGTGAGGGTGCTTGTGTTAATCCATCCGGCATCATTGCCAATTCTGAAACTGGGTATTCCCTCGTCAGCAAGCGCCTGTTCCAGCGCGGCAGCTTCAAAAAGATTGAGATGCCTGCGCAGTTCTATAACGCTGTCCTGCATTCTTTCATCTATTTTTCGCCAGCTGCCGCCGGGATGTCGAGGCCGTCATCGCGGTATTGGGCGAGTTTATTACGCAGGGTGCGGATCGAGATACCAAGAACATTGGCGGCATGGGTGCGGTTGCCGAGGCAATGATCGAGCGTGTTGATGATCATGTCGCGCTCCACATCGGCAATCGTGCGGCCAACGAGGTTGGCGACGCCTTGCGGGTTTTTAAGTTCTCCAGTGCCTTCATTGTCGCGGTTGGCGCTGGATACACCTTGCGGATCCGGTGCCTTGGCGGACGGCTGGTTAGCCGGAGCGGCGGCCATGCCCTGAATGTTGATGGCGGCGGCTTCGATTTCATCTTCGACCGACACAAGCACGGCGCGGTGCATGGTATTTTCAAGCTCACGGATATTGCCGCGCCACGTATGCGCCATGATCCGGTCGCGTGCGCCTTCGGAAAGTTTCTTTTTCGCAACACCGTTTTGCTCGGCATATTTATCGAGGAAAAATTGCGAGAGCGGAATGATGTCGGCCTTACGCTCGCGCAAGGAGGGCAGGCGGATATTGACGACGTTGAGGCGGAAATAAAGGTCCTCGCGAAATTCGCCTTTTTGCACCGATTGTTCAAGGTTACGGTTCGAGGTGGCGACGATACGGACATCAATCTTGACCGGATCGTTGGTGCCGATGCGGGTGATCTCGCGTTCCTGAATGGCGCGGAGCAGTTTTGCCTGCAATTGCGGGTGCATTTCAGAGACTTCATCCAGCAACAACGTGCCGCCGCCCGCTTCTTCGAACTTACCCAGGCGGCGCGAGACCGCGCCAGTAAAGGCGCCTTTTTCATGGCCGAAGAGTTCAGATTCCAAAAGCGTTTCCGGAATGGCCGCGCAGTTGATGGCGATGAACGGGCCCTGTCCTCGTTTCGATTTGCGGTGAATGTATTTCGACATCACTTCTTTGCCAGTGCCGCTCTCGCCAGTGATCATGATGGTCGCTTCGGATGGTGCGACTTTATCCGCCACCGCGACGACAGTTTTCATCGCCGGATCATTTGCGATCATCGCGTTGGATTCTTCGGTCACCGCTTCGAGGATCGCGGCGATCAGTTCGGCGTCTGGCGGCAGGGGAACGTATTCTTTCGCGCCTTCCTGAATGGCGCGCACAGCTGAGCGCGCATCGGTACCGATGCCGCAGGCGATAACCGGAACATGGATACGTTCGGCACGGATCGCCTCGATGAACTCGCCAATCTTTTGTTTGATGTCGATCATGATCAGGTCGGCACCCTTACCGTTGCGCAACGCGCCGAGGGCCTGGGTGGCATCTTCACAGTGGACGACCTTGGCTCCGCGTTGCAGGGCAATCTTGCCCGCCGCACTGATATACCCTTCAAGCTGACCGATAATCATTAAGCGCATATATAAGAATCCTTTGGCGGGATTACAGCATATGCCATAAGCTTTTAGAAGGGGGTTTGAGACCGCCCTGTCCCTCGATAATCAGATTATCGGAAAAGCTAATCGAAATATTTGATTCGGCTACCCGGCGGCAGGATGCTGTTGAGGATAATCTCAAGGCGGCGCGGGTTTTCCTGTTTGGCGATCGAGGCCGCTCCGGCCATGATCAGGGTGCGCAGAATGGCCTCCTGATTGGCATTGCGTTCAACCTTAACAGCCAGTGGTGCAAGGATAACCGTACCCAGAGTCGCGCCGTAGAACGTCGTGAGCAGGGCAATCGCCATCGCCGGACCAATGGTCTGCGGATTCTCAAGCTGGGCAAGCATCTGGACGAGGCCGATCAGCGTACCGATCAGGCCCATACCCGGAGCGATTTCCGATGCGCGGCGCAAAATGCCCGCGGCCTTGCGGTACCGCTCATACCCGGTTTCGATTTCCTGTTGCAGAAAATGTTCGATATCAGGTGGCTGGAAGCCATCGCTCACCAGTTGAATAGCTTCTTTCAAGAACGGCTCTTTGCCCAGTTCACGGTCATACGAGGTCAGCGAGAGCATACCTTTTTTGCGGGCGAGCACAGCGAGATCGAGAATTTGCGAGGCCATGGTTTTGGAAGAGGAGGCGCTGTGGATAACCGTTCCCATGATCGTGCCCCACGCCGAGCGGAGTTCTTCACCCGTATATGAGACAGCCGTGACAGCCATCGTGCCGAGAATGACGATGAAGACAGCGGGTAAGTTAAAGAAATTGACGCCCGCGCTTTCCATCAGAATTGCCAGTGTGATCAGAGCGATGGAGCCAAACAGACCGATCAGCGTGCTGATATCGATGCTGGTTTCCGGCTCTTCGATATAAATGACCGGATCCGGGCTGGTATCGACGAGGACTGGTTGTGCGGCAGGGCTAGGTTCAGCCATCGTAAGAATCCTTTAGCTTTGTTCCGATTTGACGATCTCGGTCATCGTGATACCGAGGCGGTCTTCAACAACCACGACCTCGCCACGCGCGACCAGACGGTTGTTCACGTAAATGTCGATCGCCTCACCGACTTTGCGGTCAAGTTCGACCACGGCACCCCGGCCCAGTTTGAGCAACTGGGAGACTTTCATCGAGGAGCGGCCCAGTACGGCGGAAATTTGCACCGGAATGTCATAGATCGCAGTGACGTCATTGGCCATCGGTTCGCCGACATCATAGGGATTGTCGACTTCGGTTTCGCCTTGGGCTTCGATCTCATTCAGGTTGAGGTCGTTGTTACCTGGTGTGTCTGGATCGGCCATGATTATTCTCCCTTGGTGGGTTCTTCAGTAGGCGTTGGTGGCATAGATTCATTGTCGTCTTTTTGCGGAGCCGGAGCAAGCGCTTGCTGGGGTTCGCTCTTGTTTTCGCGGGTGAGTTCCGCCGCAATCGCGGTCGCAATGGCGGCATGGTCGCGCAGGGCGCCGCCATTTTGCCAGTTAATCTTGCAGCTGCCGCGCTCGAGGTCGGCGTTATCGCGAATTTCGACTTTGCTGAGGTCGATATCGCCAGATTTTTCCAATTGAACGCGAATCTCGATCGCTTCCCCGGCGGGCACATCGACGATCAGCGCGGACTGTTCTGCCTGAGTGGACAAAACGCGCTGGATGACTGCGAGAATCTCGCTCATGCCTTCGCGCTGATTGAGGGCCGGGAAGGCGCGGGCAAAAATCGCTTCGCACAGACCGAGCACTTCGCTCTCATATGTTTTCTCGCGCATTTTTTCGGCAAGCACGACGCCCTTGAGATCATGGGCAATTTTTTCCAGCTGACCGGCGATATATTGCTCGCGGCTGGCCTGAGCTTCTTCAAGCCCGGTCAGGCGGCCCTGATGAAAGCCTTCATCGCGCGATTGGGCCAGTTCTTCGAGGTTGAATACAGGCGGCGGAGGCGGGGCATCCGGGTCGATCTCCGGTTCATCCGGGACATCGAAGTTATTTTGGTCAAACAGATATTTACGTTCTGTGGCGATAATATTCATCCTGCATCGTCTTTAATAGATCATCTGGTCTTCGGCATTGTTGCCTTTGGAGAGAACGATTTCGCCACGGGCTTCGAGATCTTTCGCCACGTTGACGATGTATTGTTGCGACTCTTCGACTTCCTTGAGGCGGACCGGACCCATCGAGGCCATGTCTTCCTTCATGATCTTCGCCGCACGTTCCGACATGTTCGAGAAGAACAGATCCTTGAGCGTATCGGTCGCACCTTTGAGGGCGAGCGGCAGCTTGTCCTTGTCGACAGCGCGGATGATCGTCTGGATCGAGGTTGGATCGACCTTCGAGAGATCTTCGAAGGTGAACATCAGGCTGCGGATGCGCTCGGCGGCATCTGGTGCGGTCTGTTCCAGAGATTCCATGATCTTGGCTTCGATACCACGGTCGAGGCTGTTGAAAATCTCGGCCATAAGTTCGTGGCTGTCGCGGCGGGTGGTTTTCGCAAGGTTGGCCATGAATTCGGTGCGCAGAGTCTTTTCGACGTCGTCGAGAACGTCTTTCTGGATAGCTTCCATACGGAGCATGCGGTGGATGACCTCAAGCGCGAAGCCATCCGGGAGGAGGGCCAGGACGCGGGCGGCGTGTTCGGTCGAAATTTTAGAGAGCACGACCGCGACGGTCTGCGGGTATTCTTTTTGCAGGAAATTGGCGAGCACGTCTTCGTTGACGTTGCCAAGTTTCTCCCACATCGTACGGCCAGCCGGACCACGGATCTCTTCCATGATCGAGTTGATTTTTTCCTTCGACATCCCGGCTTTGTTAAGGAGGCGCTCGGTCGAGTCGAACGATCCGATCAGCGAGTTAGTCGAGGTCATCTGTTCGGCGAAATCCATGAACAGGCGTTCGACGACCGACGAGTTAACCTTGCCGAGGCTGGCCATGGTGGTTGAGACTTCGAGAATCTCTTCTTCGTTCATATGCTGGAATAATTTGGCGGTGTGCTCGTCGCCAAGCGCCAGCAGAAAAATCGCCGTTTTTTCAGTGCCCGTGAGGGTTCGATAATCTTCGCGAACGCGCATACTCTATACTCAGCTTTCCTGGGTCATCCAGTTCCGCAGAACTGATACGGTTTCTTCAGGATACGCAGTGACAATGTCTTCGACCTTCTTGAGCGACGACGCTTTGACGCGACCTTCGACTTTTTGTACGTCGATAAGACTCTCGGATTCGTCGGCAAGCTCCGGTGTCTGGAACGACTCATTCATAAATGCGCCGGAGTTCGGGCCGGTCAGGGCCGGGTTGGCGGACATGCCTGGCAGAAGTTCGCTGTCAGGAATGTCGTCCAGTTTCGGACCATCAGTCGCCAGCAGTTTTCCGACCATCGGCTGCAGGACTAGCAGCACGACGAGTATGATCATGATAGCGACAGTAATAACTTCTGCGGCATCCAGCAGGTCAGCGCGTTCAAAGCCCATGACCTTGGTCGTGTCTTCTTCAGGTTCTGTCTGAATTTCAGCGAACTGCATGTTCACGACTTCAAGGGAGTCGCCGCGTGTTGCGTTATAGCCGATTGCCGAACGCACGAGGGCGGCGATGCGGTCGAGCTCTTCGCTGGTGCGCGGTTTATAAGTTTTTTTGCCGTCTTTGTCGGTTTCGTAGGTGCCATCAACCAGCACGGCCACCGACAGCTGATTGACCTTGCCGGTTTCGTGGACGAGGTTACGGACGGTTTTGCTGATTTCGAAGTTGGTGGTTTCTTCGGTGCGGTTGCTGCTCGAAGTCGGCCCGCTGTCGCTGAGCAGATCGGCACCGCCGCCCGGCAGGTTGTTTTGAACGGACACATTGTTAGAAGTGTTCGCTTCTTTTTCCGAGGAGCCTTCTTCAACCGTCTGGGTCGAACGCGCGACCTGACCTTCAGGATTATAGGACTCAGAGCTTTCATTGACGCGGTCAAAGTTCAGGTCAGCGGTGACGTTGGCGCGGACCTTGCCGATGCCAACGGTGCGGCCAACCAGATCTTCAATGGCCCGCGTGACACGCTTCTCATAGTCGCGCTGCATCTGTTCGGCCTTGGTCGAGATGATCGTGTCATCGTCTGCGCCGCCTTCAGCAAGCAGGGTGCCTTCGCTGTCGATCAGCGAGACGTTTTTAGGTTTCAGATCGGGGACAGCGGAGGCGACCAGTGACTGAATGCCCGCGATCTGTTCGCGGTCGAGTTTGGCACTGCCGCGCATGTGGATAAAGACGCTGGCCGAGGCCGGATTGCTTTCGCGACTAAAGAGTTCGCGCTGCGGCAGAACCAGATGTACGCGTGAGCTTTTAACCGGTTCAAGTGAATTGATGGTCTTGGACAGCTCACCCTCAAGGGCGCGGACCTGATTGATGTTCTGCACGAAGTTGGTCGTACCGAAACTGGATTGCTTGTCGAAAATTTCGTAGCCCAGTGAGCCGCCATTCGGCAGGCCATCTTGCGCCAGCAACATACGGGCACGGCCGACATCGGCGCCCGCGACCATAACCTTGGCGCCATCGGGGCTGATCTGATAACGGATTTTAAGTTCTTCGAGTTTGGCTGCAACCGACGAGCTGTCTTCGCTCGAGAGATCGGTGTAGAGCATCTTCATGTCGGGGCCGGTCATGCGCATCGATACGAAGACGAAGAACATCACCAGACCGAGCAGAATTGCGCCCAATACGCTCAGACGTCCGGGGCCGAGTTTTTTTAACGTCTCAAGCAGGCTGTTCACAGTTCCAATCCCATTAACTTTTTTACTTTTTTTGCAGGGTTACGCAGAGAGGCTATGCAGGCTTTGGGCCAAGATAGAATATGGATATTCGTCTTTATTATACATTTTTTTAAGGAATCTTTCCATAGATGTTGACGAAAAGCTTATATGATTCAAGGTGGTTATGGGAATTTCTTCAAGTGAAGCGCGGGTTTGGCGGGAAAAGGTTAACAAGTAATTAAAAAAAGATTAAAAAAGTATTACTGTCAGTCTTGAGTAATCACGCCATAGACGGAAGTAACTGATTTGCAGGCGTTCCTAATATTCAATAATGATGTCAAGGAAAACTTGACGAGGACTTGCAAATAAGTGTAGTATGGATATATGGGAGTATAGCGTTCACAGGGGTGTGACCGCTTGTTAAGGGTAGTAAGTATGATCGAGGCTGTCAACGCCGCCATTTCTACTGCACCGTCTGTTCGGGCCATGGCCCAGCAGGTCGCCAGCGTCGAGTCCTTCTCGGCGAACCCCGCCAATATTCAAAAGGCGGCGATGTCGACCGCGTATTCCAGCAAATACATTCAACTCGCGCCGGATATCAAACCGATCTTCGTGGTGCGTGATACGAATACCGGTGAAGCGGTTCGCCAGTTCCCGACCGAGGGTCAGATTCGCGCCTATCAACGCGCCCAGGAATCCCGCGCCAACGCCAAGGCCGAAGCACAGTTTGAAGCGCAAATCGGTGGCAATGATGCCGCCAAAGCCGCAGTCCTCGTCGAGAGCAGCGTCCAGTACAAAGAAGTGCGCCAGCAAATTAAACAGCCTGATGCTCCGCCACCGCCACTGCCGGGCCAGACCAAAGTTGAAGTGAAGTCTAATTTCCAAGCTGATATCAATCTGCCAGGTACGGTAAAAACCGGCGGGTCTGGCCAAACCGGATCTTCGTTCTCGGCTAGCGTTTAAGGTTGGTCTCTGGGAGATAGGTAAAAGCAGGGATGATGCAAATCATCCCTGAATTTTTTGGTTGATCTCCTAAGTTAGCCCGAAACGGGCTTGGTCATCAAACCCGCAGCGATTTCGCGGTTGATGTTGATGAGGATGTTGAGCTTCTCGCGGTCAGGTTCGGCGAGAATATCCATCGAGCGTTTGAAAACAAATCCGGCGAGATTGATGATGTTGGTGCGAAGGGGTGGTGGGGTGGTCGCGCCGTCGTTCATGGCGTGGTCATAGAACAAAACCCAGATCTGGCGGTTGTACTTGAGAGTTTCTTCCACCGCATTGCTGGCGCGGTTGTCCCAGCCGCTTTGGAGATCCTGTAATTTACGGGCCGCCTTGAGCAAAGCCTGCGCTTCGACATCCCGTTTATCGGCATGTTTGCGGGCCAGCGCGCCGTAGCTGCCGCTGGCTTTACCATAGGGCATCTTACTGGGGGGCGGTTTTTTGGTGCTGGACATGCTCGAGCAATTCTTTTTCGTGACCGATCAGGTCTTTCGCTTCACGCAGGGCTTTGTAGTAATGACCTTCGATGATCTGTTCGTTGATCTTCATAAAGAAAACCGCGGTCGATGGCGCAGCCGTCTGAATAATCTTGAGCAGCTCGAAATACTTGGGATGATACTCACGCGGGTTGCGGGCGAGATACATACACTGAACTAAAAAATAAACCTTCTTGCACGGCGTGTCAGCTTCTTCTTCCTGCAGAACATCTTTTTCGCGCAGGATCGGCGCTTCACCGGAAATGTGCAGGCGGGTGCGCTGGTTGTCGTTGGTGATAACGGCGGTACCGATGAGGATTTTTTCGCCTGGTTTTAAATCGATGATGAGGGCCATAGTCAGGATTCTCCTTTTGGCGGTTGGAATTCTTCCGGGTTTAGAACTGTTTCAAAAGATGTTGCTGGGCTTCGGAGGCGAGCGGGTCTTCGGTTTGCGCCAGTTGCTGGCGGACCTGTAAGACCAATAGGTTGGCCGCTTCATCGCCAAGATCGTTGAGCTGAATCGTGCTCGCCCCGGCGTTGAGAGTCTCAATCGTATTTTGTGAAAATTCCTGCCGCGTCTGAATCAGCATCATGTCGGATGTGACCTGATGGCGCAGAGTGATCGCGATATCGATGCCGTTCATCACGTCGATGCGGCTATCCTGCACTTTAAACAATGACGAGAAATCAGGTTTGCGGAATTCAAGACCTTTCGCGGTCAGGTCGTAGCCCTGAGTCTGCAAATCGCTGTTGGAATTTTTCTCCCCAAACGATGTGACGAGCGTATCACCCTTGAGAAGGTTGACGCCTTTACCGCTGACGGCATTGACGGTGGCATCGATCTTGGCAAGGACGGCCTGGAAACGGGTTTCGAGATCGGCGAGGCGGTCTTTGTTGCCTTCATAACCGGCAGATGTCTTCAGCGTATCGCGGGCGCGGATGGTGATGCCGCCGGCCTCTTCGATCATAGCGATGACCTCGTTGATGGTATCGCGGGCGGCTTGCAGCGTGGTAATACTCTTGTCGAGGCCGTCGAGTAATTTCCCGATGTCCTGCGCTTTTTGATTGAGTGAGGTCACGGCGATGGTCGTCGTTTCGGTTGCGGAAATGGTTTTGATTGGCGCAGAAGCGGCTTTATCAGCGCTGACATTTTTAGACGCACTCGTGCCGCCAGTTTGCGCGGTGTTCAAGCCGAGCAGGCGGGATGTCAGAGTCGTTGTTGAGGGAATGTCGGTCGCCACGTGCGCTTAATCCTTTCTAGGAGTAATATCTATTAAAGGCGACATCCTGCGCCTTTGCACTACTTTAATCTTAAGAAGAAAATGGTTAAGGACCCGTTAAGAACCTTAAGCGTAGATATTATAACGGGTTAGCCCGGTCGCAGGATCCGTATAAACCGGAGTCATGGTGCTGTCGACCACTTCAACGGCTGCGTCAGCCGACCAGGCGGATTTCTGGCCTGAAGACCCACCATCCTGTCCCATCGCCTGCTGGAAGGCATTGTCCTGTGCCAGATCGAAGGTCAGGGATGAGCCATCCGTCTGCACTCCAGCCTGATTAAGGGCATTTTCGAGGGCGTGGGCATTGCGCTGGAACATGGCGAGCGTATCGGCTTTTTCGAGCACGACATGGACCTTGAGCGGCTCACCGCGTTCATAACGCATTTTCAGTTGCAGTTTGCCAAGCTCCGGTGGATCGAGCTGAACGGCGAGGGTCTGCGTACCGTTACTATTCTGCGCGTTGCGCACGATCAGCGCGGCCACGGCCTGTGTCGCTGGTTGCGACTGTGTAGCGGTGATGTTTTGCAGAACCGGGTTGGTCACGCCGCCGCTTTGCGCCGGAGTTGCAGTCAGGGTTGTCGCCGCGAGAAGCGGGTCGAAACTTCCTGTGAGACTGGAATCAGTCCCGGCGGCAGTATTGGCAGCGAGTGCAGAGGTGAAGCCGGGGCCGGAGGCATCCGCACTCACATGCTGCATCACACCTTTGATCGCAGTATCGGAACCAGCTGATGCGCTGCCAGGGGCTGCAACCGGGGTCGCGACAGGGGCACTAGCCGCGGGGGCGGTGTACAGGCTGACGCTGCCATAGCGTGACGGCTTGACCGTCAGACGGAATTCGACCGGATCGAAGCCTTCGCTGTCATCTTCAGCAGGTTGCATCAGGCTGACAACCTGTGCAAGCGCGGTATCAGCAACCTTATCAACTGTGGCATCGGCGGATGCAACGACCTGCGCGGAGATGACTTTATCCGGCGTGACAGGTTTGACTGATCCGGTTTCGGCAGCATCGGGCAGGAACGAGATAATCGACAGCGCACTGTCATCGGGCAATGAATCAGTCGCGGTAACTGGCTCAGTCGTCATCGCGGAATCAGAGACGGCGGCGAGTTTGGTCATCAGGTTCGTCATTTCAGACGGGCTTAAGCCCGCGGCGATCAGGCGCGGATCGGCCTCACCTTCAGGCACGGCAACATCAGACGGCACACCCGGAGTCAGGGCGGCGATCAGTTCAGTGTTGAATGTGGTTGTACCATCGGCATTGACGAGAGTTGTGGCTGAGACACCTTCCGGCAGAACCAGCATCGCCGGGTCCATATTAAATGTGCCGCCGAATTTCACCGGGACGACGTTTTCATCGCTGGACACGTCCGTGTCCATGTTAACTGCGAAGCTCTGGTTTGAACCCATCAGGTTAGCAAGCAAAGCTGACATGAACGACGGATCATCCGACGAGGTATCCTCGACATCGCTGGTGCCGTTGCTTTTCTTCTCGATACTTGCCCGCGACGACGCGGTTGGCGGTGCGGTGTGAACGGGGGCAGGGGCGGCAGCTGGAATGTAAGAGCTCATGAGAGAGGCCTTTCTTAAAATGTACTAAAAGGATTCGTTGATGGCAGTCGCGAGCGGTTTCGCGCCTGCGGATTCAGTCAGCACGCCGGCGGAGCCATATTGGATTTTTTCCTGCTGCACGGCATGACGTGCAGCATCGATCAGGCGTTCATGCAGACGGCGCATGCTCTCAGCCATTTTCGAGGCAAGCGACATGGCCTGATCGGCGATGACGGCGAGTTCGGCTTGTTCAACCGCCACGCGCGTGCGCAGGCTGTGATCGGCAAGCTTGATCGCGGCGGAGCGGGCCTGGACTTCACGCACGCGGTATTCGTAATCGCGCGACAGAACTTCCTTGTCCGGCTGGAGGCTGAGGAATTTTTTGGTATCACCCGCGCGGATCGCGTCGACTTCCTGCAGGTAGACATGTTTGAGATCACTCATCAGCGCGAGCAGGCTGCTGAGGACTTTTTCCGGTGAGCTGGCGGACAGGGCAGGTTCGGCGGTTGGCAGGTTCATGTCGGGCTCCTAAGGATTAACGTGGGGATTGGCGTTGTGTTCCTGAATGCGGATCAGGTCAGCTTTGATTTGTGAGGCGAGGCCGATGCCGCCCTGTCTTGCAACCATCTTGCCGTATTCCTGGACCATCATATCGCGGAAGACTTCTTCGCCCTTGCCGCCGCCGAACGTGTCGTTGACTTCGACCATTTCAAACATCGGCTTGAGCATTTCACTGATGAAGACTGCTTCGAAATCTTCAGCCGCCGCGTCAGTGCGCTTCGTATCCTTGGATTTAACTGCATCATCAAGCGCCGAGGCGGCCTTGCCGGTCGGGCTGGCCAACCCTTGCAGGGTCGGTGCGAGTGCGGTGGCTGGGTTCGTACCTAAGTTCATCTTAGAGCGTCTCGATTTCTGCTTGCAGGGCACCTGCAGCCTTGATGGCTTGCAGGATGGTGATGATGTCGCGGGGGCCAACACCCAGTTTATTGAGGCCGGTGACGAGGTCTTGCAGGGTCACACCGTCTTCAAGTACGGCGAGCTTGACGTTGTCGCCCTGATTGACGGTGATGTCCGAGCGCGGCACCACTTGGGTCGTTCCGGTTTCAGAGAACGGGTTCGGCTGGCTGACCTGCGGGGTTTCGTTGATCTTGATGGTCAGGTTGCCCTGGGCAATCGCGACCGTCGAGATCCGTACATCCGAGCCCATGACGATCGTGCCGGAGTTTTCGTCGATGACGACCTTGGCAATCTGGTCGGGCTGGATCGGCAGTTGTTCGATATCGGTGATCAGATCGGTGATCGAACCGGGATAAGTCGATGGTTTGCTGAGCACGACCGTGCCGTCATTCTTGGCCGAGGCTAGTTCGGCATTGGTAAAGCCGTTGATGGCGCGGGCAATACGGCGGGCGGTGGTGAAATCAGGATTGCGTAAAGACAGGCTGACGCTTTGCAGAGCGTTGAGATCAAAATCGATTTCTTTCTCAACCGTTGCGCCTGAGGCAATGCGGCCACGGGTCGGCGTGTTCTGAGTAACAGTCTGGGCGGCCCCGCCGGCGGCGAAACCGGAAATGGCAATCGGGCCTTGCGAGACGGCGTAGACATCGCCATCAGCACCCATCAGAGGTGTAACGAGAAGAGTACCACCTTGCAGGCTCTTGGCGTCGCCAAGCGTCGAGACGGTGACATCGATACGGGAACCCTGATTGGCAAACGGGGGCAGGGTACCTGTGACCATAACGGCGGCGACGTTGCCAGTGTTCAGGTTCTGACCACGGACGTTGACGCCGAGGCGCTCCAGCATGGCGATCAGGGATTGTTCGGTGAAGGGCGAATTGTTCAGCTTATCGCCCGTGCCGTTGAGGCCGACGACAAGACCGTACCCGATCAGGGCGTTATCCCGCACGCCTTCGATGGCGACGATGTCCTTGATCCGGGTCGTTCCGGCTTCGGCTGGGGTGATCCAGAGCAGCGGCACGGCGAAAAAGGTCCGCAGGAGCAGCAGGCCCATCTTTGAAAACTTGTTGTCTGTTGTCAGCATCGCAAACATCTCAACCACCCGGTTTTTTGTTACGGATACAGTGATCCGTGTTTTATCTTGCGAGGATCGTGCCAAGCCCCTGATGAAATTATATTATAAATTTCAATGACTTATCCATCTGTGGATAAGCTGTGGGCCCCACTGATGGCTCATATTGCCGCTTCTGCGAGGACTAGGAAAATCTTGCCCGCTGTAACCGGGAAAATAAGTTGGTACACTATAAGGAGAGTAAACCATCCAAGGTCAGAACCATGAAAATCGACGGTCCCAATTCAGCCCAGAAAGCTGGTGCAGCCAAGAAAACCGGTAAAGCCGGCGCGTCCTCAGACAGCGGTTTCGGCAGCATGCTTGGTGTCGATGAAAGCTCTGAGGCGACGCACACTGCTGGCGCGAATGTCATTGCCCGTGTCGATGTGCTGCTGGCCGCCCAGGGCTCCGAAGATCCTGCCGAGAAAAAAGCCAAACAGAAAATGCAGAAGCGGGGCAGCGAAATCCTGCACCAGCTGGATAAAATCCGCCTCGGTATGCTGACCAACAGCATGACGGTCGGGAACCTGATCGATATTGCCGACGTTGTTGCTGCGCACCGCGAGCGGATCAATGATCCGCAGCTCGCGGGCATTTTGGATGAAATCGACCTGCGGGCGCAGATTGAGATCGCCAAGATGAAAATGGCCCTGGATGCCGCAAAACCAGCATAAGGTTAGATGATGCTTAAATGTTTAAGTCTTTTGACGGGCGCTCTGCTGCTTGTTCCCGCCGCCGCACATGCCTGCGCCATGACGGTGCAGGAGAAGCAAAGCCTCTTCGTCAGTTATGACCGCAATCAAAACCAGCGCATCGAACTGACCGAATATTTGTCCGGTGAAACCAACCGTTTCGGGGTCGGGAAAGTTGATTCTGCAGCTCTGCAACTGCGCTTCGCCGCGATGGATACGCGCAAGGCCGGGTGGGTGTCGGTGAGCGATTTTAACCCGATTGCCCCGCAACGCTGCTTGAAGGAAGCGCGGATTTCTTATTAAAATCAGATAAATCAAACAGATAGCAAGAATATCTGGGGACAGGCGGCGATAGAGTCTTGTATTTCTCGCTCAGTGTCTTAGTTTTTACGCCGTTTCGAGACGATTACTTTGAAAGGTAAATTCTGAATGTCCAAAGCCGGAAGTGCGATTGTTCCGCCGACCTATAAGCCAACCGATAAAGAGAAATTCATGAATCCGGTCATGAAGGAGTATTTTCGTCAGAAGCTGATTGCCTGGCGCGAAGAACTGCTGAAAGAATCTGAACAGACGATTGAAAACACGCTGCAGACCACCGAACTGCAGAAGCCCGACATCGCCGACCGCGCCTCCGCTGAAACGGACCACGCGCTGGAGTTGCGCACCCGCGACCGCGAACGCAAGCTGATCACCAAAATCAACGAAGCGCTGCTCCGCATCGATGACGGCACGTACGGGTACTGCGAAGAAACCGGCGAACCCATCACCGTCGGCCGCCTCGACGCCCGCCCGATCGCGACCCTCTCGCTTGAAGCGCAAGAGCGCCACGAGCGGATGGAACGCACGCACCGCGACGAGTAAAGATATTTGCTTTAAGAATTATAAAAGGCACCGGGGATCGGTGCCTTTTCTTTTGGAACCAAAGTGCAGCCTGAAACCTTGGTCACTTATGCTCAGTCGCGATCAAGTCACCGACAGTGAATTCTTTATGTGGCGCGCGGTGTTCGCTTTCGCCTTCGTCGACAGCTCACTTTCCATGGAAGAGCAGGAGTTGCTTTATAGTTATCTTGCCAAAGCAAGATTATCTCCCGAACAAAAACAAACTTTGAAACAGGATCTTCTTGAGCCGCAAAGTGCCGAGGAGATGTATAAAGGGATTTCCAGCACGCACGACAAGGAGCGGTTTTGTGTTCTCGCCCGGGCGCTGGCCTGGTGTGAAGGCGATATGGATGCACAGGAAGTGAAAATCCTTAAAAAGGTCGCTTGCTTCAAGGATGGCGAGGATCACGATATCCTGAAAGAGTCGCGCCGCTCTGAGCATATGCATGATTTTTATCAGCATTACGCCAAGTCTGGCGTCGTCGGCCTGCTTGACTATCCCAACCAGGTACAGATCAGTCTGTAACGCATACCTTTACAAGTTTCAGAATTGACCCTCTAATAAGGTCATGAAGCTTGGCAAAAAGACATTAATTGGAATTGTTTTGCTCATCGCAGGCGGCGTTGCCGCCGGATCGTATGCACAGCACGCCAGTAAATGCTTTGCCGCGGGCGGCGGGGCGGAGTTTTTACCGCCAGCGTCGATGTCGAAAAATCGACCCCTGACTCTTGAACTGACACTCACGACCTGGGGTGAGAATTCCTGCATCAATGAGAAATACTGGCAGGGCGATGTGCCGCGCGACATTTTTACTGATGTTCAGTGCCATTACCGGGTGCAGGGTGCGCCACAGTTTACAGATGCGAAAATGGAATTGATCAGGGATGAGGCAACGCCTTCGTCATACCGCGCTCTTTACCGCTGCACCGTTCCGGCGCAGAGCAGTGGGACCGAGCTTGAGTATTATTTCGATTACCGCTGGCCTGATCAGGTCCATACCCTCCAGCAAAAACCAATCCCGATAAAATAAAAAGCTGCAATTGTGCGGCTAAACCTTTTTGACGAATTCCGTTTTCAAAACGATATCTCGACATTCGATTTCCGCAGAATTTGAAGTCAGACGGATATTTTTATAGACGGTGCCGCGTTTCAGGACGCTCGATGTGCCCTTGAGCTTCAGGTCTTTTATAACCGAGACGGAATCGCCATCAGTAAGAACCGTTCCGTTGCTGTCTTTAACAATCAGTACATCGTCTTCATCGTCATCATGGCTCATGTGTCAAATCCTCTGGCGCGGACCATAGGATAAATCATGACTTTGAACCAGAAGAAAAAAACCGCCGGGTGTTGGGGAACACGCCGGCGGGAAAGTGGGTGGGTAAAGTGGGGTAAGGGGTAAGCAGTAAGTCTGGGTAAGGGGTGGATGGGTAATTAGAACGGCATCAGGATATCGAAGACTTGCGTGCCGTAACGTGGCTGCTGGACATCCGTGATCTGGCCTTTACCGCCGTAGGCGATGCGGGCATCGGCGATCTGCTCGTAGGAAACCGTGTTGTCGACGTTCACATCCTGCGGGCGGACGACGCCGGCGAGGTTGAGCACACGGTTCTCATAATTGACACGCACTTCCTGAGAGCCCTGGATCACGAGGTTGCCGTTGGGCAAAACTTGCGTGACCGTGGCCGCCAGTTTCATTTCGACTTTTTCCTTGCGGTCGATGGTGCCGTCGCCAGCATAGCTGGAGTCGGAGCCGATGGTGGCTAGGTTGCTTGGATCGATGGCATCCGGCAGGTATTCACCAGCATGAGCTTCGAGACCAAGGAGGGCTGGAGCCTGAGCGCCTTCGGTGGTTGCACGGGTGCGCTCGGATGAGTTCTCCATCTTGCCTTTGTCATCAATGTCGATGACGACGGTCATGATGTCGCCGACGCGTTTGGCGCGCTGATCTTTAAAGAAACCTGATTGTGAACCGGTCCACAGAGAGTTTGCCTGCTTGCTGACCAGTTTTTCTGCCGGCATCGGCATGGAAACAGGTTTGTAATTGGCCGACTGGGTCGGGTTCTGAATGGAGGATTGCTGCGGGGCTTCACCGACGTTTTTCATACGGTCGACGGCGCTGCAGGCAGTCATGGACGATGTGGCGAGCATCACGAGAGCCAGAGTACGGAGTGTTTGCTTAGTGTTTGTCATTTTTACTACCCACCTTTCGGTTCATATTTTTTTGTTAGGTTGAACTCAATTATTCTACGCTCACCGTACGGTCACCGGTCACACGGGCGTTCATCGAACGATTGCTGGTGACGTTGACAGTGCGGATCAGGTCTCCTTCGGCGCCATTCTGCATGGCCTTGCCTTTGGCGGTCAGTTCCATGCCGCCGAGATTGAAGATGATGGTGACGTCATCGCCACGGGCGACGAGCTGTGGATTTTCGACATCCTTGGCACGCAATGGCTGGCCAACTGCGAGGAAGCGTACCGGAGTCTTGCCGATCAGGCTGTCTGCATCACGGATGCTGTCCGGCAGCAGGGTATTCTCGGCAACGTCGATCCATTCCATGTCGGTGGAGCCGATGATATCACCTTTCTTGAAAGTGCCTTTCATAACCGGAACCTGTACGGTTTTCTGGATCGTGCCCGACACATTCATCGTCTTGACCGGGTTGTCGGCAGAGGGAGCTGCGATAGTAGCGACGAAGACGTCACGGCCAGGGGTGTAAACAAGGTTGCTCACTTCGGCAGTGGCTGGAACATTCCCAGGCAGGACGAGGGTTGTTGCAACCGTATTCAGAACGATGCCGTAATTTCCTTCGAGGCCGCGTTTGACGAGGGCAGTCTTGACCGCACCTTCGATATCAAGGGTGCTAACCGTATGTGCTTCGCGCTTGATCAGCGATTGATCGGTCACTGATTGCGGTTTCCAGTCGAGGTCGTAGGCGGTTGCGATGCGCAGGAGCGTGCGTGCATTGAGCGTCATGTCGGTGCCGGGAGCTGGCGAGCGCCCAACGACCGCTGTACCGTGCTCGCCTGCATCTTCAAACACGTCGCCAACACGGATGACATCGTCGTTGACTGTGCTGATTGATTTCAGGGTAGCCGCATTGGCGGTCACGACCATCAGCACCAGCCCGAAGCCGACGATCATCAGGAGGATGACGCTGCGCAGGGTGATTTTGCACATGGTGTAAACAGCTTCGCGGGTCTCTCTGATTTCAAGCGCGGTCATAACTCAAGTCCTATCGTAACTGGTTGACGGTATCCATCATCTCGTCCGACGTAGAGATGACGTTCGAATTCATCTCGTAAGCGCGCTGGGCGGTGATGAGGAGAGTAATTTCTTTAACGGCATCGACGTTTGACTGCTCAAGCAAACCCTGACGGATCATGCCGAGGTTGTCATCGCCGGGGTTGCCGACCTGAGCCGCGCCGGAGGCATCGGTTTCAAGGAAGAGGTTGTCGCCTGAGGCTTCAAGGCCGGAGTTATTGACGAAGTTGGCCAACTGGATCTGGCCGAGGTTCTGCAGCGCAGTCTGCGCCGGCAACTGGGCAAGAACTTCACCTTCCTGATTGACCTCGATACCAAGGGCATCGGTTGGCACTGTGATGCCGGGGATCAGGCGGTAACCTTCTGAGGTGACCATTTCGCCATCCTGATTGAGCTGGAATGTACCAGCGCGGGTGTAGGCGGTGGTACCGTTCGGCAGTTCGATCTGAAAGAAGCCGCGGCCGTTGATAGCAAGATCGAGATCGTTGTCGGTGATCTGCAGGGTGCCTTGTTCGTGGATCCGGTAGGTGGACGCCGGGCGCACACCAAGACCGAGCGAGAGGCCGGATGGCACGACGTTGCCCGCGGCAGAGGAGGTCGAGCCGGGTTTATCGAGGTGCTGATAAATCAGATCCTGGAATTCAATGCGCTGACGCTTGAAGCCAGTTGTCGTCATGTTGGCGATGTTGTTCGATATGACATCGACATTCATCTGCTGGGCGAGCATCCCGGTGGCGCCTACATCTAGTGATCTCATTTCAGGTCTCCTTTAAAATCTAAATCTTTAAGCGTTGGCATTGGCCAGTTTCTGAATGGCGCCGCGCTGGCGTTCATCTTCTGACGAAATCATTTTCATGGTCGACTGGTAGTCGCGCAGAATTTCAATCATGCGCGTCATTTCCATGACCGGGACGACGTTCGAACCTTCGAGCATGCCCTGTTTCATTTTAGTTTCTGTCGCTGGGCGGCCTGCGCTGGAAGAGTAGAGGCCATTGCCCTCAGGCTTCATCGCCTGCAAATTGTCAAACTCCATCATCGTGATCTGGCCGACTGAGTTGCCATCGGCAGTGACTTCACCGCTCTCGGTGATCTTGATGCTTTGGGCAGTGGTTGGAATGGTGATCGCGCCGCCATTGCCCGCGACGACCATGCCGGAGGCGGTGACGAGCTGGTTCTGGGCGTTGGTGGTGAAATTCCCGGCGCGGGTGAACATCATTTCGCCGGTCGGGGTGTTGATGCCCATGAAGCCGGGACCGGAAAGGGCGACATCAAAGGTGCCACCTGTGAACTGAGCCGGGCCGGGTGTGATCGTCTGCCACTGGCCGTAATCTTCGACCATGGAGAGTTTTTCCTGCGCGTTGTTCTGCTTGGACAAAAACTCCTTGAACATCGGGTTTTGCGCCCGATAGCCCGGAGTGCTCATATTGGCGACGTTGTTGGAGATCATCTCCATCGAACTGCGCAGTACTATCTGACGGGACAACCCGACATACAGACTATTTTCCATGATCCTAAATCCCACTTATTGTTTTTATTCTGACAATCCCCGGATAAGAGAGACCGTCTCCCTCCAGAGATTGCATCCCCTGTGCCAGATTTAAATATGTTGAAAAATCAGTGGGTTGAGTGAAAAAGGGGCTGCGCCTAGGGCAGGCTATGGTTAGGATGGGAACGGTAATTCTTTCTGGATACGGTAGCTTTTGCCGGGTGCATTCCCGCACCGGCACATTAAACTGTACTCCTAGTCTTGATTCTCACTGACTGCAGGAACCGCAATGTCTGACGATCCCAAACCAGAAGCCGACGATGCCATCACCCCAATCGATGGCGAGGGTGGCGGCAAGAAGAGCAAATTTAAGCTCATTCTCTTTATTCTTATTCCGCTGATCCTGCTTGGCGGCGGCGGGGCTGGACTCTATTTTACGGGCAAGCTCGATAAGTATCTCGGCAAGGGCGAAGCCAAAGAAGGTGCTGAAGGCGAGCATGCTGCCAAAGAAGGCGAAGGGGAGCATGGTCCGGCGGCTGAAGTCGCTTTTCTGAAAATCCCCGATATGATCGTTAACCTGAATACATCCGATGGCGGACAGCCGCGCTACCTGCGTTTGTCGGTCCAGCTGGAACTTGCCAATGCCATCGATATGGCGGCGGTTGAGAAGGTTCTGCCGCGGGTCGTGGATCAGTTCCAGACCTACCTGCGCGAATTGCGGGTGCAGGATCTGCGCGGCTCCAAGGGCATGTATCGCTTGCAGATGGAACTGCTCTCGCGGGTCAATGCTGCAGCTGCTCCGACCCAGGTCAAGGATGTCCTTTTTCAGGAAATTCTGATACAATAGGCTTAAGAAAATCAGAACTGGCCTAGTTCTTGCTCTATCTAGACTTGAATGGTCCGGGACATAAATAAGACTATCAGGGATCAGAAAGGCTTAAAGGATGGCTGACGCGCCAACCGCAGACCCCAAAACTGCCGACCTCGGCATGCAACCAGCTCCAATGGAGACGGACGCGACGCCTGCGTTCGATCCGGGCGTTGGTGGCGATGAAGCCAACACCCGCATTCTCAACCAGGCAGAAATTGACAGTCTCCTCGGGTTCGATGACGAAGGCGCACAGGGTGAAACCTCGGGTGTGATGGCCCTGATCAATTCGGCGCTGGTTAACTACGAACGTCTGCCGATGCTCGATATCGTCTTCGACCGTCTGGTCAGGCTGATGTCGACCTCTTTGCGCAACCTCACCTCCGATAACGTCGAAGTTTCGCTCGACCAGATTTCCACCGTCCGCTTCGGTGATTATCTCAACTCAATTCCGCTCCCGGCGATGCTATCGGTCTTCAAGGCTGAAGAGTGGGACAACAATGGCCTCGTGGTTGTGGACTCTGCGCTGATTTATTCTGTCGTCGACGTTCTTCTCGGTGGCCGTAAAGGGACACCGTCGATCCGCGTCGAAGGCCGCCCGTATACGACGATTGAAACCAAGCTCGTTGAACGGATGCTGAAAGTGACGCTTTCAGATATGTCGACCGCGTTCGATCCGCTCTCGCCGGTCAGCTTTAAACTTGAAAACATGGAAACCAATCCACGCTTTGCAGCGATTACGCAAAGCGGCAACGCCTGTGTTCTCGTGCGTATGCGCGTCGATATGGGTGACCGCGGTGGCCGTTTTGAAATTCTTATCCCTTACGCGACGCTGGAGCCGGTCCGTGAACTGCTCTTGCAGATGTTCATGGGGGAAAAATTCGGTCGGGACTCGATCTGGGAGACCCACTTGACCAACGAACTCTATCAAACCGAGGTTGCCCTGCAGGCCATTCTCGGCGAAAAAACCGTCATGCTGCGGGACATGCTTAATTGGGAAAAAGGCACATTGGTGATGTTCAACACCAAGCCGGACGACACGGTTGAGATGCGCTGTGGCGATTTCCCAATGTTTATGGGGCCTATGGGCCAAAAAGAAGGCAGTATTGCCGTCCGAATTGACCGTTACATCCCGCCAGAAGAAGAATAGAATACATAAACCTACTGATTCTTGAGGATTATGCGTTATGCCGGGTCTCGGACTTGCTCTGGATATTATTATTGTCGTTCTGCTCGGAGCGACCATTTTTTATGCGATCCGCCTCTCCAAATATCTCGACGCCTTTCGCTCGAACCGCGCGGACATGGAATACCTGATCCGCGAACTCTCCTCCCAGATTACCCGCGCGCAAGCGGGCGTGACTGCGCTCGATGATGCCGCCAAAGAATCCGGTGAAGAATTACAGACGCTTGTCACCAAGGCGCGGGGCATGGTCGAAGAACTCAGCCTGATGACTGAAGCCGGTGACAACCTTGCGGCCCGTCTTGAAAATCTTGCCACGCGCAACCGAACGATGGTCGATGAACTTGGCAGCACCGCAGCCGGGATGGTGTATCCAAGCTCGCGTCCTGCAGCAACGCCTCCATCATTCGCCGCAGAAAAATATCAGCCCGAGAAAAAAGCCGAGCCGCCGACCTACCGCGATCCGCCGCTCGCCAATTCGACCTTCTTTGCGATCCGCGATCCTGATTTTGACCGCGAAGAAAAGCCTACTCTTGGGTCCGCGCTGACCCGGTCCGAGCCCGGTTCAGCGGATTCCGACGACCTTGAAAGTCAGGCGGAACGCGATCTGGCCTCGGCACTCCGTCGCCGCCGTCCGCGCGGCGACGCCTGATTTCAGGGAACAAAACGCGCTCTTAGGCGTTGTACTAAGTCACAACCCAAGGAGAGTTTACCATGAAGCTCGTTCGCGCTGCTTTGCCGGTTGCGCTGCTGGTTTTAGGAACCGCTAGCGCTCAGGCAGGGGATAACCCCGTTAATAAAACCAATGCCTTTATCGAGCAGGCTGCACTAGGCGGTATGTTTGAAATTGAAACATCACGCGTTGCGCTGGATAAATCGTCCAACCCAGCTGTCCGAGAATTCTCGCAAACCATGATTGATGAGCATACTAAGGCGGACAAAGAATTAAGGGCGGCAGTTGCTGCGGCAAATGTCCAGTCTCCGCCTTTGCCGACCGTGCTCGACAAAGCTCATTCTGACATGGTCATCGAGCTTAAGAAGGAAACTGCCGAAGATTTCGACGAAGCCTACGTCGATGATCAGGTCGACGCACATGAGAAGGCGATTGTGCTGTTTGAAGATTATGCGAAAGACGGGGACAACCCCGTGCTGAAAAAATTCGCGGCCGACACACTGCCCGCCCTTAAGCAGCATAAAGAGCATGTTGATAAACTCGACAATAAAGTCGACTAGGTCTGTCTCATAACTAAGATTTCAACTACGCAGAAGGGATGACCTTCTGCGTAGTTTTATGTTATCCTTAGGGTGGAGCGAAATCCGATGAAGGATCTATTTTCACTGCTGTACAAACGCCTGCATCTTTTGCCCCTGCTCGTGGTCGTGGCAGGGATGGCTTTTGTTGTGCGCATTGGAGATGCCGTCATCCAGACCCGCGATCTGACGGGTGCTGCGTACGCGCAGGAAAAAGCGGACGAGACAAAAGAAGAAGCCGCCGCTCAGGAAGAGCCGAAAAAAGAGGACGCTGCCGCGGAGACTCCTGCAGAAAAAACTGACGAAGCTAAAACCGAGGAAGCCAAGACTGAGGGCGCGCCAGATAAGCCCGCGGCCCCCCGCGAAAAACCCGGCAAGGTCGATCTGCCCTCAACCGCCGCCCCAGCGTGGACCGATGCCTCTGATGGCGATATTGATTACTCGACTCTGCGCAAGGAATTATACGAAGACCTTCTGCAACGTCGCCAGCAACTCGATGAAAAGGAAAAAGTTCTCGGTCAGCGTGAAGCCTTGCTCGAAGCCGGTGAAAAAGAGATCACCCGCAAGTTCAATGAACTGACCGGGCTACGCAATGAAATACAGGAGCTGCTGAAAAAGCAGTCGAACGAAGAAGATGCGCGTATCGCCAGCCTGGTAAAAATTTACGAAGGCATGAAGCCCAAAGATGCGGCGCGTATTTTCAATACGCTTGATATGGACATCATGATCGATGTGGTCAGCAAGATGTCGGAACGGAAATCAGCGCCGATCATTGCCTCAATGGAGGCGGATCGCGCCCGTGCTCTGACGACGCTTCTGGCTGAGCAAAAGAAACTCCCCGAACTTCCTGATGATGGGGCAGCGCCGCCGGCTGCGGGTCAGTAAATTTAGTGAATTAAATCGTCATGGTTTCCTGCGGTACAAGCGCAGATTTAGGTTTCGCTTCGGCCAGCTCCTGAGCTGGAGTCTTCACCGTCGGACGAAGCGCTGGTTGAGTGCGTGTCATCGCAGAACTCAGCATATCCATTTCCAACATCGACATACTACCGTTGCGCAGAGATGCCATGAAGTTTCTTTCTCCTGATGGGAGAGAAGAAGAGCTCGTAGGTTCTTCCTCTACTTCAGGAGCTGAATCTTCTTCTGCGTCGGGTTCTGGATCAGGGTATTTTGCTTTGATCGCTTCAAGTTCGGCCAGTTCTTTACGGGCTTTTTCGACAGCTACTTCAACGGCTTTTTTCAGCTCAGGGTTTTCCTCATCGCGCAGAACGCGTAGCATATTCTGGTCCGAGAGGTTTTTATATACAGTCCAGTATCTGATAAAGTCCTTATCGGCCATTTCTGCGACCGCATCAGGTGTGATGCCGAGAGATTTGGCAATGACCTTATTCTCTTCCTGATCGTCCATTTTGCGATATGTTTTGAATTCAGTTCCGCCAGCCTCATAGGCTTCGATCAAAGCTTTGTAATATTTCCCTGCCGGAATATCTGCTGCTACCTTCGGCGGAATGCCAAGCTGCTTGCCAACCATTGCATTGGTGAAATCGCTACTTTGTGCTCCGGCCTCAAATTCGATTTCTGCCTGATATATCTTGGAAGCCAAGGCGAGTTCATCCTCAGGTTCGCTTGGAGGTATAGGGGGCGGGGGCGTTTCGGTGTGAAACATACGATCCACTGCGCCGATATATGCATTTATATAAGCTTTGAGATGTGGGTTATCTGGAATTCCTGTTCTCATATTCGTTTCAGCTTTAACTGCATCATAGGCAGCCAGAATAGCGTCCTGCTTATCAGGGCCAGCTGCTTTGATCTGCTTGACCTTCATGTCAAGTTTTTTGCTCATCGCATCATAAATTTCGTCATTCGTCATATCGCGCGGACCCGGGAATTTTCCGGATGCCAAAGAGTCCTCTAGGGCCTTGGTAAAAGCCCGAGGATTGTCAGTCATCAAGAATTTGGCGTCGCCTTCACGGATCTGCAGGTGGTTGGCGACCGCCGCGACAATGACCTGAGGAAGTAATTCCGCAGCCTCTAGATGGGCGGCAGTTGGTTGTATGAATTTATTGCCGGTTATGAGGATACCACTTGCGTGCAGGTCATCACCCATAGCAGCTTTAAGCGCTCGCATATCGATCCAGGCTTGAACGACATCATTGTATCCGCCAGCCCGAAGGCGCTGCATAACTTTAAAATCCGATTCACCTTCGAGACCCATCGTCTTTAATCTGGCCTGAGGGTCTTCAGCTTTAACAGGTTGCTGATTGCAATGCTCTCCCTCATGCTCTCCAACCAACTCTTCCCAGATTTTGGCCACACCCGGAAGATCCTTCAGATGAGCGGAGCTATAAAATTTCGAGAGTCTCATTGTTTTGAGTAATTCTTGTCCTGAATACTCATCACCCTTTGGGCGAACAATGATACATATGCCTGACGCGCCTGAAGGCATGTAAGCTGAGGCACCTTTATTGCTACTTTCAAAAACGTAAAGCTTTTCACCTAGCGTCATATAGGTGGAGATGCCGTTGTACTGGCGATCCAATATTGAGGAAATTAGCTGAGCGCGCGCGTGAAAGTCCTTATCTTTCTCGTTTTTTTTGTAGGCCGCGATTTCATTCGGATCGATATAGAGAGGCAGCTTACTTGAAGTAGCCTCTACGGCGGCTGCGTAATGGTCATGGCTCCCTGGTTGAGCCTGTTCCCGCTTATGGGTATGGCTGATAATATTCGCCACTATTCAACCGTTGGGTTTGTCGAAAATGGGCCTGTCGGTAGGCATTGTTTTGATCTATTGGGCTTCTCATCCGCTTCCTTGATGTAGCGGCAGCCTGTTTTTTCATCTGTTACGATTTCAGGAAGGGCATTTTTTTTCTGCGGCGCGGGCTCGGGAACGTTGGCACAGCCGACCGCTGATGCGGCGGCGAGAAGGAGTGCGCCTAGAGACTTATACCCCGTCATAATGAAACCCTCCGGTAACCTAAATTCTTGATTATCCTCCTATTAAATCATGAGAGGGTTATTTATGCCTTAAAAAATCGTTACTTAAAGGCGGGAATGGCCGATTCCCGCGGTTCCTGAAGTGTGGTAAGCTATAAAAATGACGTTTAAGCCCCCTGAAACCGAAGATCACCATGATGCCAACCGATTTAGCGCGCTGCTCAGCACGCTGTCGCTGTTCATTATGCTTTTGGCGTTTTTCATGATGTTGAATGCGTCCTCGAATTTTGAGGATGACCGGGTCAAGCCTGTCCTGCAAAGCCTGAAGGAAACATTCACCACGCGCGTTTTCCGTGACGATATCGGGCCGAGCCTCAGCCCCAATCCAGAACTGAGCAGCGGCGAGGGGCACGAAGCCTATGAGTCGCTCAGCTCCTACTTCCGCACCAGTTTTCCCGGCTTCAGCCCGCAGATGATTCCGACGCGTGGGGTCCTTTATCTTGAATTGCCGACCGACGTCTTTGAAAAGAAATTTTTTGGCTCCGACAAGGCTCTCCAAAAAACCCTGATCGAAAAGATGTGGGCGTACCAGCAGTTGCAAATGGAAATCTGGATTAACATGGAACAGGATCCGGGCGTTTCCTCAGGTGCTGCACGAGATGAGCTGCGCACTCGTATCAATAAACTGTCGGATTGGGCTGCGGAGCTCGAGAAACAGGGTCTACAAAAGGGCACACTGACGATCGGTCTGCAAAAAGGCGATCCAAAGAAAGTGACCGTATTGTTTCATAATTATAAACCATATGCGCCAGAGCCATGAGCGATATACCTGAAGTCATAGATGAGGTGATGGGCGGCTATGCTCCGGCTGCGACGGAAACCTATGCGCCGAAGCCCGGTTATAAGATCAACTTTGATCCGCCGAAGCAGAAGTTCTCAGCGATCTGGCTGATTTCATTTACGGATCTGATGGGGATCACGCTGACATTTTTTGTTCTCCTCTTCACCATGTCCGGTATGTCCAAGAAAGACGCCCCGGTCGGTCAGGAGAGAAACGTAACGCAGGAAGCCAGCAAGTATGCCGGGGCCTCCGAGAATGCCGGACCGGAAGACGCCATCAGTATCAACAAGGTCGACTTCAATGAATCCTTGAACCTTGGGTATCTGAAATCCGTTTTGGATGAGATGGCGGCCTCGACTCCGATTTTGCAGAAAGTCCGGATGATCGAGGATGCGCCCAACCAGAGGCTGATCATCACCTTGCCGCATGACCTGCTGTTTGAAAAAGGGCAGGCCGATCTGACGGCTGACGGGCGTAAGGCCGTACAGGCGATCACGGCAGTTTTGAAGAATATTCCCAACGGCATAGAAATCGTCGGCCATGCCGATCCCGTTCAGGCGAGCGCCAAGGGCACGCCGAACTGGGACCTATCCTTGTCCCGCGCGCTGGCTGTGGCTGGGGTGATGGCATCGCAGGGGTATACTCGGGGACTTCCAGTCAAAGGGTACTCAAGCGGTCTTTATGACAGTTTGCCTGACGACATGCCGCAAGAGCGGCGGGAGGCCCTGTCGCGCCGGGTGGATATTCTCATCAATTCCCACGATGGCACCGCCCAGCAAAGGTTCGGGATAGGTCCATAACCACCCCTCTGGCGGGTTGCCCGGTGCGGGCGGCTGTGGCACCCTCAGGTCATGCGCCGAATCGCCATTTTTGCCGTTTATCTCATAGTCTTAGCCTGCGCCGTAACACCTGCCTCTGCGGCGGATAAAGTCACGGTGCGCACAGGTGTGCATGATGGCTACACCCGGATCGTCTTTGCCTGGCCGTCCGCGCCGAAATATACTGCAAAACAGAGCGGCACGACCCTGACGCTCAATTTCACAAACGCGGCCACGTTCTCGATCAGCGGCAAGGCTCCGTCCGCACTGCCGCGCATTAGCGGCTTCTCGACCACCCCGCAAAGCGCCACCATCGAGTTTGCCGCCGGACAGTCGGTGCGCGAGTTTGTTATCGGCAGCCGCCTGATCGTCGATATTCAGGGCAAGCCTGTGCCGCCTGCCAAAACCACTGAACCCGTCGCTGATAAAAAACCACCTGAGAAAGTCGCCGACGCGAAACCAGCAGAGACCAAGAAACCTGAACCTGAAAAAGCCGAGCCTGCCAAACCCGCCGAAGAAAAACCGGCACCGGTTGCAGTGGTCGCACCGGAAAAACCTAAACCGGTTGAAGTGAAGCCGGCAGAACCTGCTCCGACGCCTGCGGATCAACTTGGCCCGCCGCCAGTCGATGAAGAGAAAACTGCGCAATCGGTAACGCCAGAGATGACACCTGCGCCGAAACCTGCCGCCGTTGTTCCAGCGACAGCCCCGCCCAAGCTTGATGCGCATATGATTAACATCACGGCGACGCAGGCGATCGGCGTTGCCGCGTTCGAACGCTTCGGTACGCTCTGGATCGTGCTTGATAAGCCTGACTATCCGATCTTTCCGCAAGTAGCCGGGCCGCAGAAGGCCAGCTTCCCGCCGTTTGACCGCATCGCCCTCAAAGACGGCACGATCTTCAAACTGAAAATTCCAGCTGGTCTGAACACATATGGCGAAGGCGGCGGGTTGGTGTGGAAAATCGTGCTCACCCCGACGGCGCGTAAAACCTCACCGCTTGGCTTTGAGCGGTCCTTCGATCAGACCAAGAAACCGGGCGGCAGCCTGCTATGGAAGACTCTTGAAAGCCGCCAGATCATCGAGTTCACCGACCCGGAAGTCGGCGACACCCTGAAAGCGGTCACCGTTTCCTCATCCCGCGATTTGTCTGGCGCGGCGCAGGATTATCCTGAATTCTCGACGCTCGATACCATCACTGGCCTTGTCATCCGCCCTAAAATTGATGACCTGATGGTAACGCGCGAGACAAAAGGGGTGGTGCTGACCACCGCGAATGGTCTTGCCTTGTCTCCGGAAACTGATCTGGCATCGCTGAAGCTCCAGCAAAAAGAGAATGATGAATCGATTGCCGAGACGCCTGATCCGGTGACGACCTCCGATAAGCCAGCAGACCCGGCCAATCCGTTTTCAAAGATATTCTCTTTCGACCGCTGGCAGATGGGCGGCCCTGAAGAAATATCCGAGAACCAGCGCATCATCATGTCGGCGCTTGCCGGAAAAACCGATCAGGGCAAGGCTGAAGATTTGATGACGCTCGCCAAAATGGAACTCGCCAATGGGCGCGGGCCTGAAGCGCTCGGCTATGTTGATTTTGCCGGGGATATCGTCAAGGACCTGACGACCACGCCGGAATTTCTTGCGCTGCGCGGGGCAGCGGAAGCTTTGACAGGCCAGCATGACCGTGGCTTCAAGGATTTCTCTGATAAGGCCCTGGAGCCGATCACCGAGATCAAATTCTGGCGCGCCTTCACCCTCGCCAATCTTGAGGACTGGAAGCAGGCCGATACGGTTCTGCCCAAGGATGTTTCTATCCTCAACCATTATCCGCAACCGGTGCGTATGCCGGTGGGCCTCACCCTCGCCGAAGTGGCTCTGCGGGCCGGGGATACCGATACGGCGGATAAGATTCTCGAAATCCTGGCCCGCGACGAAGAAAAACTCCCGCTCGCTCAGGCGGCGGGGCTGGAATATCTGCGTGGTGAATCCCGCCGCCAGCAGGGTGATTTCGATGGAATGAAAAAAATGTGGGAACCCCTCGCCAACGGGCCGGATGATATGTACCGCGCCAAAGCGGGACTTGCGCTCACCAGCCAGCTGCTCGACAAAAAAGAAATCACCGCTGAAAAGGCCATCGATAAACTCGAAGGGCTCCGTTATGCATGGCGCGGCGATGAGCTTGAAACGGCGATCAACTACAAGCTTGGCCGTATCTATATGGACAGCAACCAGCCTATCAAAGGGCTAACCCTTCTCCGTCAAGCGGCGTCGCTCGCACCGGGCAGCGATCTTGGCCGCAGCATCACCGCCTATATGACCGAGGCCTTCAAGAACCTGTTCCTGACCGACAAGGTCAAAGTGCTGAATCCGATTGATGCGCTGACCATCTATGATGAATTTTCCGAACTGATCCCGACCGGTGAAGACGGTGACAAAGTTGCCCGCCAGCTGGCTGAGCGTCTGGTCGATGCCGACCTGTTGCCGCGGGCTGAAAATCTGCTGCAAAACCAGATCGACACGCGCCTGAACGGCATGCAGGGAGCCGAGGTTGCGCTGCGTCTTGCTTCGATCCAGATTTTGGATGGCAAACCGGACAAGGCGCTCGATAGTCTCAACCGCGCCGGAGAATTCCTACTCAGTGTGCCGCTCGAAGCCGGAGCACCGAAGCGCCGTGAAATTTCTCTCCTGCGCGCACGCGCCCTTGCTGATCAGAAAAAACCCGAAGAAGCCTTCGCGGCTCTCGCGCTCTTGCAACAGGATGGCGATGTTCTACGCCTGCGCGCCGATATCGCGTGGCGCTCCAAACGCTGGCAGGATGCCAGTGACTCGCTGGAACAACTGGTCGCCCAGTCCAATCTTGATCTGACCAAGCCACTCAATGACGAACAAGCGGCGAACATCCTCAATTGGGCGGTCGCGCTGTATCTTGCTGACAACCGCTATGTGCTGGCCAATCTGCGTGAAAAATATTCGGATCCGATGGCCCAGACGCCGCTTGCCAAAAAATTCGATGTCGTCACCCGCCCGCGTCAGAATTCGCTGCTGGCTGATCGCAACACCATCAACAGCATCATCGGCGAAACAGATATCTTCAAAGGCTTCCTCGATAAAGTCGGCGCCGCCAAACCTCTCGGTGAAAAACCCGCAACAGGCGCCGCAACCCCAGCCGTGCCGCAGCCGGTTAAGCCCGTGGCGGGCGAGTAATCTCGTAAATTTGACAGTGCGTTTACGGCTGTGTGACACTGAAGGCAACGAAAAAGAAGCCCTCAGGGTGTGTGTTAATGTCATTTAAAGTCCGGTCTGCAGAGCAGGGCGATTTTGAGCAGGTAACTGCTTTGCTGTCGCGCCTGCATCTCCATCAGGGGACAGTCACGAGTGCTGATGATCCTCTCACCGCCAAAACCGCCGATATATTTATCTCTGAAACTC
This sequence comes from uncultured Pseudobdellovibrionaceae bacterium, assembly GCA_964368875.1. Taxonomy (GTDB): domain Bacteria; phylum Pseudomonadota; class Alphaproteobacteria; order Micavibrionales; family Micavibrionaceae; genus CAYJDG01. The sequence goes on from CAYJDG010000015.1 coordinate 41,201, forward strand.
TGAGCGGTGGCGGTCATCTCTTTGTCGCCGAAGATCCGCAGGGCAGGCTCATGGGTTTTGCCAATATCTCGTTTTTTGAAGGACGGAAAACGACCGAGGTGACCGATCTTTATGTTCTACCGGAGCATGAAGGAAAGTATATCTCCCTAAATCTCGGGCGGGCTTGCGAAGCGATGGCACGCACGCGGGGGTATGAAGCTCTTGATCTGTGCGTTCTCGAAACGAACCCGGCCATGCGGCTTTATCAGAGGTTTGGATTTGCGGTTCTTCCTGAAACCGATCTGGTTGGTCCGCGTCAACCGGGCAAGACGTATATCCAGATCATGCGCAAAGATTTGGTTTAGAAAAGTTTCAGTTCGCGCCAGAGTGCAAATGATAAGCCATCACGCAATTCTCGGCCCGGGTTTCGATGACCTTTAGTCTGGCATCTTTTATGATCTGATTTATCAGCTTTTTAGATTTATTAAGGCTCAGATACGTCGATATAGAAAAAATACTATACTGCGTTTCAAGGTCGACCCAGAACTTTGGCGGAAATACCATGTCGAGCAGAGGTGTACCGTAGCTTGAAATTTCGCTGTATGAGAGCTTGCGCTTCGCATGAAGGCGATGCCTGGAAACATACCGCTTCATGCCGGTATGAACGTAATCAAGCGTTTCCGGGTTACGCAGAGTAATCTGTGTAACGTCCCGCCACGCAAAGGATTTGCCTTCGGGGTAATCAGGATGTCCGGGGAATTCAATTCGTTCAGGGCTAACGGAAAACTCCATAAGGCCGAGCCGCTCCATAAATTCGGCTAGTTTTTCCGAAGGGGCTGCAGTCATGCAGTAAAAAGGTAGAAAGAGGGCAGCAAGCGCCAAAAGAAGAAAAAAAGCGCTGATCAACCTGTTCTCAATTGGGAATTCTGCGTTCATGAGTGCAGGCCCTAAAAAAATAAAGGCCGCTATCGGCAGAATAAAATGAATTGTAAACAGAAACGGGATGACAAGGCAGATGTAACGCAAATCTGTGGCGTTAAAAATTTTATATTTATAGGCCCCGGACTTTGGTTCGCTGGTAAAAGTTGCTGTCTTAAAAAGGGAAAAATAAAAACCTAGTCTTCTGAATATAATTTATCTCTATGGGTTTATGGTTCGACGGGAATAGCCGGGGCTGGTGTCCCAGCATCTGGGATCGCCGCACCCAAATCGAAGCTGTGGATCAGTGAACCGACCACGAGGTTCCAGCCATCGACCAGCACGAAGAAAATAATCTTGAACGGCAGGGAAATGACGATCGGTGGCAGCATCATCATTCCCATCGACATCAGGATCGAGGAGGTCACGATATCGATGATCAGGAACGGCAGGAACAGCATAAAGCCGATCTCGAACGCGCGGCGCAGTTCCGAAATCATAAAGGCGGGAACGATCACCTGAAGCGGCGTGGCTTCAGGGGTTTCCGGTTTTTCTTTCGAGACTTCGATAAAAAGGGCCAGATCTTTTTCGCGGACATGCTTGAGCATGAACATCTTGAACGGCTCGACGCTGCGTTCGAACGCGGTGACTTCGTCGATGTCCTCGTTGATCAGCGGCACGACACCTTGCTTGTAAGCGGCTTCAAGAGTTGGCGACATGATGAAGAAGGTCATGAACAGGGCAAGTGAAATCATCACGCTGTTCGGCGGTGTCTGTTGCAGGCCGATGGCTGAGCGCAGGAATGAGAGCACGACGACGATCCGCGTGAACGACGTCATCATCACGAGAATGGACGGCGCGAGCGAGAGAACGGTGAGGAGGGCGACCATCTGCACGACGCGGCCAGTGACCGTGCCATCCTGACCGTTGCCAAGATCAAGCGACACGACCTGCGCCAGCGCCGGATTGAACAACATGGCTGCGAGCAGCGTGGTCATGGTCAGCGCAAAAAGGATCAGCGCGCTGGTGGCGTGACGGCGCAAGGACTGAACAAGCGACTGGCGGAGGTTAAGCGGGCTTTTCATCGGCAGGTACGGGAATCTCTGTTTCGATGACAGTCTCGCCTGTCGGCCCGAGAATGACAAGGTGCTGCGTGGTATCTCGTTGCAGGATGATGGCGCGGCGGCGCGCATCGAGGGGCAGGGTTTCAATGACCTTAAGGCGGCGTTTGCCGGTGGTGTTGAGAACCGGATTGGTCAGTCCGAGTTTCCGCAATCCAAGCCACAGCCCGCCCATCAGGGAGAGCACGAAGATCATTGCGCCTAAAAAACGGAAATAGCTTTCACCGTCCATGGTCTATTTCTCGCCTTCGTCAAAATCGTTCTGAAAATCTTTGAGTTCGTGGGCGAGACCTTCGAGCAGGCCGATCATTTCGCGCATCTTGTCGGCGGTCTGGCGGCTGTCTTTACCGGGGGCGGTCAAAAGTGCCTGGCACAGGGTGGAAACGTCGCGCTCGAGCGGCGCGAGATCGGGCACCGTGCCGCGCTGGATCATGTGCATGGCCTCTTCGAGCCGGACAATCTGGGCCTGAAGGCGCTCGTTTAGGTCGTCGCTGGTGGTCATGAGGAGGACTCTGGGGGTTCCTGAGACTGAATCTGCGCCTGCAAGATGGCGTCAAATGGATTTGGTTCGTTATTTGCTTTGTAAACATAGGACAGGACTTCCGCAACCGCCAGAAACGCTTCTGACGGGATCGGACTGTCCAGCTCGATCTTGGCGAGCATCTCCGCGAGGGCTGAATCCTCGCGGACGTTGATGCCGTTTTCAAAGGCGAGCTGCAAAATCTGCTCGGCAAGTTTTCCCCGGCCTGCGGCTGTAATCCGGGGGATGTCGTCTTCGGTCAGGCCCCCGGTGATCGCCACGGCGGTCTGGTTTTTGGGTTTTTGCTTGATATTTGAAGGGGTTAGACCGTCCTTGGGGGTAACTGGCGTCCCGTCGTCGTTCTGGTCGATCTTTGGCATGGGCCGTGCAAGTCCTTGGGTGGGTAAGACACTTATAACAAAAACATGGGTAATGGGTCATGACAACAGATATCAGCCTCTTTAAGGCGATGGGCTCCAAAATGATGTATGACAATCATCGTCAACGCGTCATTTCCCAGAATATCGCTAACGCCGACACACCCGGCTATCAGCCAAGCGACCTGACCAAGGTCGATTTTGGCCGCACTCTCAAAAAAGTCAGTGGTGATACCTCTATTCAAATGGTTTCGACCAACCCCGGCCATCTCCCGGCGGTCAACCAGCTGGCCGCGACCAAAGTCCGCGAACAGAAAAACACGTATGAGATCGCACCCGATGGCAACGGTGTCATCCTCGAAGAACAACTGATCAAATCCAACGATGTGCAGATGGACTATAACCTGATGATCAACCTGTATCGTCAGAACACCGATCTGATCCGCACGTCACTTGGCAAACGATAGAAGGGGCTAGAACATGTCAGACACGTTTTCGACCTTAAGCATTTCAGGCTACGGCATGCGGGCACAATCAGAGCGCGTGCGCGTGATTGCCCAGAACATCGCCAACTCCGACACCGCACCGATGAAGCCCGGCGAGAACCCTTACACCCGCCAGCAAATCACGTTTAAGAACGAGCTCGACCGCAAGCTCGGCGAAAAGCTGGTGAAAGTGAAGGATATCGAAAACGACACCAAGGCGGAGTATGCCCAGAAATATATGCCGGGCCATCCAGCGGCGGACGAAAAGGGCTATGTCAAAATGCCGAACGTGAATGCTCTTATTGAAACTATGGATATGCGCGAAGCCACGAAATCCTACGAAGCCAACCTTGGCATGTTCAATCAAACCCGGGAAATGATGAACCGGACCATCAGTTTGCTGCAGTAGCGCGTTGGTGGTAGAATAAAAGGACAGGTTTAAAATGGTCGACAAAATCGCTAATCCCGCCGCAGCTGCCAATGCCTATTCGATCACCTCGAAATCCGCCGTGCCGGGTCTCGGTGGCGACAAGGCTGACTCTGGCGGCGTGTCCTTCGGTGAAATGCTCGAAAGTGCAGCCCGGAACGCCATCGATACGGTCCGCGGCGGTGAAGCCGCCTCGGCCCGCGCGGTTGCCGGAAAAGCCGATCTGGTCGAAGTGACCCAAGCCGTGACCCAGGCGCGTCTGGCTCTCGATACGGTGGTCGCTGTGCGCGACCAGATGATCGAAGCCTATAACCGCATTATCTCGATGCCGATATAGTCAGCTTATTTAGGTCTTAAATGTGTGCCGCCACTCTTGGTAAGAGCGGCGGTCATTATTTGCAGGCGTTGGTCCTGATGAACATATCCTTCGGCGACACGGCACATGATCTCACGCAAGTTTTTTAGTTCCGCTTCAGGAGCTTCTACGAATCTTTCAGACCATGCCGCGCGAAAAGCTATACGGTCAGAGGCATAGAGCATGATGATGTGCAGCGTTTCAGGAAAACTTCCACCTGCGCCTTGCGCGTAACCTTCATGAATCCAGTAAGGGCCCTTGATCGTTGAGTTGAGGAATATCGCCAAATCTAATTTTAGCTTATTGGCGCTGGCGGTGTTAGCGTCATAAGAAGCGCAACGGAAACTATCATAATACCAGTCGCAGTGAGGGCCGCTGAAATCCCGCTCAGGCATTTCGCCTTGCAGATGTAAAAGACTGGATCGCTGACCTTCTTTAAGAGGGCGTAATGTAAGTGGCACGCTTTATGCTCCTTTACATATAGTCATAATATTAAGGGGGTTGCCAGTGCAAGGTTTCTTCTAGTCGCTTGGATTATCAAAGATTTAAGGTTTGCTAGAGGAAGTCTTCACCCTTACAATTGCAATATGAACGAAGCAGAAATCATGGACTTAATTCGGGAAACCATCTGGCTCAGCATCAAGCTGAGCACCCCGATCATGCTCGTGG
>CAYJDG010000016.1:0-34034 GCA_964368875.1 uncultured Pseudobdellovibrionaceae bacterium
CGCTGTAAAGCTCCGGTACCAAACATCAGACCCGAAAAATTGGCCTTGCGCAGTTGCGCATGTGACAGCTTGGCCTTGACGAGACTGGAGCCACGGAAATCAGCTTCTTCAAGATCGCAACGGCGGAAATCGGCTTCTTCGAGATGTGCGCTCTGCAACTGGATTTTATAGAGGTTCATGCCAAAGAATTTGGCGCGACGCGCTTTGATTGCAGTTAGGCGTTCACCTTTGAGCGAGTCGAGCTCACGCAAATCGTAATCACTAAGATCGAGCTGGCGGCCCGACTGGCCAGCTGATTCAACCCAGATGCGATGGTAGTCAATCAAGGTCGGCAGAGGCTCTTCAAGCTCGGCAATCGACAGGCCGACGTTGCTGTCAGTGATCGCTTTGCTGAGATCGTAACCCGTGTCGCGGACTTCACTGAAATCAACACCTGCAAGGATAGCGTTATCAAGCTTGGCTCCGGAGAGTTGCACGCCCGACATATCAGCACCGGACAAATCCGTGCCCACAAAAGATGCACCGCGTAGGTCGGCATGCTGAATATTTACGTGGGACATATTCGCGTCAGAGAAATCGGCATTATTCGCCATGGTTCCGGCAAGGCGCGCCCCTGATAAATTGGCCCCTTTGAAATTGACGGTCTGCGGCGGGTGGTAGTTGCCATCCATGGCGAGCGCACCACTGCGTAAATCGGCGCGTTCAAGATTGGCCCCGGCGAGGTTTGCACTTTCAATCCGTGCACCGCGCAGATCGGCGCGCACGAAAGAAGTATTGTTGAGATCCGCAAAGCTCAGATCACATGCATAGAGGGCGGCTTCCTGAAAAATCGCATCCGAGAGATCCATATGGCGCATCATGCAGCCGGAAAAATCAGCCTGACGCATATTCGTATCGGCGAGTGAAAGTCCGGTCAGGTCGACCCGTTTCAAGGTGGCGCGTCGCCCCCCTATCCGTCCATCGAGATACCGTTCATGCAATTTCACAAGCGCATCAAGCTGATCCTGAGTCATCGACTCAAGGGTGTCACCGGGCATCATGTTGGGGAGTGATTTGTTATCGGCCATACGTCTCAGAATGTCACAGAAATGTTAAAAGTTCGATCCTTGCAACGCATCAAGGATCAATTTTGAGCATATAATCGATGAATTCTGATGTAATATGTGAAGACCAGTCCGTATCACCCTCTATTTTAAAGAGAATCTTGCCTTCTGAGGACAACACATAGGTCGTAGGCAGACCCTTGTATGGAAGAGCCTTCTTTAAGGCTGGCCCCTTGCCGGAATAGACGTCAAGCGCTGCGGCATCGTATTTCTTGAGAAAGGTCTTAAGCTCTGGCAGGTCTTTTTCAAGGTCGAGCGATACAGCCAGAACATGCAGATCAGGCCGCGCTTGCTTAAGTTTCGCGAGGGAGGGCAGTTCTTTGACACACGGGGCGCACCACGTGGCCCATAAATTGATGATCACTGGCTTGCTTTTAAAGTCACTGAGCGGAAGTTTACGCCCTTTTTCATCGGTGATTTTCGCCTCTGCCGGAAGCGGCGATGGGGGAGAATATTCCTGCAAATCGCTGACCTGCGCGGCAAAGGCTTCGACCGCGGCCCGCGACTGCGGCGCGGAGCTTTGTGAGGACTTATGAAGTTTCACTGCCATTGAGCCTGCGGCTGTCAGGCCTATGATCACCCCGATCAGGGCTGCTTTGTTGACTGGCATCTTTATACCTCGCTCAAACCGTGCTAATCCTAGCGTCATGAAAATATCTGTAAATCTCTTTCTTGCCCTGCTCCTCACCATGACCGCCCTGACCGGGTGCGGCATCAAGCCGGGCAATGTCAGCGCTCCACAGGGGGAAGAGAAAGATTCCTTCCCGCGTACTTATCCTGATCCTGCGACTTTTCAACGCCCTGAAACCAAGTAAGCCCTCTTCATGACCGGATTCACCGCTAAAAACGGAACGCTCTTCGTCGATGACGTTCCCTGCCAGAAAATTGCCGAAGCCGAGGGTACCCCCTGCTACGTATATTCTGCAGCGAAGATTACCTCTCAATATAAATTGATGGCGGATGCGCTGACACGAAATTGGCAGGGCAAAGGCACGCCATTGATCGCTTTCGCGTGTAAAGCCAACAGCAACCTTGCCGTCATGCGTTTGCTTGGCTCGCTTGGCGCTGGCGCCGATGTCGTTTCGATTGGCGAGGTGCGCCGCGCCCTGATCGCAGGCATTCCTGCCGATAGAATTGTGTTCTCAGGTGTGGGCAAAACCCGCGATGAACTTAAAGAAGCCCTGCAGCTCGGCGTTCACCAGATCAATGTTGAAACGGCTGGCGAAATTGACGTGTTGATCGAACTCGCGCGAGAAAATGGCCGCAAGGCCCCGGTTGCGTTTCGCTACACGCCAAATGTCGAACAAAACACGCACGCAAAAACCGCCACTGGCGATGAAGATAAAAAATTCGGTTTGCTGGAAGAGGAACTGGTTGAGCTATATGCCCGCGCTGCCGCCTCCGGCCATATTGATACACGCGGCCTGAGCGTTCATATCGGCTCAGGCGCAAGCCCGGACGACATGGAGCCTTTCCGTGAAGCGTTCAAAAAAGTGGCCGCCCTGATCAATCGACTGCGCAGCAACGGGCAGAGCGTGACGGTGGCCGATCTTGGTGGTGGGCTTGGCGTTCCCTACAGAGATGAACCTGTCTGCGATGTTGATGCCTACGCTAAGATGATCGACGAAATTTTCTCGGCGCTCGACGTATCCATCGCCTTTGAGCCAGGACGCTTTCTGGTCGCGGAAGGCGGCGCCCTGCTGACCCGCGTTACCTACATCAAAGACCGCCCGGCCCGCCGTTTTGTGATAGTCGATGCGGGCATGAACGACCTGATCCGTCCGACTCTTTATGAAGCATATCATCCGATTGTCCCTGTCGAACCTGCGCCCGGTGCAGCGGTTGTGTCCGATATCGTAGGTCCAGTTTGCGAGTCCGGCGATTATTTCGCGCTTGAGCGGTCGTTGCCTCCGGTTAAGCCGGGTGCTGTGCTCGCCATTCTAGTTGCCGGAGCGTACGGGTCGGTTATGTCGAGCCATTACAACGCCCGCCCTTTTGCTACCGAAGTTATGGTGAAAGACGGCACCTGGGACGTGGTGCGTAAGCGCCAGAAAACTGAAGATATTTGGCAAAATGAAGCCATTCCCGGCTGGCTGAAATAATCTATACTCATATGCAATGATTTTGCCTGAGGACCCCTCGCCCCCCATGCGCCTTGCCGCCAAACTCTGGTCTGCGCGGCTCTCGCTTTTGGCTGAAAGATTTTTGCTGTCTTACAGTGCAGCATTGATCTGGATTTCCCTTGCTCTGATCGCGGCACTCGCCGGACTTTCTTTCCCCTTTATGGCGGTGATCTTCTGGATTGGCGCGGTAGGATGTACTGCTTATGGCTGGCGAAAATTTCAGTGGCCTGATGAAACTGAAATTCAGGCCCGTCTTGAGCAAGACAGCGCCGTTCGACACCGCCCTTTACGCAGCCAAACCGACACACTCACCGGAACGGTCACAAAACCTGGACATGATCTCTGGACCTTTGAACATGAGCGCAAAAAAGGCCTTCTGAATTTGCTAGGCTGGGTGCGTCCCCGCTTTCATCTGGTCCGAAAGGATCCTTATGCGCTGCGCGTCGCCCTGATTTTGCTTCTGGTGACGCTTGGCATTACCTCCGGCGCGGCTGCCCCTGACAAGCTCAGGAACCTCCTGATACCATTCGCTTTTTCCGTTTCTGATGATGAGGAAAGCGCCGCCCTTAAGGTTCTGATAATGCCGCCCGCGTATACGCAGAAGCCTTACATCATGATCACAGGTCGACTGAAAGACCCTGTCGACGTGCCTCAGGGCAGTACCGTCAAGGTCATGGCGGAGTCATGGATTGGCCATCTCACTATAAAAATCGGCGATGAAACCACACCGCTCGTGCGGGAAGGGAAGACCGATGTCTATAGTGCCGAGCGTCATATTCCCGAAACGGATACGATCAGCATCACACAGCTCGGATTTCCGCGCCTGAGTATCCCGGTTAAATTTATTCCCGATCAGCCGCCGCAAATTTCTTTGCGCAGCGAACCGGAAGTCATGATGGGCGGTCAGTTACGCCTGCCCTTGTTGATAGAAGATGATTACGGGCTGAAGCTGGTGCGTTTGCGCGCAATTTTATCAGCGCAACTTAAAGAAATGCCGCTCGGCGAGCCAGTCTATGAAGAACAAAGCGTCATCGCCTCTTCGGGCGGGAAGCCCGTCGAGATCAATCCGCGTTTCGATCTGACCGGGCATCCATGGGCCGGATATCCGGTGACGCTGTTGATCGAGGCCGAAGATTATGCAGGACAAACCGCTGAGATCGAACCGCTTGAAATCAAGCTGCCTGAGAGGACGTTCCGCCATCCGGTTGCGCAGACAATCGTCGCAATCAGAAAACTCCTGATCCGCAAAGGTGAATTCGGCGCGAATGGCGGGATGATGGCGATTGCCTCGCTGCTGACGAAACCACAAAATTTCGACTGGGACATCTTAACGACACTCGCCCTGCGCAGCGCTGCCGGACGCTTAAGCTACGAACGGGGTCGCACCGGTGCCGAGGGCGCTATCGCCATTCTCTGGCCGACTGCCCTTCATCTGGAAGACGGTAATCTGACCACGACGGAAACCGATTTGCGTAAAGCCCTTGAAGCTTTGCAGAAAGCGATGAAGGAAAAAGCCTCGCCTGAAGAAATTTCCCGGTTGATGCAGCAGTTCAAGGACGCGCTTGCGGCCCACTTGATGGCGATGCAGAAGGAAATAGAGAAGAAAATGGCGAATGGGGAAATGACCCCGCTCAGCCCGGATATGATGACCGAGACACTCGATCCGAACATGATCAACGATTTTCTCAGCCAGCTTGAAAACGAGATGATCAATGGCGACATCGATTCCGCCATGAAGAAACTCGAGAACCTGCAAAAGCTGGCCGATATGCTGAATCCGGCGATGGCGCAGGGCCTGCCGGAAGACGTTAAAAAAGATATGCAGGCCATGAAGGATGTGCAGAAAATCATCGACCAGCAGCAAGCCCTGCTCGATAAGACACGCAGCCTTGAGGGCAAGGATGCGAAAACGCAGGGCGAAAAGGGCGAGCAGGATAAAATCGGCGGCAATCTTAAGGACGCCATTCCCGGCGGACAGGCTCCGGCACCGATTCAATCTGCCGGTGAATCCATGAGCAAATCTTCTGAAGAGCTTGGCAAAAATTCAGCCAGTGGCTCCATCCCGCATCAGCAGGCTGCGCTCGACTCTCTGCGCGAGGGGCGGAAACAGATGCAGCAGGCCCTGCAGAAAAAGATGCAGAACATGATGGGAATCTCGATGACCCCGGGAGGGCAACAACCCTATGACCCGCTTGGTCGCGGCAAGCCTGATCGGGGCCGCAACTTGTTCGAAGAGAAGGTCGATATTCAGACCGGGGCTGACCGTAAGAAAGCCGATGAAATCCTGAAGATTATTCGTGAGCGGTCGGGTGATCAGAGCCGCCCTCTGAGTGAGCGGGAGTATTATCAGCGTCTGCTGCGTCAGTGGTAGGAGCTTCGGCCTCTTCACCCTGAAACTTTAGCCTGACGTGCTCGGCATCGGCTGGAACATCTTTAAACGAAAAACTCAGATCAACGCTCTCTTCACCCTTGAGGTCTTTAGCAGTCATATTTGCAGTATATGAGGTCACGACCTTGCCAGAGGAGTCTAACAGCTCGACCGCAAGCGGCGGCAGTATGATGAGCTTGCTGGACAGATTGATCAGGCTGCCTGTTACCGTGAGTTCGTCTTTGGTGATTTTCGCAACGACACTATCAAAGACCAAAGTTTTTTCACTGGCGCCCTCTTCAAAGCCGAGCGCGATAAACAGGGGCTGGGTCGATGGCAACGCTTCAATAATCATGCCACGCGCCGAAATCACAATCAGCGCCAGCACGGCAAAGACGGCGACCGCCATGGTCACGCCTGTTATCAACGGCAGATTGCGCTGAACCATTTGCACCATAGGGGATGGCGGCGGCGGCTCGGCGGGTTGGTAGGCTGGAAAATCTCGAAGAGGTTGCACGCCGCTTGGAATATCGTCTTCAGGATCAGGGTCTGGTCTCTCAACGAAATCCACCGCATTCAGATCGTCGAGACTGTCGCGAACAGGTTCCTGTTCCCAGACATGATGGCATTTTCCACAACGCACAGGCCTGCCGTTCTCGCCGATCGCATCGGTCGCGAGAAGATAACGCGCAGAACATGAGGGACAGGTCAGAATCATGCCTTCAAACTACTCCCGGAGTGGGCTATCTATTTATAAGTGCCCGAATCACATCCGGCAAGAGAGGCTTAAGGCAACTTATTGATGATACGTGACTTTTTCACAGTTTTCTTGCTCACGATGCTGGCTTTCCCGGTTATGGCCGCGGAACCCGCCCCTGCATGCGCCGGAAGCGACCGTGCGTGCCTGCTCAAGGAACTTGAATCCACCACCGCGCAAATCACCGATGAGAAGTGGCGCGACATCAGCCTCCGCGAACTGGCCAAGTCGTATGCCGAAGATAATCGCACGAGCGACGCAATTGCGCTGATCGATAAAATTAAAAATCCCGACACCAAAGCCATGACCATTCGCGGCATCGGTATGGCTGCCGCAGAACTTGCGTTGCCGGATACAGAGTACACCGCATTATTCAAGCAGCTCGCCGATAAAGCCGCCACGATCACGCATGATCCATCCCGTGAAATTGCCTACACCTATATCTCGATGGCGCAGGCTTTTGCGAAACAGGACGAAGCCGCAAGTGCGACTGCTGCAGCGATGACCAACGAAGCGCTTCGCCATAAGGCCTTTGGCGAGATGGCGGAAATTCAGGCTGAGCGCAATGATGCCGCTTCTGCCCTTGCGACCCTTGCCAAAATTGACAGCGAGTCTTACCGCAACAAAGCAACGCGAACTATCACCTTGCTACTGGCAGATCGCGCTCTATTTGAAGACGCGGCACGGGCTGCCCATGGTATCACCAACCCGACACTGAAAGCTGAAGCTATTCAATATATTCTCATGCGCCAGAAAAAACCGCCGGGTGTGCGCAAATGATCAGGTTTGAGCATGTTGGACTGCGTTACGGGGTCGGCCCAGAAGTTTTAAGCGATATCAGCTTTACCCTTGAATCCGGCTCATTCCATTTTCTTTGCGGTCCGAGCGGTGCGGGCAAAACCTCGCTGATGAACCTTCTCTACCTTGGCAAGAAACCGTCGCGCGGCATCGTTTCGATGTTCGGGCAGAATGTCAGCACGTTGACCCGTGAGCAGCTTGTCCCGATCCGGCAGCGCGTCGGCGTGATCTTTCAGGACTTTCGTCTGCTGAACCATCTCTCGGCCTTCGACAATGTCGCCTTGCCGCTGCGTATTTCTCACCGCCCCGAAGCGGAGATCAAATCGAACGTGACGGAACTCCTGCAATGGGTTGGTCTCGGTGATTGCATGCACCGCCTGCCGCCGACACTGTCCGGTGGTCAGCAACAGCGTATCGCGGTCGCCCGCGCCGTCATCACCCGCCCGCGCCTTCTGCTCGCCGATGAACCGACCGGAAACCTTGATGATGAAATCGGCATGAAGCTGATGCATTTGTTTGAACAGCTGAACCGCATGGGCACGACCATACTGGTTGCGACCCACAATCTTCAAATTCTAGAGCGTTTCAATCACCCGCGCCTGATCCTCAATACGGGGCAGATGCAAGTCTATAATCCGCAAACGCTTGCGAAGGGGGCCTAATATGTTGTCAGGCTTCATGAACATATTTCATCAGGGGCAGCGGTTTGACCTGCCGTTCCATGTCCGGCTCGGGACAGAATTTCTGGTGTTCCTTACAGCGCTGATGACCTTTCTCTGTCTACTGTCGGTAACCGCCAGCATGTCTTTGACGCGCATGGCTGACCGCTGGACGACGGGGCTTGAGAATACGCTAACGGTGGAAATTCCGAATTCCGATGATCAGGCGGTCCTCACCGCCAAGGTTCTCTCCGCCCTGCGCACCGCCCCGGGCATCAAATCAGCCAAGCTCATGGACCAGAATGACATGAACGAGTTGCTGAAGCCGTGGCTCGGGTCGGCAGCAGAGAGCATGAAAGACCTGCCTTTACCTGCATTGATTACAATAGAATTAAAAACACGCACTGATAAAGTAGTCGGCACAATTAACCGGGTCGTTCAGGAAGCAGCCCCAACCGCGCAAATTGACGCGCACGAACAATGGCTGACGGATCTTCTGCGATTTACAGGCACTCTGAAACTCGTCGCCATCCTGATTATGCTGGCCATTGGCCTTGTGACATCCTTAACCGTTGCCGGTGCTGTGCGCTCGCGCATGGCTATTCACCACACCGAACTCGAACTGCTACACATTATGGGCGCAGATGACAGCTACATCACCGGGCAGTTTCAGCGGTATATTTACTGGTTGGCTGGCAAGGGTGTTCTGCTTGGGTTCATCATCTGCATGGCACTGGTCGCAGTGATTGAGATCATATCGATGACGTCATCGGAAGCCCTGCCTGCCCTTAAATTAAGCGTACTGCAACTCCTGGCGCTTCCGCTGGCGGCGATCGCCCTGCTGGTGATCAGCGCCTTCGCGGCTCGTCTGACGGCGCTTAAAGTCCTGAGGGAAATGCCGTGACCAGCATTTTTAAATTGCTCGTGACGGTCGCCGGGATCATGGTGATCGTGCCTGCGCTGGTCTGGGCCTGCGGCCTTATTATCTTTACAGGCTCGGTCTGCTCGATGGTGACCGCGAAAAATCCAAGCAAGACCGACGCCATCATCGTCCTGACCGGGGGTGCCAACCGCGTCAGCCGTGGGTTCGATCTGCTTTCGCGGGGCAAAGCCCAATATCTTTTGATCAGCGGCGTGCACAAGGATGCCAAGCTGAACGAGCTTTTGAAAATCTGGGGTAACAAGCGCCCCCTGCCGGATTGCTGCATCACGCTTGGCAAAGAAGCCGAAAACACCATCGGCAATTCCATCGAAGCACAAAAATGGGTCGCGCGGAACAAGGTCAAAACCGTGCGCCTGATCACCGCTAATTATCATATGCAGCGCGCGCTCCTCGAATTCCGTCATACGCTTCCGGGGATTGAAATCATTCCCGATCCGGTTATCCCGACGCATTTTACACCGCGGGAAAGCGAATTCTGGAAGATTACGTTCACCGAATATCATAAACTCCTGCTCAGTACCGTGCGGGTGTTGTTCTTCCCGCTTGATACATCTCCCGTTCCACAGGCTTTAAAATGACGCTCTTTCGCCAACTCGCATTTAATTTTATTTTCTATGGCTACACGGCATTTATGTGCTGCGCTCTGCTGCCGTTCGCCCTGCTGCCGCGCCGGATTTATGTGCATTTCTTGCGCGCCTATTTTGATGGCGTTTACTGGATCGAGCGGCATGTCCTGCCCCTGACATATGAACTCCGTGGCGCGGAGAATCTGCCCAAAGACGGCCCGTATCTTGTCGCGCTCAAACATTTTTCATTTTATGAAACGATGAAGCTCTATCCACTGTTTCATGACCCGGCAATCATCCTCAAAAAAGAACTGACCTATATTCCCCTCTGGGGCTGGCTGCTGATGAAAGGCGATATGATCGCGATTGACCGTAAAGCCGGATCAGAGTCACTCAAGCTGCTCGGCGAAGAAGCCGTACGCATAAAAAATCAGGGTCGCCCGATCACGATTTTCCCGCAAGGCACGCGTGTGAAGATCACCGATACAGTCAAAGAAAAACCTTATAAACGCGGCATCATTCGCATGTATGAAGCAAGCGGCCTGCCCATCATTCCGGTTGCCACCAACAGCGGTGTGTTCTGGCCAAAGAGCGCGTTCTTCATCAAACCTGGTAACGTCGTCTTTGAAGCTTTGCCCCCGATCCCGCCCGGCCTGCCCGCAGCGGATGTTATGAAGCTGATCGAAACAGGGCTTGAAGAAAAATCGGCTGCTCTGGTTGCAGAAGCTCTGGAACAGGTCAAATGAACAAGCCTCTCAAGATTATTCTGCTGGTCACGCTTTCCCTGTTACTGATCGCTGCGGTGGGTTACACGATATTCTGGAAGCAGCTGGAAACGCATATCAACCAGCAGATTGATACGATGTGGGCAGATGCTGCTACGCAGGGCGTTGTGATTACTGGAGAAAAGCCACGCATGACAGGCTTCCCCGGTCTGCCAACCATCAAATTTCAGGGTACGATCACAGACGCAACCGGGTTGCTGATGACCTGTCCGGAAATTACCTATACGGGCTTCCCTCTGCCGGGACAGCGCATGAAGCTTGATCTTCCGGCAGGGGTTACGATCACAGGCTATGGCCGACCTGAACCTGTCATCGTTAATGAAGCTCATCTCTATATTCTTCTGCCCTACAACCTGCCACGCGGCGTCGAAGCGGCTGACATGCAGGCTTGGCAAGCAAGCGGCGGGGCCATCCCGATTGAATCGCTTTTCCTCAGAACGGATATCTTGAAAATAGAGGGCCAGGGTACGATTGGTCTTGATGAAAAATTACAGCTTTCGGGCCTGATCGATACCAAGATGGTCGGCGTAGATGCGTTGCTTGCTGATCTGGCGGAACGAGGCGTGATGCAGGGCAAGAGCGCCGCCATGGCGCAGAGCTTTTTACAGATGATGATCAAGCATGATCCGCTTACAAACGAACCCTATATTCAGACGCCGCTCAGGATCCAGAACCGAGGCGTTTTTCTAGGGCCTCTACGGGTGGCGTCCCTTCCTGAACTGTTTTGGAATAGCGGTAATCAGCCTGTCCGGCGTCAATTACCTGCCGCCGAATAGCCCGCGTCCGCGTGAAATGCTCGAACAGCGCGTCGCCGTCACTCTGGCGGATCGCTTTCTGCATCAAAGTCAGGTCTTCATTGAAGCGTTGCAGAATTTCGAGAACGGCGTCGCGGTTGTTCAGGAAGACATCGCGCCACATCACCGGGTCGCTCGCGGCGATGCGCGTAAAATCACGGAAACCTGAAGCCGAGAATTTGATCACTTCACTTTGCAGATCATCCCCAAGGGCCGTTGCCGTGCCAACGATGGTGTAGGCAATCAAATGGGGTAAATGCGACGTGATCGCCAATGTGAGATCGTGGTGTTTCGGATCCATGGTCGTATCGACACGGGATTCAATCGCTTCCCACAATTTTGCGAGGCGCTGAATTTGCTCAGGTGGCGTGCCCTCTAGCGGCGTAACCAAAAACCACCGATTCACAAACAATTCGGCAAAACCTGACTCGGGGCCGGAGTTTTCGGTTCCGGCAATCGGGTGGGCTGGAATGAAATGGACGCCAGCCGGAATATGAGGCAGAAGCTGTTCAACCACGGCCTGCTTGACCGAACCGACATCTGTCAGAATGGCGCCGGGCTTCAGATGATCCTTGATCGTTTTACCGATCGCGCCGTAGACACCAACCGGAGCACAAATAATCACAAGATCGCAGCCTGTTACCGCAGCGGCGAGATCAGTCGTTGCCTCACGCGCAAGGCCCAGCCGCAAAACGGTTTTGCAAACCTCTTCGGACTGATCGGCACAGATGATGGCTGCTGCCAGATTTTTTTTGATCATGGCGCGGGCCAGTGATGATCCAATCAGACCAAACCCGATGATACAAACGCGCTCAAACATCCATATATTCTTTCAATGTAGAAACCACGGCCTGCATGTCACTTTCGAGACCGATAGTCAGGCGCAGGCAATCCGGTAAAGCATAGGCCTTCATACCCCGCAACAGAATTCCCCGGCCTTTCAGAAAGTGGAGCACCGTGCTCGCGCGTTCAGGCGTTTCGAGAGAAAAGAGCACAAAATTTGCGCTGCTTGGATAAACATGAATGCCCATTTCGCGCAGCTCAGCCGTGACCCAGGCGCGCATCTTGGTATTGTTGGCAACCGAGGCTTTGATAAAATCCTGATCAGCAAGGGCGGCGACGGCACAGACCTGACCGGGCGTGTTGATGTTGAACACACCGCGGATACGATTGAGAATATCGGCAATACCGACCGAAGAGTAAGACCAGCCAACGCGCAATGCGCTCAGACCATACGCTTTGGAGAAGGTACGCAGCATGACGACGTTATCAAACTGATCGACGAGGTCTTTGCCATCGGTGTACTGGCTATCGGTTACATATTCAGCATAGGCTGAGTCGATGACGAGCAGAATGTCTTCGCGCAGGACCTTGCGGAACGTAAGAAGATCATCGCGCGCAACAAGCGATCCGGTCGGATTGTTCGGATTGGCGAGAAAAACGATTTTTGTTTTGTCTGTAACGCATTCCAGCAACGCCTGCAAATCAGTGGAGCGGTTCACTTCGGGCGCCTTCACCGGAGAAGCCCCCGCAGCAAGCGCGGCGATTGGGTACATCAGGAACCCGAACTCGCTATACAGAACTTCGACACCGGGCCCAGAGAACGCTTTACACAGCAGTGTGATAATCTCATCTGAGCCTGTGCCGCAAACGATCCGGCTGGCATCGATCTTATGAAAGTCCGCTAGAGCTGCGCGCAACGCAACCGCGCCGCCATCCGGATAACGGTGCAGGTTATCTGCAAGAGCTTTATAGGCTTCGACCACTTGGGGGCTGGCGCCAAGAGGGTTTTCATTGGCGGCAAGCTTGATGATTTTTGCAGCCGTGGCTTTGCTTTCGCCCGGAACATACGGGTCGATCTCAAGGATGCGGGGCTGGGGCTTCAAAACGAACGACATCTTAAGCGGCTGCCGTATCTTTTTTGCGGGATTTATAGATCAGCGGCGCGGGGTAACCACCAATCACGCGGCAGCGCGTATCCGCACCGCCGAGATGCTCTTGCAGCTGAGAAAGTTTTTCATCAGCCTTGCTGACATATGTGTCAACTTCAAGCAGATATGCACTGCGCGGCGCATCCGAGGCTGACATGGTATAGATCGCCAAGGCATTAAGACCCACTTCCTTCGCTTTATCCATGATTTTGGCGCGGCTGATGCTGGCATCGAGATCAAGTGCGATAAAGCTATGGTCATCGTCAGACGTATCAAAGCCGGCTTTGGCGACAATCAGGGCCGGATGTTGATTATAAGTGTAGTTTTCTTTGTCGCCATAAGGCAGGCGCTGCAGGATGTGGACATCCTGCCCGATCGAGTCCAACATCTGCGGCCACCATGGGTTGTCCTGTTCGGCTTCAGGCCACGGCAGCACGGCAAAATTCACTTTGCCATCGATCACGAGATTAAGGGCCGCAAGCGGCGTCTGAACTTTCTGCATCGGCAGGACGCTACCAAAATAATCGCGGGCCATATCCCAGTATTCCGGTGTGGTCGGCGGAACGCAGACGGCGACCTTCAATCCGGTCTGCAAAAGCGAGACACAACTGACCAGCTCGCGCCAGATACGCACGATGGCTTCCTCCGGCAGAGGCTCACGATGACGGGCGATCAGGCGGCGGATCATCCGTGCTTCACGCGCAGGCTGGACGATCTGAATCCCTTGGCGCTTTTTTTCTTCACTGATCATCATGATCAGGTCGGCCCGCTCCATCAACAGATCGTGGATCTGATTGTCGAGGCCGTCGATTTTCTGGCGGATGTTGTCGAGCTCTGGCGTTTTGTACATAATCTATCAATAGCCAGTTTTGCTATGTTTAATCAAGCGTGTGGGTGCTGCATCCGGCACAAAACTGGCCCGGCCCCTCACCTTTATTTTGGACCCCGAGCCAATATCCATCCCGGCATAAAGCTGTTTACTGGCTTCAACCATATGGACACCACCAAGCGCGGGAATGATGTAAGGGCAGATTTTTTCAAGAGTTTCCGCACTGCGGTAGGCGAGCTGGCGGCGGATTGGTGGCATGAAAAGGGCAGGTTTATGACGCTCGTAAACGAACAGGTTGTCTCGTAAAAACCACCGCAGCTGATCAAGTGAATACGGTGTCCCCTGCCCATACGGCGACCAGTCGGCCCGCGCCCAGAAGCCAAGGCGGTTCGGCGCAATCACCAGCAGGCGGCCATTGCTTTTAAGAACGCGCCACAGCTCCTGTAAATTTGAGCGGAGAAGTTCGGCATATTCGAGCGAGTGAATAAGCAGAATACGATCGACGGAATTCGTCTCAAGCGGTAATTCGGATTCCTCAGCAAGGATGGTCAGGTTGCGTTTATCTTCGGGCCACGGATAAACCCCCTGCCCGGCTGGCATGACGGCAAAACAACGCTCAGCAGAATTCAGAAACATATCCAGATACGGAGGCGCAAAGCCAACACCGATGACACGCTGATCTTTTACGTCCGGCCACCACTCCTGAATATGCTGACGCAGGATCTTGCGGACATGGCTGCCCGGATCGCTGTTGTAAAAGTCTTTGAGGTCGTAAATGGAACGATACATAGACCGAGTATAGTCTAGTTACAGAGCCGCTTCCAGTTGCGGGATGAGCGGTTTATCTGCATCCGGCATCGGCAGACTGTATAAATCCTGCACGGGCAGCCATTGCAGCGCCTGACCTTCGATGGATTTGGGGATGCCGCGCCAGACGCGAATGCCATAGAGCGGCATGAGTAGATGAAACTTTTCATAGCTGTGCGAGACGAACCCAAGCGGCAGCATGCAGCAGGGCCGTGTCTCGATCCCCAGTTCTTCCTTGAGTTCGCGCATCAAGGCATATTCAGGCAGTTCACCCGGATCGACCTTGCCGCCTGGAAATTCCCACAGGCCCGCCAGATGTTTTCCCGGAGGACGTTGCGCCATCAGGATGTTCTTGCGGAAATCGATCAACGCCGCGGCCACAACGAATACTTGTGGCAGGTTGGGCATGGGCGGCGCAGGTTGGCCAAGGGCATCTTCACACAGGGACATAGAATTTTCTCCACAAGCGATCATCCCCGCTTTCAGGGCGGGGATGATTTGATTTTTCTATTCGGTCTTGGTTTCTTCCGGTGTTGCCGGTTTATCCTTGATCGGGTTGCCGTTCATGTCGAAAGTTTCGACATCGGCTTTTTTGCGCCAGCTTTCGAGAAGCTCGGTGAGAAGCTCACGACGCTCTTGTGTTTCAAGCGCAGATTTTACGGTTTCAAATGATGGGACCGGGCGGGTGCGGCGGTCTTCTACTTGAATGACGTGATAACCAAACTGGGTTTTAACCGGAGTCTTGGAAACTTCGCCTTTTTTCATGGCAAACGCGGCATCGCCGAATTCTTTGACCATGTCTTTTTGGGTAAAGTAACCGAGATCACCACCAGATGATTTGTTGGCAGTGTCTTTCGACATTTCCTTGGCGAGGTCTTCAAACTTGGCGCCACCATCGAGCTTTTTGATGATCTCTTTAGCGGTTTCTTCCTTGTCGACGAGGATGTGACGAGCTTTGACTTCTTCTTCTTTGCCTTGCTCTGCTACGAATTTATCGTAAGCTTTTTTAACGCGGGCTTCGGAGAGGTTCTTGTTGATCTCATCTTCCATGTATACGACGCGGATGATCTGCTCTTTGGCTTCGCCCATGCGCTTGGCGACTTCAGGGCTGTTGGCAACGTCGGTTTTGATGGCTTTTTCTTCAACGATCTTGCCGTTGATGACCTGATCGAGGACGACCGGGAAGATCGTCTCAACAGGCAGCTGCTGCATTTGCGGCGGCATGTTTTTCATGAATGCGAGAACTTCGGAGCGCAGGATATTCTTGCCATCGACCTTGGCAACGACCGGATCATCGGCGCTCGGGGTTTTTTCAGCTTCAGCAGGTGCTGCGGCTTCTTCGGTGGCAGGCGCCGCTTTTTCGTCTGCGGCTGGCTCAATCGATGTTGCAGCTTGGGCTGTTTCCTGAGCTTTGGCATCAGGCTCACCCTTCTTCATCATCATTACGCCAGCAACTGCTGCTCCGGCGATAATGGCGACTCCGACGATGGCCATAAGTGTCTTATTCATGTTATACCTCTGTAAATGTTGAGAATCCTATGAAAACTGTGCCGTATTTGGTCATAGCTTTCACAGGCTGGCAAGAGGATTTAGGCTTAAAAACCACCGAAAAAATCCCCTTCTGACGCTCATGTGACTATATTACCGAGTTTTATTGACGCTCCCCCTCCCGCGCCTTATATCAAAGCGTTACGAAAAGGATCATGATTCAAATGTTATTGCAGCTGGCGTCTAAAATTTTCGGATCGAGCAACGACCGTATTCTGAAAACCCATGAGCGCCGTGTACTCGCCATCAACGCGCTGGAGCCGCAATATCAAGCGCTCACAGATGCGCAGCTTCAGGCCAAGACCGCAGAGTTCAAAGAGCAACTCGCTAAAGGCGCGACAATCGATGATATCTTGCCGGATGCCTTCGCGACCGTGCGGGAAGCCTCGAAGCGTGTGCTTGGCATGCGCCACTTTGATGTGCAGCTGATCGGCGGCATGGTCTTGAACAGTGGCAAGATCGCTGAGATGCGCACCGGGGAAGGTAAAACCCTCGTTGCAACACTCGCCGTTTACCTCAATGCCATCGAAGGCAAAGGCGTCCACGTTGTTACCGTCAACGATTACCTCGCTCGCCGCGACTCCGCATGGATGGGTAAGCTATACAATTTCCTCGGCCTCTCGACTGGCGTGATCGTCGCCAACCTCAAGGACCAGGAACGCCGCGATGCCTATAATGCCGACATCACCTATGGCACCAACAACGAATTCGGCTTCGACTACCTGCGCGACAATATGAAGTATAGCCTGGCCGACATGGTGCAGCGTCCGTTCAATTACGCCATCGTCGACGAAGTGGACTCGATCCTGATCGATGAAGCCCGGACTCCGCTGATCATTTCCGGCCCAACCGATAGCGCGACCGAGCTTTATAACCAGATCGACAAGCTGATCCCCCGGCTCACTGCGAAAGATTTTGATAAGGACGAAAAAGCCAAGAACGTCACGCTGACCGAAAGCGGCGCCGAGGCGATGGAAACCATGCTGCGCGAAGCGGGCTTGCTGACCGAAGGCGGCCTTTATGACGCGCAGAACATCACGCTCGTTCACCATGCCAATCAGGCCCTGCGTGCGCACAAGCTTTTCTCGCGCGATACCGATTACATCGTCAAAGACGGCAAGGTCATCATCATCGATGAATTCACCGGACGGATGATGGAAGGCCGCCGCTTCTCCGAAGGCCTGCATCAGGCCCTCGAAGCAAAAGAGCATGTCGAAATTCAAAAGGAAAACCAGACACTCGCCTCGATCACCTTCCAGAACTATTTCCGCCTCTATCCGAAACTTTCCGGCATGACCGGTACGGCCCTGACCGAAGCTGCGGAATTCATGGAAATTTATAAACTGGGTGTCGTCGACATTCCGACCAATGTTCCCGTTTCCCGTATCGACCAGCAGGATAATATCTACAAGTCGATGAAGGACAAAGAAGCTGCGATCATCAACCTGATCCGTGATGCGCAACAGCGCCAGCAACCGGTTCTGGTTGGTACGGTCTCGATTGAGAAATCGGAAGCCCTCTCCGAAAGCCTCAAGAAAGCCAAAATTCCCCACCAGGTTCTGAACGCGCGCTACCACGAACAGGAAGCGTCGATCATATCGCAGGCAGGCCGCCCCGGTGCGGTGACCATCGCCACCAACATGGCTGGTCGTGGAACCGACATCCAGCTCGGCGGTAACGTCGAGATGCGCGTCAAGGAAGAGGTCCCAGCAGACCTGCCAGAAGATCAGCGTCAGGCCGCCATCGAAAAAATCAAAGCCGAAGTTGCAGCCGCGAAAGAAGTCGTCAAAAAAGCTGGCGGCCTGTATGTTGTCGGGACCGAGCGCCATGAATCGCGCCGTATCGACAACCAGCTCCGTGGCCGCTCAGGCCGTCAGGGTGATCCAGGGAATTCGATGTTCTTCCTGTCCACACAGGATGATCTGATGCGGATTTTCAGCCCTGAAGCGCTGGAAGCCGTTCTGTCGAACAAATCAATCGGTCTCAAAGACGGCGAAGCCCTCGCCCACCCATGGCTGTCGAAAGCTCTGGAGCGCGCGCAGAACCGCGTCGAGCAGCAGAACTTTGAAATCCGGAAGAACTTGCTGAAGTTTGACAACGTCATGAACTTCCAACGGAAAGAAATCTACGGCGAGCGCCGCGAGATCATGGAAATGGAGAACGTGACCGAAATGATCACGCAGCTCCGCCACGAACAAATCGAAATGATGGTCGCGAACGCCATTCCGCCGAACGCGTATGCAGAGCAATGGGATGTCCATGGCCTGCACACCGAAGTCCTGAGCATTCTGGCGCTTGATCTGCCAATTCAAGACTGGGCCAAGGAAGAAGGCATCGCCGATGCTGAAATCCTTGAGCGCATCATGGCGGCTTCCGATAAAAAGATGGCCGAAAAAGCCGCCCGTGCCGGTGAAGCCTTCTTCCAGCAGATTGAGAAATCTTTCGTACTGCGCATTCTCGACCAGAACTGGAAAGAGCACCTGCTCAATCTCGATCATCTGCGTCAGGGCATCAATCTGCGAGCTTTTGCGCAACGTGATCCGCTCAATGAATACAAAACCGAAGCCTTTGCCCTGTTCGAAAATATGGTTTCACGCATGAACCAGATGATCGTGCAGCAACTGAGCCAGGTCGAAATCAATATCGACGAACAGGCCTTCGAACGCATGGTGGCCCAGCAGCGTCAGGCTGAAGAGCAAGCTGCACAACTGACCCGCACCGACCCTGCTTTGATGGGCACCGGACGCGCGACCCAGTATGCCGACGAAGCCAAACCGGACAACACGATCCCGTTCCGCCGCCGCTTCGATCAGAACGATCCTGCGACATGGGAAGGCAATGTGTCACGTAATGCCGACTGCCCATGCGGATCAGGCAAAAAATTCAAGCAGTGTCACGGCAAAATCTAGCGGCGCAGCGCAGTGCAAATCTGGTCAATCAAACTGGCCTGATACAGCACTGAGCGGATCCCGTCCAAGTCGTAGCAGGACCGGTTCAATGAGATCGGTGAAAACATCGCCTGCGGCTCGCTGATCAGCAACAGCAAGTTATTGTCATGGAAATTGGCCTGAAAGCCTGTTTTCCGATTATCTCTGACTTCCTCGATGTTGTGATTTTTCATCACCTTCGCGGTCATTTCCTGCAATTCATCGAGATTATGCCGCCAGTTGGCGAACAGGAAATTCAACCGCAGGAAAAGCTCCATCACATCAGGTTGCAGCACGCGCCGCGCTTCTACCTGATCATTGCTGTAAACCTCATAGATTTTTTCAAAAACCGGATCGACAAGTTCGACGCGTTTCATGCTATGCCCAAGGCTGGTGAGCCAGTTCATGAGCCGCCCATACTCGATCTTCAAGGCAACCGGAGACGATACCGGACGCGGCAAGTCGATTAAAATCGCCAGTCCGTCGAAAGTTACGCGGCTGGTGCGATTTTTTCCGCTGCCGGTTTCATATTTGAGTTGCAGACAGCTGGATTTATATTTTCCACTAACTTCAATCAGGTCAGAGGATTTCTGCTGGTTATAAGTCGGAAGAATGACAAACTTATCGAGCGCAGTCGCATCGATGCCCTTCTTGGCGTGATAGCGAATGTCTTTGAAGAACCCCATGATCAGGGGCATCAGGATATTTTTATAGCGATATTCGAAGTACATTTTGATGCCGCTGGTGACCAGCAAGGCGATGAAACCTCCGCCCCACAAAATACCCAAAGGATTATCCCGTGTTCCCTGCTGATCCGGTCGCAGCAAAGCCTGCGCATAAAGGAGGATGACAACGGCAATCAGGAATGCCCAGCATCCATAGTAAAGCTTCTGCGTAAAATGACGCTTGATTTCAATCCCATGCAAAATGGGCGCGATGTTATCTGCGAAATAGGCAGAAAAGCCTTTTTCATGGGGATATTTTTCTTCAAAAACAGGTTCCATCAGGTTCCCTGACCTCTAAAATCACTCTATTATATCTTAGATGATGACCGATAACACCTTCTTCTCAAATTCTCACAGCATCTATTACCAGACATGGGGCGATCCGGCAGGGCGGCCCCTGCTCTGCGTTCATGGTCTGACGGGCAGCTCGCAAGACTTCAAATATGTCGGCGAATATCTCGCCTCGCGCGGGTATTACACCGTAGCGCTCGATATGCCCGGTCGGGGCCGCAGCGAATTTCTGAAAGACCCAACCGAATATAACTTCACGGAGTACTTCAAACATCTCCGTGCCTTCATGGCGCATTTGAATTTAAAGAAGGTCGACTGGTTCGGCGTTTCTATGGGCGGCTTGCTCGGCATTCATATCGCGGGCGAAGAAAATTCCCCTATTGAGCGCATGATCCTGAGCGACGTTGGCCCCGAAGTGCCTTTGGAAGCGCTACAGTTTATTGGTGGTTATTTGACCCTCGCCCCTGTCTTCAGCACCATTGAGGACATGGCCAATGCGTTGAAGGCGACCAAAGGCACACCCTTCTATCGCGGCGATATGAGCGAGGAGCACTGGCAGCACTATGCGCGCAGTCATCTGCGCCAGAACGCCGACAAGCAGTGGATCCGCGCCTTCGATCCTGGGATTGCAGTTAATTTCGCAACCCAGCCCCTGGGTACAGAAAATCTATGGCCCTACTGGGAAAAAATCACGCAGCCAGTCCTGACGGTGCGCGGCGAACTCTCTGTTCTGCTGACTGAAGAGATTTTGAGCGCGATGACCGCTCGTAAGCCCGGTGCACCGCATGACATCATCCGCATCGCCGGAGCCGGTCACGTACCGTCCTTTTATCCGGAAGAACAGATCAAGCTGCTTTCTCAGTGGCTGAATCAGACTCAGGACGCGGTGGCGTAATTCTCACCAGAGTAATTTGGTTGCGATGCCTGCGGATAATATCGAAGAGATAGCCGTAGAACGTAAAGCTCTGTCCGACATCTGGAATGCGTTGGGATTCATGCAGGATTAGCCCTGCAACCGTCGTGTAATTCTGGTCCGGCAACTCCCATTCCAGTTCGCGGTGCAGATCGCGGATCGTGACCGAACCCGTTACCAGATACGTGCCATTCGGCTGGCGGCGCAGACCAGGGACGTGAATATCATGTTCATCACTAATCTCGCCGACAATCTCTTCCAGAATATCTTCGAGCGTCACGATGCCCATATAACTGCCATATTCATCGACGACGAACGCGAAATGCTCGCCGCGCTCACGGAACGCCTGCAGCTGCTCATAAAGCGAGGTTGAATCCGGTACGAACCAAGGCTCTGCCGCGATCATCTCAAGATTGACCTTGGTCGGATCATTGTTGACGGCTTTCAATTCGCGCAGCAGCCATTTGGAATGAATCAATCCAACGATATTGTCCGGCTGATCTTTCCACAGCGGCATGCGCGAATACGGGCTGTTATAAATTTCATCAATAATCTGTTCAGGCGGGTTGGTGACGTCGAGCGCAACCACATTTTTGCGGTGAATCATCACCTCGCCAACGCTGACCTCGGCCAAATCGAGGATCGAACGCAGCATGACCCGTTGTTTCTGAGTCTCCTCGCCCGGCCCCTGGTGCATCTCGATCACGCCGCGCAGCATGTCCATATGGTGTTCGCCGCTGACCTTGGAAATATCGGACCCGAAGAACTTTAGGGTCCTGCGGACGATGGTCGCGACCAGATCGACAATCGGCGAGAGCAGAAAAATCACAAGCGTGATGGCGGGCGCCATGAACATCGCCAGCTTATCGGCGTTATGAATGGCATAGGTTTTTGGCATGACCTCGCAGAAGATCAAAATCAGGACGGTCATAACCCCGGTTGCAATCAATACCCCGGCCTCGCCGTAAATATCGACCAGAACACTGGTGGTGAGGGCGGAGGCAAGAATATTGATCAAGGTATTGCCGAGCAGCATCGCGCCAATCATGCGTTCCTTGCTCTCAAGGATACGGTTGACCATGCGCGCCCGGCGGCTGCCGTCTTTTTCTGCTGCCATCATCCGCGCAGGCGAACACGCAGTCAGCGCCGTCTCGCCACCCGAAAAGAACGACGAGCACAACATAAGGAATATGACGGAAAGTGAGTAAAGCGTCAGCTCATGCTGCATGCAGGCTACCCTCAAGAATCTGAAGAATTTGCTCTGCATTTACAGTTTTATCAAGGCGCGCGCGGCCGAGTTTTTGCAGGACAACGAACGTAATACCATCCGCCGTTGCCTTCTTGTCCTTATTCATGAGGGCCAGCAAGTCTGCAGGGCTTGCCTTCACGGCTGGCTTGATCTCGCTGATTTCAGTCATCAGCCCAAGTGATGAGAGGTGGGCTTTTACCCGCCCGACATCCGCATCGGTGATCTGGCCCAGCATCTGGGAAAGACGGGCCGCCTGCACAAGGCCTATGCCGACAGCTTCGCCATGTAAGAGCCGTCCATCATATTCGCAGGCCGTTTCAAGCGCATGGGCGAAGGTATGACCAAGATTGAGCAAGGCCCTGAGGCCGTTTTCTTCGCGCTCATCCTGACGCACGATTTCGGCTTTCATTTTGCAGCTGGTTTCAATAGCGTGCGCGAGCGCTGCCGGGTCTTTGGCCAAGACCTTTTTGCCGTTCTGCTCCAGCCATTCAAAGAACCGGATATCGCCGAGCATGCCGTATTTGACGATCTCAGCGTAACCCGCTTTCATTTCACGGTCAGGCAAGGTTTTAAGCGTCTCGAGATCGATCACCACTGTTTTCGGCTGATAGAATGCGCCGACGAGATTTTTGCCTTGAACGGAATTGATCCCTGTCTTGCCACCAACTGAGCTATCGACCTGCGCCAGCAATGTTGTTGGAATTTGAATAAAGTCGATACCGCGAAGAACGCTTGCCGCAACAAAACCCGCCAGATCGCCAACCACGCCTCCGCCCATCGCGATGATAAGGGAAGAGCGGTTGACCTTGTTCTCGAGCAGCCATTCGAGAGTCTGCTGATAAAATTCAAAAGATTTTGTCTGCTCGCCCGGCGGCAGGGCGAAGGTCATCAGTTGGCCGACTTTTTTATGCAGCAGTGCATTCAACTGCTCGCCCAAAGGCGCAACGTTTTCATCGGTAATTACAAAAACCTTCCGCGACGCGGCATCAGCCGGCAGCCATAGCTCGGTGCGGGCGAGAGCGCCTGATCCAAGCAGGATCGAATAACTGCGGTCACTGAGGCTGACCGGAACCGTTTTATATTCAGCTTTCATGACGTTTCTTTTAGCAGATAATCATGGATCTGTCGCATCACCTGTTCAGCGACTTCCGTAACTGGACGGTCATCGCTGCGCACATGAATGGCGGCGCGGGCATAAATCGGGCCGCGCCTTTCCAGCAGACTTGCCAGAATCTCCTCTGGATTTCCGTTTTCAAGCAGAGGCCGATTTCTCTGGCGAGCAGTACGGGCAATCAGAACATCCAAAGTGGCTTCAATCCATAGTGACAAAGTCTCGTCGAAAATTGTGGCCGCAACTTCGGGAACGGTCACAGACCCGCCGCCGGTTGCGATGACGCAAGGTTCAGCATGACTAACCAGATCCTGAATGGTTGAACGCTCAAGTGCGCGGAAGGCTGCCTCACCATCCTGCGCAAATATTTCAGGAATGGTTTTTCCGGCGCTCTGTTCGATCAGGCGATCCGAATCGTAAAAATGCCAGCCCAGAGAACGGGCTAATGTCGCCCCCAAGGTCGATTTTCCCGAACCCATCATCCCTACCAAGGTTATAGGGCGGCGCAGTCGCGATGTTATGAATTCTATGGTAGGGGAGTCCGTCATTTTTTCTGGGTTATTTGGTGTTTTATTCAGGCAGGGATCTATCCATAAAACATATTATCTTGTAAACACTTATCCCTGCACCTCCTGCGTCACTCCACCAGAACTAAGGACTAAAATCACATGAAAATATTCGGTATTCTTGGCGGTCTCGTCATTCTTTTCATAGTCGGCGCATTTACCTATATCGCCATGGCAGACGTTCCGGTTGTGCAGACAACCGTGACCCGTGAAATTCAACCAGATATCGTAGTCGCGGCTCCATCGCCTGCACCGGCTCCAGCGTCTGTTGCCCCGGCTGCCGGAACGACCGCGCCTCCTGCAACTTCAGTTCCTGCGACACCGGAATAAGGGACCATCTGCGTGATCCGTAAATCCATAACCCTCGCCCTGTTGCTCCTGCCTGTTGCGAGCCTTCCTGCAACCGCTAAAGAAGAGTCTTCTGACCAAGTTACCTCTGCGCCAGCTCCCGCACCTGTTGAAGCAAGCCCAGTCGAAGCAGCACCTGCGGAACCTGTTGTAGATGAAGCCGCACCTGATACTCCGACGACACCCCACAGCACGATCCTTCCGGTTAAAATCAAACCTGTTCAAGAAGGTGCTGATGGTGTCTCCAAAGCTGCACCGGATATCGAACAGCAAAATGACATCGATGCCGATACGCTTGCGCTCTATACGTCTCAATCTGACGGCAGCCTCGGCCAGAATTTATGGACAGGACTATCACGCGACGAGGTCATTAAAGGTCTCCACGCCTTGCCTGTGCCGCGTTTTTCCCCGTCCTTACGTGAACTAACGCTCCGGGTTTTACTGAGCAAAGCGACAGTTGCGCCCTCAAAAGCCGATCCGCCAGTTACAGATGTTTTCGCCGCACGTATGAGCAAGCTGATTGAGCTTGGAGCCTTCCGCGAAGCGATGAGCCTCTACGAAAAACTCGATAGCCCTGCCACCACTGCGGAGGCTGCGCTTGCTGGCATGAAAGCTTTTGTTGGCAATGGGCAGGTCGCAATCGCCTGCCTTGAGCAAAAGGCGCTTGATCCAACCTTAAAATCAGATGACCCCTTCTGGAAAGACCTCGATCAGTTCTGCCAGACTTTCATCAAAGGCGATGCGCAAAGCGGTCCCGATGATTTGCAAAGCCTGATGCGGGCAGCGGTCGCTTATGCCGAAGCCGAAAAGATCGTATCCCCATCGCAATTTGAAGATCTCAATTCACGTTCACTGATTCATCTTATGGTACTTTCCAAAGCTGGCATCCTTGATCGCGGCAAGTGGTCGGTCGCTAATGCGGCCAAACTTGATCCGTCAGTCATTGCATTCCTGCTTGCGCAACAACCTGAAAAAGTAGAACAGAAACTTTCTCTCTTTACGGTTGCCGTCGCCCATGGAATTCGCTCGCCGCAGGATCTGGAAACTGCCTTCAAGGAAACAGCCGCGTCCCCTGTGCCCCATGGCGACTGGGCGCCGTTTCTGAACACCTATACCAAACTCGTTAATGCAGGATCTGATGCGGACAGGATCAAGCACCTTAAAACCCTGCTCGCTCTTTCTGATACCGTTACTCCAGTTGCCTTCGCACCGCTCACCCCGCTTTTAACAGAACTCAAGCCAGCCGCGCCGCTGACTGCGGATGAAGCCCGGATCGTTCTGCGCAGCTTTATCAGTGCAGGTGCACAAATCCCTCTCGCTTGGGTGAGTTATGCCTATGGGCAGCCTTCAGACGGGGTAGATTCTGGCGAATCGGAGCTTCTCGCCGTGTGGAATAACCCGGTATCTGACCCGCCAAAAGAGGGTCAAAAAACCTCTGCACCCGCCAAAGCGAAGAAGCCGCCTCTGACCAAGGAATTGGCGTATAGCCTTATACTGCAAGCATATTTAAAGGATGAGGACCAAACCTCCCCTGCGGATAAACCTGCTTATGACAATTTTTTAAGCTTGACAGGCCCTACCAATTATGTAATGCCTTCAGGTGAGTTAACAGAAAGTCTTAAAAAGGCCGCTCAGGCGGGATCTCTTGGAAAGATACTTCTGTATAGCCTCCAGATGCTGAATGGGGAGAAGGTGGACCAAATCCACCCACAAACCCTCTCTCAGGTTCTGAAGGCACTTAAAACTGCGGGGTTGAGTGAAGAAACTGTGTCCCTGGCGCACGAGGCGCTTGAGGGACTTACTACTAAGAAGGAGAACTAAAAAATGGCTCGTCCAGGTCGTCCAGCAATGCCGAAGCCGAAGCTGTCAAAGTGGGTTGATACCTTCCTTGATATGCTCACAGCCGAACGCGGCGCAGCACTGAATACCCGTCATGCCTACTGGCGTGATCTTGCAGATGTCAGCCTCTTTATCCGCGATCAGCGCGCTAAAGAGATTGAAAATGCAACCGCCGAAGATCTGAAAGCATATCTTTCGGAACTCGGTAACAAGATCCATGTCAAAGGCCAGAACCGCAACCAGATCGCCGTGCGCACCGTCGCCCGTCGCCTGTCTGCCCTGCGTCAGTTCTACCGTTACCTTGTGTCTGAGAACGTCCGTAAAGACGATCCGACCTCGACCATCGACAGCCCGAAACAAACCCGGACCCTGCCGAAGACTCTCTCTGAGAACGAAGTCGACACACTGATCAAGACTGCGTCTGAACAAGGCGGCGGCGAAAGCATTCGTCTCGTCTGTCTGCTGGAGATGCTCTATGCAACCGGTCTGCGCGTTTCTGAACTCGTTGGCCTGCCACTCGCAGCCATTGCCGAAGGCAACCAGTTTATCATGGTTGAAGGCAAAGGCGGTCGTGAGCGCATGGTTCCTCTGAGCGACAGCGCCCAGAAAGCGGTTAAGGCTTACACTGACATCCGCGGCCAGTTCGTCGCGATGGATGATGCAGGTCGTCAGGCCAAGTGGCTCTTCCCGTCCCGTACGTCGGATAGCGGCCACCTGACCCGTCAGCGTTTTGCGCAACTTCTGAAAGACCTCGCACGTGCTGCGAAGATCGAAGAAGACCGCGTCAGCCCGCACATCCTCCGTCACGCTTTTGCGACGCACCTGCTCTCTAATGGTGCCGACCTCCGCGCTGTTCAGAAGATGCTCGGTCACGCCGATATCGCGACCACGCAGATCTACACCCACATCATTGGGAAAAAGCTCAAGAAGACGGTCGAGGAAAAACATCCTCTGGCCACCGCTAAAAAAGCTTCTTAAGAGCCAATCGATCCATCATTTAAAAAACCCCTCTTTCCTGAGGGGTTTTTTTATGGCCGCGCTGAATTTGAATTAAGGAACCAGTGAACAGGTAAAGCTCTTTGCCAGAGCGGGGTCATGTGCGAGTTTTTTCTGATCGAAATGACAACCGACAAAATCATATGGCTGACCTTCTTGCTGCGCACGGTTCAGGTCTTTAACTACACCATCTGCGCGCGCCCTGATCTGGACTGCGACAGCCTGACCAATCTCGGGGCTACCTATGACTTCCTTCCACCCACGATCGTTATAGATGCTGCCGTTTTGTTTGAGGCCGGGCTTAATCGCCATAAACGCTTCAGCTTCCATCGGATTGAATTCATAAAGACGCAAATCTCTTTGCATACGCTCGGGATGCGTTTCCATTTCTTTGGTTTTGGCTCTGACATAGTTTTCTTTCGCAAGAGTCAGATACTCTTTCTGCAACCGCTGCCCGGGATTAAGTTCACTGTTATCAGCGTCCGCCAAGACCTCCTGCTCCCTGTGAAGCGCTTCATGAACAGTCAAAGCCGCGGCATTTTCAAAATTCCCCCACAGCTTGCCAGTGAGTGAAGGGACCCGCGTCTCAGGATCATATTCAACATAAAGGGTGATCGTTCGCGAAGACTGCTCGCCATATTCATCGCCCGGGCTAGCATCCATATCGCTGATAACAAGATGCCCCGCATCCATGCCGATTGCCTGTTCCGTCAGCAAGGCAACCCGCATCAGGGTGTCGTAACGCTGATCGTTGGTATAAGTGGCCCAGTTTTTACGGGCATCGATCATTGCCGGGTCCGTTGAAAGTGTCTCCGTGAGATTGGCAAATTCGTTCAGGCGTTGCCTGACAAAGGCAGGATCAGCCACCCATGCACTTCCTGTGCCGTCCTTGAATTTAGTGTCATACAGGGCTTTTAACGCATCGCGCTTCTGCTGGTCATCCTTGATGTCCGCAACTGTCCTGTAGGCCAGCATATACTGGCGGAGCGTGGCGTTGCTAAGGTGCGCAGCAACCGCTGCAAGGTCGCTGGTTTGTGCCTCTACGGGTGCTGGAGGGGTGATAATTTCAGCCATAGCTTAATTTAACCATAACGTCTTAATTTTTCGCAACTTTTCGAGGAAAAACGACCTGTAAATGCTGGATATGTATAGATATTTGTCATGTTGAACCTGTTTTGTTATGGTGCACAATCATTATCAAGGAATGTGACTCGCTATGGCCTCTATGGACTTTGACAAACCGATCCAGGAACTCGAAGGTAAGATTGCCGAGCTCCGCAATATGACCGGCAGCAAGGACTTCAATATCGCGGAAGAAATTACGCGGCTTGAAAGCAAAGCTGAAAAGCTGATGCGCGTTACCTACAGCAAACTTTCGCCCGTGCAGAAGGTTCAGGTCGCCCGCCATCCGGAACGCCCCCACTTCTCCGATTACGTCTCAAACCTTATTCAGGATTTCACACCGCTCGCCGGCGATCGTCAGTTCGCTGAAGATCAGGCGCTCGTCGGTGGTCTTGGCCGCTTCAAAGGCCAGTCGGTGGTCGTTATGGGCCATGAGAAAGGCAACGACACTGAAAGCCGTATTCGTCACAACTTCGGCATGGCGCGCCCTGAGGGCTACCGCAAGGCCCAACGCCTGATGGAGATGGCCTCGCAGTTCCAATTGCCTGTGCTGTCGCTGGTTGACACCGCAGGGGCCTACCCGGGCGTTGATGCCGAAGCACGCGGCCAGTCCGAAGCCATTGCCCAGTCGATCAATTCCTGCCTGCGTCTGCGCGTGCCGATGATCTCGGTCATCATCGGCGAAGGCGGCTCCGGTGGCGCCATTGCCATTGCCACAGCTGACCGCGTCCTGATGCTGGAGCATTCGATCTATTCGGTGATCTCACCGGAAGGCTGCGCGTCCATTCTGTGGCGCTCCTCCGAGCATGCCGAAGATGCCGCCACTGCCCTTAAACTGACGGCCCAAGATTTGATTAGCCTGAAGATTATTGACGGTATTATCGATGAGCCAATCGGTGGCGCGCATCGCGATAAAGACGAAATGATGCTGCTGATGTCAGCGCAACTGGAAAAATCTCTGGCTGAACTGACACCATGGGATTCCGATCGTCTGATCAAACGCCGCCAGCAAAAATACCTAGCGATGGGCCGCGTCTAGATTTCTAAAATACGATGCCGGTAAAAACGTCCTGCGACTGGTCTGAAAGCCCATTTGCAGCGCTATTGATTGCCTGATACTCGCTCAGGCTACATGTCACCTGCGCCCGCTTTTTCATCGCCTCAAAATTGCCGTGCCCCACACGCAGATGCCCCTCTTCCGTGGTTGCGGCACGGTAATACAGCATCAGGAAGACCCGGATGGCCGCAGTCAGTGAGGTTTGCGGATTCTTGCGAATGTTGATCAGGGAACAGATGTCATGAGTCGAGCAGCCTTCCCGGCGAGCGATATCGCGCAGGGCGCTCCACATTTCAGGCTCAAGCCGGACGGAAGTTCTGCGTCCAAGAATGGTGACGTTGCGGCTGACGAGCGTGCTCTTAGCCAGATTTTCAGGTAAATCAAGCTCGGCAAGGGAGGTGGATGCCGTAAAGCCAGTGGTCTGAGAAGATAGTGATTTTGCCATTATTCAGGCCCCCTTTCAGATCGCGTCGAAGAATATCGATACAATTATTGATACATACAGGGGGATTTGAATACAACCTAAAGATTATAAATTTTTTACTGGAGAACCCTCATTTAACGACCTCAAGAGGGCTTACAGCCTTGATTTCTAAGGCATGGATGCGGTCTGTGAGCTCGCGCTCCAACGCCATGAACACCATACGATGGCGTTCAACCCTTGGCATTTTGTTGAAGGCTTCGGAGATGATCAGGACCCTGAAATGGCTCTCACCCCGGGGATCGGCTCCAGCATGGCCCGCATGACGGGCACTATCATCAATGACTTCAAGCTTTTGCGGGGAGAACTTCGCAGTTAACTTGGCGATTATCCGGTCGCGTACCGGTGAAGTTTCTGACATAAGATATTGATCCTTATAAACTAATTCTACTTTAGCTCTGACCCGTTTTTACCGTATCATATAAAGATTATGCCTAAGATCGATTTAAAACCCAACTCCCCGGAATACAATGACGGCAAAGCCTCCCGCAAAACCGCAGGAAAGCGCCATTGCGACATGCCGGGATGTATGGAAGACGGCGAGCATCGCGCGCCCAAGGACCGGAATCTCAAGGAATATTACCATTTCTGCACCGAGCACGTGCAGGAGTACAACAAGGCGTGGAATTATTTTTCCGGCATGTCGATGGCCGATATTGAGGACTACATCAACAAAGCCACGACGTGGGACCGTCCGACTCAGCGCTATGACACGATGGCCAACTTTGAAAAAATTCATAAGAAGGCTTGGCAGACATACAATTACACCGAACAGGAACCGCCCCGGGATTTCAGCCGGGAACGGGGATATGGCGGTGTAAACCGCAACACGCAGGAATTCGATGCGATGATGATTATGGGTCTGGAACCGCCGCTCGACCTCGCCAAGATCAAATCGAAATACAAAACCCTAGCGAAGAAATATCACCCCGATCTCAATCGCGAAGATCCTCAGGCTGAAGAATTGTTGAAAAAAATCAACATGGCGTACACCGTGCTGAAAGTCGCATTTCAGAAATACGAAGTCCTCGAGGATAAATCCTAAGGATGGCCCGTTTAGCAGCGCTCTACGCGATATTATGGGGCATAGGCCTCACCATGGACCCTCGCCTTCTGGAATATAAGTGGTTTGGTGTCGCTGGTATGGGGCTCATATTGGGCGGGATGCTCTTTATTGATAAGGATATTCGTTTCCCTTGGGAATGGGACGATATTGGCTTTGCAGGGGTGTTCAAAAGGTACAGCCATATGCTTATTCTACTGATATGCTTGCTGATCGGCCTCGCCTTCGCCGCTTTGCTGATGCTAAGACCTGAATTGTTTGAGAGGACTACGTGAGTAAAATCGATACCCTGCCAACCGCCAACTCCCCCGAGCCGATGAGCCTCGCTTTCGATGTCACCAACCTGGCACCGAACAATCCGCGCAACATTTCGATCCCGGATAAAAAATTCAACGTCAAACAAACCTTCGGTCTGGATATCGATTGGGAGGTTCCCGGCTACGGCCACGACATGATGAACGTCCCGGCCATCGATCCGGCCTACCAGTTCGATCATGACACGACCCTCGCTATCCTCGCCGGCTTCGCGCACAACCGCCGCGTTATGGTGCAGGGCTATCACGGTACCGGGAAATCGACGCACATCGAACAGGTTGCCGCCCGTCTCAACTGGCCCTGTGTGCGCATCAATCTCGACAGCCACGTCTCGCGGATCGACCTGATCGGCAAGGACATGATCACGCTGCGTGAAGGCAAACAGATTACTGAATACAAGGAAGGCCTGCTGCCCTGGGCGCTGCAAAACCCTGTCGCGCTCGTCTTCGATGAATATGATGCCGGTCGTCCCGATGTGATGTTCGTTATTCAGCGCGTGCTGGAATCCGATGGCCGCCTCACCCTCCTCGATCAGAACATGGTGATCCGCCCGCATCCGGCCTTCCGCCTGTTTGCGACCGCCAACACGGTTGGCCTCGGCGATACAACGGGCCTTTATCACGGCACGCACCAGCTCAATCAGGGCCAGCTCGACCGCTGGAACATCGTCACGGTTCTGAACTATCTTGAACACGACGACGAAGTGAAAATCGTTCAGGCTAAAGTGCCGCATTTGACCAACCTAGAAGAAGTCTCAGCCATGGTCCGCATGGCTGATATGACCCGCGAAGGCTTTAAAAACGGGGATCTATCCACCGTCATGTCGCCGCGTACCGTCATCAGCTGGGGCGAAAACATGCTGATTTTCAATGACCGCGAACTGTCCTTCAAACTTAGCTTCATGAACAAATGCGACGAACTGGAACGCCCGATCCTCGCCGAATACTATCAAAGATGTTTCGGCGTAGACTTGCTGAACGAAAATGGCGTCTGATAACGACACCCTCGAAACTTTCAAAGATGCGAATGCCTCCGCGTTGCGTGCCATTGCGGGCAAAAAGAATATCGATGTTATCTATACCCCTGCCGAGAATGCTGACCGTAAGCTTTCGCTGACCCAGCCGAACAAAGCGCGCCTGCCCTTTCCTGACCCGCGCCTGAGTGCCCGCGATAAAAGCATCCTGCGCGGGGCCGCTGATGCCGAAGGGCTACGCCTGCGCTTGCACAATGCCACCCTGCACCGCAAGCTTGCGCCACAAGACCCGAATGCCAAAGCCGTCTTCGATGCGCTTGAACAGGCACGTATTGAATCTGTCGGCGCGCTGGAAATGCCGGGCGTTGCTCAGAACCTCTCAGCCGTGCTCGATGCCAAAGGGCAGCGTATGGGCTACCAGAACATCGTCGACCGCCCTAATGACACACTCGCCGACAGCCTTCATGCAATGATGCGCGAAGCCCTGACAGGGGAAACTCTGCCGGAGGGTGCGCAGCGTCTGGCCGATCTATGGCGGCCATGGGTCAATGATCGCCTCGGCGGCCCGGATGCCCTAAAAAACCTGGCTCAATCGCTCGAGAACCAACAGGCCTTCGCTAAACTGTCCGCAAAACTGATCCGGAAGCTTGATCTCAACCCGTCAAGTGACGGCAGCGATCAGGACGAAGACAAGCCCGATGAATCCGGCCAGCAATCTGCCCCGCAGAAAAGCGATCAGGACAGCCCGCAGGATCAGGAAGAGTCGCCGCAGCAAGACAAACACATGCAGTACGATGACAGCAGTGACGAAGAGAATGAAGAGTCCGAGACCACCGAAGGCACCAGTGAACAACAGACCATGTCCTCGGATGGCGCGGATGAAGATGGTTCAGATGCCTTCATGCAGCGCACTGAACGCCCCGATCCCTCCGCCGGACCCGGCACGACCTATACCATCTATACCACCCAGTACGACGAGATCGTTAAAGCCGAGGACCTAGCCGACAGCGAGGAACTCTATCGTCTCCGCGCCATGCTCGATAAACAGCTCGTCCACTTACAGGCGGTCGTTGCCAAGCTCGCCAACCGCTTGCAGCGTAAGCTTCTGGCACGGCAGATGCGCAGCTGGCAGTTCGATCTGGAGGAAGGCTATCTCGACCCTGCCCGCCTCGCGCGGATCGTTGCCAACCCGACCATTCCTTTAAGCTTCAAGCAGGAACGCCAGACCGATTTCAAGGATACGGTCGTCACCATCCTGCTCGATAACTCCGGCTCGATGCGGGGCCGACCGATCACGATTGCAGCGATGTGTACCGATATCATCGCTCGCACGCTTGAGCGCTGTGGCGTGAAGGTCGAAATTCTTGGCTTCACCACCCGCGCCTGGAAGGGCGGCAAGGCGCGTGATACGTGGATCAATCAGGGCCGCCCGCAACTGCCGGGCCGTCTCAACGACCTTCGCCATATCATTTACAAGGCTGCCGACGCTCCGTGGCGACGCACGCGCAAGAATCTCGGCCTGATGTTGAAAGAGGGCCTGCTCAAGGAAAACATCGATGGCGAAGCCCTTGCATGGGCCTATAACCGCCTCGCCGCACGCCCTGAAGACCGCAAAATCCTTATGGTGATTTCGGATGGGGCTCCGGTTGATGATTCAACCCTGTCGGTCAATCCGTCCAACATCCTTGAAAAAGACCTGCGCCACGTCATCGATTGGATCGAACTGGTCGACAAGGTCGATCTGACTGCCATCGGCATCGGCCATGACGTCACCCGTTACTACCGCAAGGCGATCACGATTTCTGATGCGGACGAACTGGGCGAGGCCCTGATCGCGCGGCTGACCGAATTGTTCGAAAAAGACTGATTACTGCAGGTGCAGTCCACTCGCCAAAACGGGAGAATGCGGCGATGAGAGAACAAATTTCTGACTGATTTCACTGCTGGGCCGCGTTAAATCAAACAACAGCTCAAGCTCTCCGGACATATAGGTTTTGCCCGCGATACAGGCGTCAATCATTTGCTGCTCACGAGGCGTGGGCAGATA
>CAYJDG010000016.1:34134-42154 GCA_964368875.1 uncultured Pseudobdellovibrionaceae bacterium
CCCAGATTATTGGTGGTGGTGATATCGCGCAGAACCCGGAACGGGGTTCGCTTCAGTTCGCGGCGCACTTTCGCATAGAGCGCCGGATTGCTGCCATCATGGGTGACATAGGCCCGGCGTTTTTCGACGGCCCTGTCGCCGAAATGTTTGAGAATGCTTTGAACTGCGTTGTACGGATCAAGGTCATCGATCTGCGCGACGAGAACGCGTGGCAATCTATCGAGATCGGAAAAGCTGTCGAAGTCGACGGGTGATCTGGCGGTCAGGGCAACACCAATGGCCGGACCGCGCTCAACGCGAATCCCCATCACCTGATCTTTAGAGCGTCCACGCGCAATGCCCATGTGGCGAACCGGAACGCTCACCACTGCATCAGGGGTTAGCACTGAACTGTTGTTGGTCACACTTTTGAGATTGGCTTTTGCCATTTTTATAACCCTGCTCGCCTCTGTAGTCTCTGCCACAGTATCGCCACAATACCGCCACAATTGCAATATGTCAATATTTTCATATCTACAGAAACCCTTGGCGATTCAAAGCCTTTCCAGTACAAGGAAACCCATGTCTGACGCTCAAAAATCCATCTATAAACCGCGCCCGGTCACGGGTTTCCCCGAATGGCTCCCTGAAGAACGCATTGTCGAGCAACGCTGGTTCGACAGCATCCGCCGTGTTTTCGAAAGCTATGGTTATTGTTCAATTGAAACCCCCTCGGTCGAAGAGATCGGCGTCATCACCGCGAAAGGTGAAGTCGACAAAGAAATTTATGTGATCGAGCGTCTGCACAAAGACGAAGGTTCAAAAAACGAAGCACGTCTCGCGCTCCATTTCGACCAGACCGTCCCCCTCGCCCGCTACGTCGCACAACATTTCAATGATCTTGTGTTCCCGTTCAAACGCTACCAGATGCAAAAAGTCTGGCGCGGCGAACGCCCACAAGTCGGACGCATGCGTGAATTCTATCAATGCGATATCGACGTCATTAACGTCGACAACCTCCCAATCTCATTTGATGCGGAGGTGGCGGCAGTTTGTTATGAGGCGATTGAGAGTCTGGGTATAGGGCGGGTTCAGTTGCGGGTTAATAACCGCAAAATCTGGCTAGGATTAATCGAAAGCCTTGGCTTGTCAGAGAAATCAGCGATGCTTATGGCAGCTGTCGATAAGCTTGAGAAAATTGGAAAAGATGGCGTTACGAAACATCTTGAAGAGGCTGCCCTGAATTCACTTCAAATCGATAAAGTCCTTTCTCTCGCAGCAACCAAAGGGAACGCCTCAGTTATTGCGAATATGACTGGCGAGAATGAGACGATGAAGCAAGGCATAGCCGAGTTAGAGCTTGTGCTTAATAGTTTGCAATACGTATCTGATTTGGCGATTGGCGATCTCTCCATCGTCCGTGGTCTCGATTACTACA
The DNA here is from genome assembly GCA_964368875.1 of uncultured Pseudobdellovibrionaceae bacterium. GTDB lineage: Bacteria > Pseudomonadota > Alphaproteobacteria > Micavibrionales > Micavibrionaceae > CAYJDG01. Next base: position 35,552 of record CAYJDG010000016.1, read on the forward strand.
CAGGTACCGTTTACGAAACCAAACTTCTCGACGTGCCCGAATTCACAGGTTCTGTTTGTTCCGGCGGTCGCTATGACGATCTCGCCTCGGGCTACATTAACAAACACCTCCCCGGCGTTGGTATTTCTATCGGCTTCTCACGCCTCTTCGATGTCATGCGCCAGACCAATCCGTCGATGCTCGGCATCGGGCCGAAATCACCTGCTGATGTTATGGTCGTCATTCCAAGCGAGGGCGAGCAGGCGCGCGCTGCCGCAACCGCCCGCACGTTGCGGGCTAATGGCAATAAGGTTGAGCTCTACCACGCCGCCCGCAAAATTCCTGACCAGATCAAATATGCCAGTAAAAAGGGCATTCCCTATGTCTGGCTGCCGTTCGCGGACGGGCACCAGATCAAAGATATGACTGCAGGCACACAAACTCCGGCCAATCCGGAAGACTGGAAAAGATCATGAAATACGCATCCCTTTTGCTGACCGCCGGACTTCTTCTTGCCCCCCTGCCTGCGCTAGCCGAGCCGTATACATACGGGCCGGATCCATGCGAATTCAAAATGACCTTCCCGGAAAAGCCGCTGATCGAACAGAAATGTACGGACGGTGAGAAAAAAGCCTGCGCTGAAATCGTGACCTACACGAAGATCGTCACTGCCGAAGCGTCAGTCAATTTCCGCATCACCTGCACCGCCGCTGACCCCAAAGAGCTTGAGCGTTATACGCCTGAGATCATGGTTGAAACCGTCAAGCAGATGCTGACCGAAGCCAACCTCGAGGGCGATCCACCCAAAGCCACAACGCAAAACGGCTATAAAGTTGCGGCAACTGTCGGCACCGGCGTGCGCGGCGACCGCGATGTGATTTACACGGCCCAGCTCTGGATCGGGGAAAAATCCATTTTCTCGTTGGAGGCAGATATGAGCGGGCCGCAGGACGACAAAACCGACAAACTCTTCACCCAAGTCCTTGGCAGCATGCAATCCAAAACCCGCCCGCCCAAACCGGCTGCAGAAAAGACCAAACAGCCTGCAGAAAAACCCGCGCCATAATTATTATTGTTTAGAATGTCCGCGTGAATCGTAACTTGAGTCGGCACATAAGATTAAGCTGGCGGCGCGACAATAATTGCCATAAGCAAAAACAAGGCGCGATAAATCCAGAAAAATGGCTTTTCGCTTCTAATTCGTCGCTTTAATGCGCTCAACCATTGCATAAAAGCCGTTACGGCGGTTCGGGCTCAGGTTTTGCTCAAGCCCGAGACGGGCGAAAATCTTCGGCACATCGATGCCCTCAATGGCACTCACGGGCTGCCCATTGAAGAGAATCATCAAGAGTCCGATCAGACCTTTGACGATGTGCGCGTCGCTGTCGCCCTGAAAGGTGAAAATACCATCTCTCACATCGGCGACCATCCAGACCTGTGAAGTGCACCCCTGAACCTTGGTTGATTCTGTTTTCAGAGCATCAGGCATCAGCGGAACGGTTTTCCCTAAGTCAATCAGGTAGCGATACCGCTCTTCCCAGTCATCGCCAAAAAGGTCGAATAACTCAATGACTTCTTCGATAGTGTGCGGTGCAGTGTTCATGGTCGTTTCGATTAATTTCACGCCCATCTACTCAGGCTTGACACGCGTCTTATATTATTTTCTAAGAGGACGCAAAGCTTGCCCCTCCTCTGTCCGGTTCACGGTCATTTGTAATTTCTTAAAAGAAAGTGAATAGGATAGTAAAAAGAAGGGCTTGCGTCAGTGTCTGCCTCTTGGCAGAGTGGTTATGAGTAACTTTTTACACACTTACAGAACGGCCGGTTATGTCTAAGTCTTCAGGGTCAGAATCCAAAAACACCCTCTACTGTTCCTTCTGCGGCAAGAGCCAGCACGAAGTCAGAAAGCTGATCGCTGGCCCCAACGTTTTCATCTGCAACGAATGCGTCGAACTCTGCATGGACATCATCCGTGAAGAGGATAAGAGCAACCTCGTCCGCAGCGGCAGCGACGGCATCCCGACACCTTCCGAAATCAAAGGCGTGCTCGATGACTACGTCATCGGCCAGGACCGCGCGAAGCGAATCCTCTCGGTAGCCGTGCACAACCAGTACAAGCGTCTTGAAATCGGCGGCAAAGGTGCTGACGTCGAGATCAACAAATCGAACATCCTGCTCGTCGGTCCAACTGGTTCCGGCAAGACCCTGCTCGCGCAGACTCTTGCCCGTATCCTCGACGTTCCTTTCACCATGGCTGATGCGACCACGCTCACCGAAGCTGGTTACGTTGGTGAAGACGTTGAAAACATCGTTCTGAAACTTCTCCAGAACTGTGACTACAACGTTGAACGCGCGCAGCGCGGTATCGTCTACATCGACGAGATCGATAAGATCTCACGCAAGTCCGACAACCCGTCGATCACCCGTGACGTATCGGGCGAAGGCGTACAGCAGGCTTTGCTGAAACTGATGGAAGGCACGATTGCCTCGGTTCCGCCGCAGGGTGGCCGTAAACATCCGCAGCAGGAATTCTTGCAGGTTGATACGACCAACATTCTCTTCATCTGCGGTGGCGCTTTCGCCGGGATCGAAAAAATTATCGGCCAGCGCTCCAAGGGCGGCACGTCGATCGGTTTTGGTGCCGACATCAAGACGGGCATCGACAAGGGCATCGGCGAAATGATGCGCAACCTCGAAACCGAGGATCTGCTGAAGTTCGGTCTGATCCCTGAATTCGTCGGTCGTCTGCCGGTCGTTGCAACTCTCGACGATCTCGATGAGAAAACTCTCGTCTCGATCCTGACCGAGCCTAAGAACGCTCTCGTCAAACAGTACCAACGCCTGTTTGAAATGGAGAACACTAAGCTGACCTTCACGCCGGAAGCGCTGAACCAGATCGCTGTCAAAGCCATCGTTCGCAAAACCGGTGCCCGTGGTCTGCGCTCGATCCTTGAACAGCTTCTTCTCGACACGATGTATGATCTACCTGATCTCGCCGATGTCGAAGAAGTCGTCATCAACGAAGAAACCGTCAAAGACAACAAGAAGCCGGTCTTCGTTCATTCCGACAAGAAGAAGAAAAAAGCCGAAAAGGCTAAGGAAGAAGACAAGGACGCCGTTGTTACCGGCTAACTTCATAAGGTCCGGCGATGATGCTCGCTTCTAACGACGCCAGTTCACCGCCGACCTCCTCTGCCAAAAAAATTCTATATTGGGCTCTGCTTTTACTCGCCATTTTGCCATGGCTGTATATGCGCGTCCTGCAACCGGGCCACCATGATATTCTCTGGCTCTGTGTCGTCATGGAACGCATCCTCGACGGCCTGACCATGAGCGGCAGCGCTTACGAAACCAATCCGCCGCTTAGCATGCTGACCTATTTCTTTCCAGCAGTGCTTCACAAATATCTGGGCCTAAGCACCCCGCTCACCACGCTCGTGCAATCCTTCGCGATTTTCGGGGCCTGCGCGGCGATGTTTCATCAGGCGCTGAAGAACTTCGCTTTTCTCACCGACCCGCAACGCCTGATCCTTCTTTTTTCCTATATGCTTGCAGCGACGATAGGCTCACAGATCAGCTTTGGTGAGCGCGATCACTATATTGCCCTGCTGCTGCCGCCGTTTGTATTGTATCAACTCGCCATCACACAAAAAACTGACACGCACCGTCGCTGTCTCTGGCCGTTCATGCTGGTGTCTGCGGTACTTATCCTCGTCAAACCCCATCACGGCTTGCTGCCGGCATTGATGCTGCTGCACCGCGCCGTTAAAACGCGCAGCCTTTCTTTCCTGAAAGATCCCGATTTCCTCTCACTTTCAAGCATGACCATTCTCTATGCCGCAGTGGTCTGGTTCTTTTTCCGGGATTACATCGATGTCGTCGCACCCGATGTGATGAAATACTATTTCATGCATATCTATCTGGAAGACCTGCTCTCTTATGCGTTTTATGCGCTGATGATGGTGGGACTCATCTGGCTGGGTATTCACGAATTTCTGAAAAAATCGCAGCTTCGGTCCTTGCTGGATTTTCTTGTCTTCTGCGGTGCCGCCTCACTCATTCCAGTGCTCGTGCAGGCCAAGGGGTTCTATTACCACTACACACCGATGGTTATGCTGCTGGCCTGCGCGGGAGGAGTACTGTTGTATGAAGTCACCTCTCGGTTCTCCGCAACCCGCAAGATGGCTCTTCCGGGCACGGTTATTGCCCTTGCCTTGATCGGCTATTGCGGCCTGCCACTTAAATTTAATTTTCCTGACTACACGCCACTAGAAAAAGTCATCAACGAGGCGAACAAGGACGCGGAGCATAAAAGCTTCTGGGTGTACGATGACATGATGGACATGGGGCAGGAAATGCATGTTTCGACCGGGGCCGAATATGGGTCCCGCTTCGCCAGCACATGGTTTCTTAGCAAGCTATACAAAGATATGACGCTGAACCCGAACCAAACTCCGGCTGAGAAAGAAGCCACTTATCAGGACTTTTTGCGCTTCAGCGGCATGATGGCCGAAGATCTCGACACCTTTAAACCGAACGTCGTCTTGATACTGTCGTCTGAATTCTTCAAGGAAAATTACGACATCGAATTCGATCTGGCGAAATTCCTGTCGCAAAACCCGGTCTATAAAAAATCATGGAAGAAGTATGCGTACGCTGGAAAAGTCACTTACGAAGAAACGTCGTTTTATGAACCGTTGACCTACAAAAATCCGCAGAAGATTTTTTATATCTATAAGCGCCGCGAACTGAACTAGGTCTTGAAAACGACAAACCGCGTCAGACCATAATTCCACACCATTGACGCCCCACAGGCGGCAAGCTTTGCCAGAAAAACTGGCACCAATCCCGCTAAAACCCAAATCGTCAGCGAGCTGATGCCAAGCCCGGCAAGCGCAACGCCTATAAACAAGATAAAGGTTTTAGGTGTGTGCGGCGCGCGGTCGCCAAAGGTCCAGGCCTTGTTCATCAGATAGCTGTTCAGCACCCCGGCACAGAACCCTGCGGCATTGGCTGCCAGCAAAGGAACAGAGAGCGCATAAAAGAGAAGCGAAAACACCGCCAGATCGATCAGCGTGTTGATCCCACCGACGATACAGAATTTGACGAAAGAAGCTTGATGCGCCTTCAGCATAAGAATTTTTAGGGCATTCGCCCTAAAACTGAAACAGCTATTTTACTGAGGGGTGCAGAACCGCGTCCATGCGACCAAGCACAAGTGGCTCTGCGGCACGCGGGTTGATATCGCCCAGCACATCAGCAAACGCATTTTCCCAATGAGAATTCATTTTCGCGATAGCCTGAAGGCGCGCCAATTCATCGATGGCTTTCGCGCGGCGGCTTTCCAGCACATTATTCGCATAGACCAGAATTTCTTCGTCCGTAGGGGGCTTTTCTCGATCAGGAGAAACAAATAATTCGCCGATTTTATAGTGATTGCTACCCGTCCCGCCCACTGAGATGTCATAAGCGTAGGTCATTTTATTGATCTGCAACTCATCAATCCGTCTGATCGCGCCTGCTGGCATGCGCAACAGCTCAACCGCCAGAGTCGTGCAGTAATCGCGGAAGCTGACTGGTTCCGAGAACGACGCAAGTTCGCGGCGGTTGCTGCCTGGAATGACGACACCACGATTACCACCGACACGATCATGTGGTAGGAACAGTGCATGGTGCGGCGCTCCGTCCTTAAACCCATCCGTCTGGCGATCCAGAAGAATTGCCGTCGCACCTTTGATGTCCAGCCGGTAGCCCGCTGTGTTATCATGGTCGGCTTTAAGCAGAGCAAGCACCTGAGCGGCAGCCAGCATACGTTTACCGGTTCCCAGCTCAAGACGTTGATACTGGTAACTCTGCTCAAGCCCGGCGATAGCCTGTGAGATTTTCAGGCGGTCATCTCGATTATCGGAATAACATCTATCGGCAGCAATCTTAAGTGCACACGCGGCAAAATCGATATGACCCGATGTCAGTTTTGTGCTCAGGGCCAACATATCATCCAGAACAGTGGACTGATCGGGGTTCATATAAAGCGGGCTGACGAGCTGTTGCAGCGCCTGATAGCGTTCAACTACGCTCCATGTTCCCTGACGTTTGGAACTGCCTGCAACTTTCAGAGCCGTTTCAGCAACAAAATCACGCGCCGTTGAACTGTAGTCGGTGAGACGAAGGGCTTGATCCACAACTGCGCCAAGATTTGGATAGCCTTTGACACGAGCTTCTTTCTGCAACCATCCAGCCTTGTCAAAAAAAGAGCTGGCGACTTCGCGGCGCAGATCAACTATCGCACCCACACGCTTTTGCTCTTTGCGAGCGGCTGCGTAGGCGAACCTGTCTGAGATAAATTGATAAGGCATGATTTATAGAATTGTTTCGAGTTTCGGCTGAGGCAGCGTGTTGCGCGCCAAGGCAGCAGCGCGTTCGGCTTTTTCAGCTTCGACGCGCTGGCTTTCCACAAACTTGACCATTCTGTGCAAAAGGTCCGCGGGTTGCTGGCCGGCGAAGGTTTTGAAAGTCAGGCTGATCTGGGTCCAGCAGGTATCGCGGGTCTGAGAAATATCTTCAATTGCCGACACGCCCAGTCTTTCCATTTGCTCTTGCAGAAAAGCTTGCGCATCCTTCGCT